>JBGTGB010000194.1:0-17078 GCA_041746975.1 Haliea sp. | reverse complement strand
CGCGTTGCGCCCGGGCAGCCCGCTGACGCCGCCCCCGGGGTGGGCGCCCGAGCCGCACAGGTAGACCCCCTTGACCGGCATACGGTAACCCGCATGCCCGGGTATGGGACGCATGGAATAGAACTGGTCAAGATGCAGGGCGCCGTGGAAGATGTCGCCTCCCACCATGTTGAGATCACGCTCGATATCCAGCGGCGACTTTATCTGCCTGCCGACAATGGACGCGCGGAAGTTCGGCGCATGATTGTCGATGGTATTGATGATCAGGTCGGCGACTTCGTCCGCTACCTCATCCCAGGACTGCCCAGAGGGCAGGTGTCGCTGGAAATGCTGGCAGAACAGGCTGGCCACATGGGCACCCGGCGGCGCCAGCGTATCGTCCTGGGTGCTGGGCACCAGCATGGAAATGACCGGGCCGCGGGACCAGCCGTGGTCCTGGGCATCGCGGTAGGCCGTGCGCAGGTAACCCAGCGAAGGACACACCTCGATGGCACCGCGAAAGTGGTCGGTCTCGCCGTCGGGCAGACTGGTGAAGCGCGGCAACTCGGACAGCGCTACATTCATGCGAAAGGTGGCGGAGTGACTGCGGTACTGATCAATCCGCCGCTGATCGTCCGCATCCAGCAACTCCCGGTCAAGCAGCCTGGTCAGCAATATCTGCGGATGCACACTGGCGGCCACGACGCCTGCGGTCAGTTCACGGCCGTCACTGGTCACAACTCCCCTGGCCACGCCGTTCTCGGTGATAATCCTCTCTACCGGCGTGTCGGTCTCTATCCGCACGCCGCGGCTGCGGGCAAATGCCGCCATCGCCTGGGTGATTGAACCCATGCCGCCACGGGCGATTCCCCAGGCACCGGCACGGCCTTTCACTTCGCCAAAGGCGTGATGCAACAGTACGTAGGCGGTACCGGAGGTATACGGATCCGAGAAATTGCCGATAACACCTTCAAGTCCAAGCACACCCTTGAGCGCATCGGATTCAAACCAGGCATCCAGATGATCGCCGAGAGAACGGGTCATCAGCTCGCCGAGCGCAATCTGGTGACGCTTGGACAATCCACGCAGCCGGTTGCCGGATTGCAGCAGGGAGAGCGCGTCGCGCCAGCCACCGCCAAAATTGGGCGGAGCCTGCATAGCCATCGCGCGCAATGCCATGGCCACCGCGGCGATATCTTCCTCGAACAGTTCCAGTTGCCGTGCGTCGCGGGTGGAAAATCGCTCCAGCTCACGGCGAGTCTGGGCGCTGTCGCGGGTCATGCGCAGGTGATCGGAGTCGAGCAGACTGAGTGTGCCCGCGGGACGCTCCAGAATCTCGAGCCCGTGCGACTCCAGCTCGAGGTCGCCAATAACCTGCGGATGCAGCAGGCTCACTGCGTAGGAGTATACGGAGTTGCGAAACCCGGGATGGAATTCCTCGGTAAGTGCGGCGCCCCCCACCACGGAGCGCGCTTCCAGCACGGTCACGCTCAGACCGGCTTTGGCGAGATACCCGGCACAGGTCAGCCCATTGTGGCCGGCCCCGATGATGATTACGTCCGCTGATTTTTCCACAAGCCCGATACCGTATTGCTCCCTACATGCGGGAGCATAAAACGATCGCCGCTCGCTGCTCTTCCGCGCCGATGGGCGAGGAGGAATTCAGAAGGTGTAACTCAACCTCACGCCAGCAGTCCTCGGTCGCGACGGCCCGAAAGTGTGCTGTACGAAGATGAGGCCGGGTGCGGGATCGTCGGAGTAGGCGCCATCGTACCAGATGTCGTCAAAAACGTTCTCCACGTAGGCACTGACTTCCCACGCCTCCTGGCGATAGCCGACGACGAGGTTCGTCTGGTTCAGCGCCTCTATGCGCTGATAGATGACGTTCCTGTCTGGCCAGTCGCCGCGATAGTCGTCCTCCCAGGACCAGGACAGGGTTCCGAAGGCCTCGCCGCCGCTATTGCCCACGGGCACGTTGGCATTGATCACCGCGAACGCCGTGTATTCAGGTGCCCAGGGAATCGAGTTGCCCTCACAGGCGTCGGCGGAACCGGTCAGCACCTCACCGGCGCCACAGAACGCCTGGACATCGGACGCCTCTGAATCAAACCATGATGCGCCAAGCTTCACCGTTACATACTCACCCAGAGCCTGACTCAACTCGGCCTCGATACCCCAGCCATCGACCTCGCCGACGTTGTCGACGATGGTCCGCGGACCATCACCGAAAATGGCCTGCAGGTCCTCGTACTGATAGAAGAACCCGGTTACCGCCAGCTGGGTCCGGCCCTCCATGAGGCGCCCCTTGTAGCCCACTTCGTAGGATGTGACAGTTTCCGGGCCGAAATCACCGGGGCGATCCTGGCCAGGCAGGCCCACGCAGAGGCCGAAGGGACAGCCCTCGCTGCCCGGCCCTTCTATATTGAAACTCCCGAAGCCGCCCGGCTTGTAACCGGTGGCCACGCTGGCAAACAGCAGCGTGTCAGGAACCGGCCGCCAGTTCGCCACGACTCGCCAGGTCACTTCATTCCAGTCCTGCTTGTCGGACAGAGCGCCTTCCGGTGTGGAGAAACCCGTCTGCACCTTGTAGTTCAGGAGTGAACCACCCGGGTCGGGCAGCACCGCCTGGGAAAACTCCTTTTCATCATAGCTGTAGCGCACGCCGACACCGATATCGAAGGTCTCGGTGAATGCGTACTTGAGATCGAGGTAGGCTGAATAGCCCTGGTATTTGCCGATAATGCGGTTTCTGTCGTTGATCAGCCCGTCGGGGGACGGGGTCCAGCTGCAGCTGCCGAAGTAATAGTCCAGATAATAATCGCAGTAGAAAGTCTGTCCATAGTAGCTGTCCAGGCCGTTGTAGTAATCAAACAGGTCCGAACAGGTGTTGAACCAGTACCCCAGGCAATACACATCCTCGGCCTGCTGCCCGAGGAACACCGTGTCAATATCCTCCTTGTAAAACGATGCCCCGGTGTACCAGTCCAGCGGGCCTTCACTGGTGGAGGCCAGTCTCAGCTCCTGCTCGAAGTAGTCGCCGGACTGGTCCTGACCGTAGTTGAAAGTAATGGTGGGCAGGCCATCGTAATCTTCTACATAGCTGTAGTCGTGGTCCTTGTAGCCGGTCATGGAGGTCAGGGTCGCCCAGCCAAGGTCCACATCCAGCAGCAGCGCAACGGAAAATATTTCCGCCTCGTCGTTCGGCTGCAGAGAGTTGTCGTTATTCACCGTGCGCCCATCGCGGGAGGTCACGATGGGCACTCCGCCGTTGATACGGGTCTGCACCTCGGTGAAAGCATCCCCCTGGCCGGTAGCCCGGTAGACCGTGCCAAACTGGTCGCGATCATCGTACTCGAATATCAGATCAGCGGTGACGGTCTCCGTTTCATAGCGCGTCGACAGGCGCAGGGACTGGTTGTCATGGGAAATCAGGTCGGGGCCACCGGCGAGGTTCCTGACGTAGCCGTCCTCCTCCGAGTGGAAGCCGGCAATTCGGAACGCCAGGTTGTCGTTGATTGGCACGTTGACTGCGCCCTCAAACGCAAACACCCCGCGCTCGCCGACATCGACTTCAGCGTAGCCTTCCATCCCTTCTACGCTAGCTTTGGTGGTGATGACATTGATCGCACCGCTGACCGAATTGCGGCCGAACAGGAATCCCTGGGGCCCACGCAGTACCTCTGAGCGGTCAACATCATAGAGGCTGGATACGGCGGAACCGTTTCGACCCTGGTACAGCCCGTTCTTGAACAGGCTGACGGACGGATCGCCGCCATTGCCGAAGTCAATGGTGCGGATGCCGCGAACGCTGACAAAGTCCAGAAAGCTGTCCTTGCTGTTGCCGCTGATGCCAGGGGTAAATGAGATCAGGTCCTTGACATCGTTGAGGTTGACCCTGCGGATTTCATTGCCAGACATCGCTGTGATGGCGATCGGCACGTCCATTACCGATTCCGCGCGTTTGGTTGCGGTGACAATGACCTCCTCAAGCTGCTGTGCTCGCGCCGCGCCGGCAGCTGCTCCGGTCAACAGCGCAAACGACACCGCTTGTGCGATGAGCCTGCGTTTGGCAGCGGGAAACGACGAGTCGACCGTAAGACGTTCTTGAGCAACTTCCCTGAAGCGTGGTGATTCTAGAGTATCCATGGTGTCCTCCGAGTGCTGAGCGCCGCATCACCACATAAGCAAAAATCATGCCTTGGCCAGCCAACTATAAAAGTAGATCTCATAGGCCTTTACTGCAACATTTCTGTAAAATACCGATTGATTCCGATTCTGCTTCCGCGCCTACAGGGTTGTCAGCGCCCCGCGGTGCACTGATTTCGGGCATCTGCGCACCACAATCCGGCACGCGCTCCGCGATAATCAAAGTGCCTACAGCTCCCAGGGTACCCCTTCCGCCGCCAGCGTCTGTTGCATGAGCGCCAACTGCGGCTGGTAACGACGCCACCTGCCCACGGAACGGGTATGGGCGGGCTCGCGCACCTGCACTACGCTGGCGGTGGTGACCGCGGCGGTTTGCCGGTGGAAATCGAGACAGGCGTCCTCCCAGGGCAGACCCAGAAAATCGATCAGTGCGCGGGCATTCGGTTCCAGGTTACCGGCGGCGTCTTCGTAGGATATGTCGAAGAAGCGATCGCCGAAGCGATCGCGCCAGGTCGCCATCAGCCGAAAGTAGCGGGCGTGGTGACGCGCCATTTCAGCCTGGTCATACGAGTGTGGATAGGCGTCCGCAAACAGCTGCTTGAAACTGGCAAAGCAGGCGTCCATGGGGTCGCGCTGCAGGTGCACGATTTTGGCGCGCGGCAGCGCCTTCAGGATCAGCGGGATAAACAAATAGTTCGGCGGCAGCTTGTCAACAAAGTGCGGCAGACTGCCTCGGACCTTGCGGGTCATCTGCAGGTAGGCATTGCCAAGCCTGGCAGGGTCTATCTGTGCCGCAAGCTCGGCAAGCTTCGCGGACTGCAGGCGGGGCTCGCGATAGTCGCCGAGCCGTCGCACGCAGTGGCCAAACTGCCGGAGCTCGCCTGCGGAGAAAACCTCGGAATGGCTGGTGATGATGCGTTCGACCAGGGTAGTCCCGGTTCGCGGCTGGCCCACCACGAATATGGGGGCCGGGTCAGCGTCGCCCACCGCACCGTCGTCCATCCAGGAAGTGGTAAATGTGCTGGCGAAGGCTTCGTACATTTCGATCTCGGAGGCTTCGTCAAAATCAATCGTCGTGCGCCTGGCGGCAGCACCGCGCGCGAACGCGGCAAAGGCATTGTCCCAGTCCTCGAGGTCCTCGAACTCCTTCCCCAGCGCGTAATTGAGGAACGCCAGCGCCCGGGGGTTTTGCGAGTCCTCACTGATCAGGCGTTCGAGCACCGCCACATGGTCCCGGTTCCGGGCTTTGCGCAGCCCGGCGAGCAGCCAGTGCGCATTCGGGTGCGAGGGCTGCTGTTCGAGAACCTTGTTGAGCACCACTTCCGCATCGTCGAGGCGATCCAGGAACATGTGGTTGTTGGCCTGATTGATGAGGAACGGGATGCCGTCCGGCTGCTTGTGCAGGGCCCGGGCGATCCAGGCGCCCGCCTCCTCCTGATCGCCGAGCATGCCGTAAATGGAGCCAATGAGATCCAGCACAATGGGGTTGCCATCATTGTGCTCAACGGCGTTGGCGAGCGCCCCATCGGCACGCGCTGCCTGCCCGGCCTGCATGAACAGGCGGGCGAGATGGGCCCAGGCTGCAGGGTGGTCGGGACGTAACTTGGTTACCGAACCAAAAGCATGTACGGCATGCGAGGTCTGCTTGAGTTCAATGGCTATCAGCCCAACCAGGAAGTGGCCCTCAACAAGATCGGGCTTGGCGCCAAGCAGGCGCTTGCAGCAATTCGATGCCTCCTGGAAGCGACCGGCGGCGAGATGGACGAATCCCTCGCGCAGCGCATCCTGCATCCACGGCGCAATATTCACCGTAGCGCTATCACTTCCGGTCGCGGCGGCAACTCCTGGCCACTGCGGGTGCTTTTCGAATGCGCTTGCCATCGGTCTCTCCTCGTCCTGTATTCAGTATAACGAAAACCCTGCAGAGGAAAACACGCGTGGCCCGGGTGATTTCAATACTCGTGAAGTCGGCTCCTGCCCCATGGGCCGGGAAGCCGAAGCTGCCAAAGTGGGATAAAAGGGGGTTTCCCGGTCACCCGTCCTGAGTGGCGACCCGGCCCAGGCGTCGCGTTAAGCACGCATTCAGTCACTACACGAGGAACCAATCGCATGCCAGAAATTTCCGTACAGCACCAATGTGCCTCCCTTGGGGGCCTGATCGAAGCTGAATCTTTCGGCAAACCCGTCGGGCCACTACCCCTGCAGACCGACCTGGGGTTCTTCAGCACGGGTAATCTTGTTGCCGGCACATGGGAGTGTGAAAAAGGGACCCTTGAGCTCAACCTGGATCTCACCGAGTTCTGCCACCTGCTCAAGGGCCACTGGCGCTTCACCTCGGAGTCGGGGACGGTGACCGAAGTACGGGCAGGTGACAGCTGGGTATTCCCCCGAGGCTGGAAAGGCACCGCCGAGGTGTTGGAGCCCGTGCGCAAGGTCTACATGATGGTGCTCCCCGCCTAGCCCGGATCTGGAGGGTGTTCTATCTTGCGCACATCAGATTTCGAAACTATCGCAGGCAGCCAATGAAAGACATGACCCTGATCGTCTTGATCGGCATCAGTAGCCTGATCGGCCCCGCGGTACACGCTGGGGAGCTGCCGGACCCGGAGCAATGGTTCCGCGGCGACTACGCCCAGCTGTGGGCCAATCAGCCCGCCTCGGACACGGAAGCCCTGCTGGCGTTCTACGCTGACGAAATCGTCACCCATGAAGAGGGCGGCGCCATCAGCAGCGACGACAAGCGGAAATGGCTGATCACAGCGTATGCGGACACCAGTTGTACGCTGCACAACTTCGAGTGAGCACGGAGGGGAGGCCCGGATGAAGACCGATGATGAATTGGGCATGGGGCGCAGGATCACTCGCCGCCCTGGGACTGAGCGTGGGTCTAGGCATGACGCTCAACGCCGAGGCCAATCCGGGCACAAACCCATCGATTTTGCCCGGCACAGGTTCGGCACCAGATCCTCGCGGCTATCCCCCGGTCCGCACGGGACTGCGGGGCTCCCATCCGGGCGCCTATGAGACTGCGCACGCTATTGCTCTCGACGACCAGTCGTTTCCGCCACCGAGAGACCTCGAGGAAACCTACGACCTGGTAGTGGTCGGGGCTGGCATTGGCGGCCACGCCCGGCGCAATGAGTTTCACCAGGCGGGACCGATGCGCCTGTCGCTGGGCGGCACGCACAACCTGGAGTGGTGGAATTTCAGCAACACGGTGCGCGAACTCATGGCCGAACTCGGGGTAGATGTGGAAGCAATGCGCCGCCAACACCAGTTTGACTGCGGCCCGGATGATGCCGGCGTGCAACTCTTTGCCAAGCACCAACACGGCGCCCGCAGACCGTTCGGCAACATCGCAATCGCCAACTCGGATGCGGGTGCCAGCGCCTATACGGATGTCGCCATTGACGAGGCCTGGCGCGCTGTGCAGGAATTGCCAGCCTAGCGCCGACGAACCCATTGCTGACGTCGTACCCTGGCGCTGCGACACACTCGAATGGCTCTTCAAGCGAGGTCCAGCGCCTTAAAATAGGCCATGCCGATTGCCAGCGCAGGGCGTCTGAACAGCTTGCCGCCGGGGAACGAGCGGTGACTGATGCGGGCCATGACGTCAAATCTCTCCGGTGCTCCGGCAATCATTTCTGCCGTGATCCGCGCCATGATATGGGTGGGTGCGACGCCGTGGCCCGAGTAGGCCTGGATATAGAATATATTGTCAGCGAGACGCCCCAGTTGCGGCATGCGGTTCAGGCCGATACCGATATGGCCACTCCAGCCGAACTCGATCGGCACCGAGCTGAGCTGGGGAAACACCCATTCCATTTTCCTGCGCAAGACGCCCCTGAGATCCCCGGGCTCCAGACCCGTGTAGTTCGCGAGGCCGCCGAACAGCAGGCGCCTGTCGGCAGACAGGCGGAAGTAGTCGAGGGCGGTACGTGGATCACAGACCGCGACATCGCCGGGAACAATGGCATGAGCCATTTCCTCGGACAATGGCACCGTGGCGACGACGGAACTGCAGGCTGGCAGAATCCGGCTCGCCAGTTGTGGCACGAGCCCCTCCATGTAGGCGTTGCCGGCGAGGACAATACGGTCGGCAGTGACACTGCCCCCCGCTGTCACAACGCGCGGCCTCGGCCCCTGCTCTATGGCAACAACCCGCGATTGCTCGAATAACCGCGCGCCCAGTTCCTCTGCCGCATCGGCCTCGCCAATACAAAGATTCAAGGGGTGAAGGTGACCATTGGCGGTATTATACAAGCCACCACAATAGCGCTCCGAGCCAACGAACACCCGCAGCTCCTCAGCCGTCAGCAGAGAATAGGAATGTGGATTGCCTATTTTCGCCTGAAGCTCTTTCCACTCGGCAAACTCTTTCATGTGTCGCGGTTTGAGGGCAACATCGCAGTAGCCCCACTTCAGATCGCAGGCGATGGCATAGCGCTCAACCCGTTCAGCGATTATATCCCTGGCCTCGATACCCATCTGATGGATGGTTTGTACCCCGGTTTCGCCGATGGCCCTGACAAACCGTTCGGGATCATGCCCGATCCCGCCGATGATCTGGCCACCGTTGCGGCCGGACGCCCCCCAGCCAATGCGATTGCCCTCAAGCAGGGCAACGGAGAACCCACGCTCGCTTAGCTCAAGCGCTGTGTTGACGCCGGTAAAGCCGCCACCAACCACGGCAACATCCGCGGATATATCCGAGGCAAGCGCCGGGTAATCGGTGCGCCTGTTGGCGGTCGCCGCGTAGAAGGATGGTGTGTGCTCCGCTGTTTCTCTGGGTCGACGCAAGGAAAACATGGCCTTACTCCGGGATTATCCTCAGGAACAATACAAGCCCGAAGCATACAATGCGACCTGCAGTGTTGAAGCTCAATCCTATACGCCCGGTTGACGACACATCCGCGGCTTCGTAATTTCCTGCTCTATTTCCCTTCTGTAAACGAGGTGTCAATGAGTTTTGGCAACAATGAAGAACTCGAGCGCTTTGTTCGCGATTATCCGCACATCGAGATGCTGGAACTGCTCATACCGGACATGAACGGCATTCTGCGCTGCAAGCGCATTCACCGCCGTGAATGGCACGCGCTCTATCAAGGCAGTTTTCGGGTGCCCGGTACGGTTCCCTTCCTCGGCATACTGGGTGACATGTATGACTGCACTGATCGCCTCGCGATCAGCGGCGACCCGGACCAGGTGGTGCGGCCCATTGCGGATACCCTGAAGTCTGTCCCCTGGTTTGACACACCGCTGGCACAGGTACTGGTGGGCTTTGCCGACGCTGACGGAGGATACGCGTGGCTGGATCCGCGCAACCCACTGCTTCGCGTGCTGGATCGCTTCCGGGAACAGTCCTGGCATCCCGTGGTGGCGACGGAGCTGGAATTTTATCTGCTCGCTCCATCAGACGGCGCCACGCCGGAACCGCTGCGGGGCCGTATTCCCGGCACAGACCGCTTGCAGCCCGGCATCCAGTACTGCATGCAGGACGATTTCATTGACTGCAATGCATTCCTTGACGACGTACACCGCGCCTGCGATCTGCACGCTGTTCCGCTGACGGCGATTCACAGTGAGTTTTCCCCCGGGCAGTGGGAGATCAATACCCATCACAATCCGGATCCCGCGGCCGCCTGCAATGAGTCACTGCTGCTGCGGCGCATTGTCAAGGCTGTAGCAAGAAAACACGGCATCGCCGCGACCTTCATGGCCAAGCCGTTCGAGGCAATCGCCGGCAACGGCCTGCACATACACGCAAGCGTCTACGACCAACAGGGGCGCAACATATTTGCCAGCGACGCGAGAACTGCCCCCCCTACCCTGACGCCTGCGTTGCGACACGGTGTGGGAGGGCTTGCCGCAACCATGAGTGAAGCCATGGCGATATTTGCGCCCAATGCGAATTCCTACCGCCGCTTCAAGGCCGGCGCATTTGCCCCCTGCGACCCATCCTGGGGCTATGATCATCGCGAGGTAGCGTTGCGCATCCCGGTATCAACCGAGGAAAATCGTCGTATTGAACACCGGGTAGCCGGTGCGGATGCCAACCCCTACCTGGTCATGGCCGCAGTGCTGGCAGGAATCCACCACGGAGTCACCGGGGAAATTGACCCTGGGCCACCAACCCGGCAGGAATCCGACCTTTCGAGAGTTGCCGTTACCCTGCCCAATCGGTGGGATGCGGCACTGGAAAACTTACGCCGCTCCGAACTGCTAGGGGTCTACTTCGGCGCGCGATTCTGCTCCATGTACATAGAAACCAGGCAAGGTGAGTGCGATGATTTCCACTCGCGCATTGCCGACCTGGACTACCTGTTTTACTTGCGCGCCATTTAGGGTCGGGCAGCGCCCCAGGCGGGAGAGGGCCGCTCAGCCAACCATTTCGGTGCGGTAGCGTGCCGGCGTCTTTCCTGTCGCTTTCTTGAAAGCGGTGTAGAAGGTAGAGGTCGAGTTGAAACCGACCGTCAGGGCAATATCGAGAACGCCCGGGAAGCGGCAATCCCTCTGCGCGAGCAGTTCCCTCGCGTCAGCAACTCGAAAGTGGTTGATGAAGTTGAAAAAGCTGGCCCCATGCCCGGCGTTGATTGCCTGTGAAAGGTGATTGACGGAGCAGCCCATTTCCGTAGCGAGCCTGGGCAATGACAGGTTGGGATCAAGGTAGAGCTTTTCCTGCCTCATCAGGCAGTCCAGACGGGACAGCAATCGTCTTATGGCATCGTCACCAAGCGCGGACTTGGCATACCGCGGAGCGCCCCTGGAGCGATTGCTTTCACCGCCAGCATCACCCGGGAAACGGTAGTAGTCTTGTATGCGTCTCGCGCCCCCATCGGCAAGCTCGATGAATTCGGCTCCCTCCCAATCCGGCTCACCCGAGGACGCATCTACTGGGCGCTGGCGATACTGGAACGCCATGGTTGTTCCATTGGTCATGACTTCGCCGATCAAGTCGTAATGGTAGTGCTCATGATCAAAGTAGTGCTCCAGGTAACCGATCAGGGCCTTGCCCCCGAATTCGCGCTGGAGCGGGACGTCACAATAGCAGCCGTCCCGGGATAAGTGCTCTGCTACGGCAATCGCATCATGACGGTTCCATGCATCGATATAACTGGTTACAAAGTACTCCCTTGCACTCACTGCCACCTCCACTGGCCCGTCAGCCAGGAATCCGGACTCTCGCACTAATATTTAACGAGTTAAAGTCATGCACCCCGCTTTTTCTTCCAGACCTGTAGGGTCGGAGGACACCCGTATCTGACCACAGGTGGCGCACCAATGACAACCGCCCGCTCGCTTCGGCCCCTCGCTCGGTGTACTTTGAGCGTATAGGGCTGGAGGAGGTGCCTTGACGCCGCACGCTACTGTTTCAGCCTGGCACAGCGCGGAGCCCCGATGTCTTCAGTGAGCGAGCGGGATGGTATCTCGAGCAAGAGTCCGGGTGCGTGGCGCTTCGATCCACGCCAGCTGATCAAGGCTGTCGTCTACACGCTGCTGTTTATCAACTTTCTCTACTATCTTGCCAACGATCTGGAGCTCGCCGCTCATACAGCGCATGATGGCTGGGGCCTGATCGACTGGACGAAGAGATTTGCCACCACGCTGGACGAGCTTGCGTGGTTTGCACTCCTGCTGCTGTTTGAGTTGGAAACCTACCTGCTGTCCGACGAAGCTTCCACCCGCAGCCGTATCCGAGTCATGCACACTGTGCGCCTGCTGTGCTACGCGGTTATCCTCCATACCATTTATGCCTACGGCGATAGCCTGTGGCGGCTCTACCATGACATTGAACCGGTGACGGCAGGCTTGTGCGATTTGCTTGAACAGGGGCTTTCCTTCGCGCACACGGTCCAGTACTGGGCACTCGATCGGGAAAACTGTTCGGTACTGTCCTTCGCGGGGCAATTCTACCTGTTTGAGCAGGGACAACTCGTCACTGATGCATCGGGCATGCAAGTCGAGCGCGGGCTCGCCTGGGCCGATGTCGTGGAGGCCTCGAGCTGGTTGCTGATTGTACTGCTGCTGGAGCTGATGGTGAGACTGCACGAGCGCGAGGTAACGAAGGGGCCCCTCATTTCTGCCGCCAGACTGCTCAAGGCGGTGCTCTATACGATTTTGTGGTTGATCGCGGCATACTGGGCCTACCTTGGCCTGTGGATCTACGTCTGGGACGAAATCCTATGGATCCTCGGCTTTCTCGCGATCGGCATGAATCTCTCGGCCTGGCGCCAGCAGATCGAGGCGGATGCGTATTCCGAAGTAAAAGCGGGAGCGTAAGGGTCCGTTACTCTGCTCAGAAGCTCGCCGGCGGTGTCTGTCGCGCCCGCTGCGGGGCCCAGAAGGGCTTGTCGCGCACCGCACAGCGGGCAACCTTCCGGTGCAAGCGAAGTTCCTTCTCATAGTAAACCTCGGCCCAGATGTCCCCGGACAAGGCCCTGCTCTCAACCATCGCCAGGGCGATGTTGGCCTTGGCGGCCGGCGACCACATGGACGAGGTGACATACCCGACTTCTCTGCTGCAGCGTTTGTTGCTGTAGAGCAGCGCCCCCTGCGCCAGCTTGCTCCCTTCGATATCGAGCTTTATCAGCTTTCTCGTCGACCCGGCGGAACGCTCCGCGAGCAGGGCCCGACGCCCGTTGAAGTGAGGCTTGCGGAAATCCACCAGCCATTCCAGATTCAGCTCCAGCGGGGTTTGGTCGTACTCGAAGTTAATCGTCTTGAGGGCTTCATTGAACTCCATGTCCGGCATGATAAACCCCGCTTCCAGGCGCGCCATGTTGGTCGCGGCTTCGCCGTAGGGGTGAATACCGTAGTCGGCTCCCACCGCGTAGAGCGCATCCCAGAGCGGCAACGCCAGGGCGGGGTCGACCCACAGCTCATAGCCGAGACCCCCGGTGAAGCCGGTGCGGGAAATCGTCAGCGTGCCGCCCTGGAAGGGAAAGTGCATGATGCCGAAGGGCTTGAGATCCGCCAGCGCCTCGAAACCCATGCTCCTCAGCACCGCAAAACTGGTGGGGCCCTGCAGGGAGAGCGCGGCAACATCCTCGGTGTACTCGCGCATGCTTACAGCGTCGAAACCGAGCTGGCTCTTGCGCAGCCAGGCCAGGCACGGACTGCCGCAGGTCAGCATGTAGCGCTCTTCGCCGAGGCGAAAGATGGTTCCGTCGTCCACCATGCGTCCTTCATCGGTGCACCAGCAGACGTAGGTCACCCGGTCAATGCCCAGTTTGCTGATGTCCCGGGTCACCATGCGGTTGAGCATGGCCATGGCCTCGGGCCCTTCGATCAGGTACTTCTGCATCGGGCAGATGTCGTAGGTGCCGCAGGTATTGCGAATGCAGAAGTACTCGTAATTGGCGTCGTAGTAATAGTCCGCGAACTTGTAGCCATTCCAGGACGACCAGGCATCGCGCAGATTCATCGCCGCCTGACGAGGGTGGAAGCAGGAATGTTTAAGTCGTTCGCCGGCAAAAGGGTCTGTAACCTGCATAATCTACTCGTCGTAACAGTCGTCTTCAGGGACAGTATTGGGGCGCTTCAGATCCCGCAGTATTTCCCGGGCCGCGTTGGCACCACAGGCCGAGGACACGCCCCCCCCGGGATGCGTCGATGAACCGCACATGTACATGTTCCGCAGAGGCATGCGGTATTGTCCGTAGCCGGGGAAGGGCCGATTGAACAGCAGCTGGTCGATGGTCAACTCGCCCTGGAAGATGTTGCCCTCGGTCAGCCCGATTTCCGCTTCTATCTCGTGGGGTGTGCGCACCTCGGCATGCACCACCAGATCACGGAACCCGGGGCTGTAGCGCTCGATCTTGTCAATGACCGTTTTCCCGAACTGATCCCGCTTCTCCGGCGTCCAGGGCCCGTCCGCCAGCTGCGGCGGGCAATACTGCACAAACGCCGACATCCAGTGCTTGCCGGTCGGCGCCACCGTGGGATCCCAGGCGGAAGGGATAATGGCTTCGATGAACGGGTCATCGGACCAGCGCCCCCGCTTCCAGCAGTCGTAGGCTCGCTCCATGGTCTTGAGCGAGCCGGCGAAGCCCTGGCCACCGCGATTGATATAGCGGTTGTCCGCGACGTTGTTGAATCGGGGCAGTCCCGACAGGGCGATATTGACCTTGCCCGATGAACCCCGGATCTTGAAGTTCCTTGCCCGGTCATGGATGCCAGGGGGTAGGTCGTCGGGATCCATGATCTGGGTGAAGGTGCGTTTTGCATCGAGGTTGGAAACGACAATGTCGGCGCGGATTTCGTCGCCGTTCTCCAGTGCCACGCCGACCGTCTTGCCATCCTTTACCAGGATGCGCGATACGCCGGCGCAGGTGCGTATCTCCCCACCCGCTTCCCGCAGGGCGCCGGCGATGGCATTGGAGATAGCCCCCATGCCGCCCCTGGCCAGCCCCCAGGCCCCCACGCTGCCATCCACATCCCCCATGACGTGATGCAGCAGGATGTAGGCGGAACCGGGTGAATATACGCCCAACGCGGTGCCAATCACCCCCGGCGTGGCCATTGCCGCCTTGATCAGATCGTTCTCGAAGTAATCCTCGAGAAAATCCGCGGCGCTCATGGTGAAAAAACGCATATACTCATATATTTCCGCCTCGCCCAGCCGCCACAGCTGCTTGCCGAGGAACAGCAGCTCGGCAATATCCCGTGCCCGGAACGAGGCGGGATCGGGGGGCGTGCGCATCAGCGTCTTGCGAATGAATTGGGCATAGCGCCCAAGATCCGCCTGAAACCTGGACATGGCGTCTGCGTCATGGGGTGAGTGCCTGCGCAGTTCCAGATAGGCAGCCTGGTCCGTCGGATAATCGATCAGCGTGGTGTCGCCGTCGTCACTGAAGTTGACCGTACCCAGATACGGCACCAGCAGCAGGCCGTGGCGGGCGAGATCCAGGTCGCGGTGAATGGCCTGGCGCATCATGCTGCAGACATAGGAGCAGTTCGAGTAGTGCCAGCCCTCGTGCAGCTCGCGCGTCACCGCGGCACCACCGATATAGTCGTTCTTCTCCACCACCAGGACCTGGAGCCCGGCGCGCGCCAGGTAGGCCGCGGCTGTCAGGCCGTTGTGCCCGGCACCGATGACGAGTGCGTCGTAGTGTTTCACGACAGGATCTCCCTGGCAGCGTTGCGCCCCGGGTTGCCGCTGAGGTCACCTCCGGGGTGGGTGCCGGCACCGCACAGGTACAGGCCCGCCAGCGGGGTCGCATACTGCGCCGCCCCGTAGGTCGGCCGCATCATCAACAGCTGGTCCAGCGCCGGTTCCACGTGGTGCCAGTGCCCACCCGTCAGCAGATACTCCTGCTCAAGGTCGGCCGGGGTCAGCAATTCCGTGTGCAGCACGCTGGCAGTTATTCCCGGCGCATGTTGCTCCAGTAGCGCCAGCAATTTCCCGACAAACGCAGCCCTGGCCTCCGCAGTCCATCCACCCTCGAGTTCCGCGGGCACATACATGACATGGGCTGACAGCACATGCTGACCCGCGGGAGCCAGGGACGGCTGGTGCAGCGAGGGCAGCAGTACCTCCAGTACCGGTTGCTCGGGCAGCAGGCCGTACTTGGCGTCATCGTAGGCGAACTCGATCGTGTCCATGGTGGGCGCGATGATCATGCGGCCGTCGGGCCGCTCGATACCGTGGAACTTTGGCAGCGCCGAAAGCGCCAGGTGCAGTTTGGCCACATAACCGTCACAGCGCAGTCGCCGAACGCGGTTGCCAAAGCCGATTTCCAGATGTCGCGCACCCAGCAAATTGAGGAACGTGTTCTTGGGATCGGCGCTGGATACAACCCGCTGCGCCCGGATTGTCTGGCCGTCCTCAAGCTCAACGCCGGCGCACTGCTGGCCGCTGTCGTCTGCGTCCACCAGAATGCGGCGCACCCGGGTGTTGCATCGCAGCTCGGCACCCGCAATCTGCAGCGCGGAGCACAGGGACGCGACCAGGCTGGCAATCCCCCCTGCCGGCAAGCCGTGCAGCCCGGAATGCGGCCCGGCCATGCGATTCAACAGGGTGAATACGGCCTGGTTCGGTGAACGCGGTGCCAGCTTCGAGCCCAGCAACCCGTCCCACGCCAGCGCGGCCTTGAGCTGCTCACTTGCGAAGTTTTCGTCCATCAGGTCCCGCATCGGCAGCGACGCCACCCGCAGAAACTCGAGCATATCCTCCCGGCCGAGCAGGCGCAGCCTGACACCGAGGTGGGCAAAGGTAAGCATCTCGGAAACGCTGTTGTTGCCGATCCGCGGCATGGTTTTCTGCCAGAACGGTTGCAGGGCACGGGCGAATTTCTTCAGGGCAGCGCGGTACTTCCAGTAGGCCAGCTGATCCGTCGCATCGACGCCCGTCACGGTGTCATCGCCGATGGTAATCGGCGCACCGTCGGTGGCGATTGCCACTGTCGGCAGGGGCGAAGCGGGAGTCTGGAAACCGTGTTTTGCCAACTCCAGCTCCTTTACAACCGGCCCGCTCAAGCTGCTCAGGCTGTGGCAGGCAGCAACCCGAAAGCCCGGATAAAAGTCACGCTCCCGGGCGACACCTCCGGGAACAGCGGACGCCTCCAGGACCAGTACGCGCTGGCCCGCTCGGGCAAGGTAGGTGCCGCAGATCAGGCCGTTGTGGCCCGCGCCAATAACAATTGTGTCGAATTCAGCCACGAAAACCGCTGTCCACTACCAAAGACCGCCAAACTAATGAGGGTGCCTGCAGCGAGCTACCGCCCCTATACGGCGGTAGTGTCAGGCGTCAACGGATCAGCTGCAGGTCCACGCTGCAATCGTAGTAGCAGGCGCCGTCGCCGAGATCCGACTTGTGGCCGGGAACCAGCGCATTCACGGTCACACCGGTGGCGGAGTCGCCAATCCAGGCTCCCTTGGGCACGTAAAGCGTCCCTCTGCGCACCGCGGCGGTGATGCTCACAGGCAGTTCAAGCGCCCCCTGGGCGTTGTAC
>JBGTGB010000193.1:0-9151 GCA_041746975.1 Haliea sp. | reverse complement strand
AGCCGCGACGACCGACGCTGGCGCCGACGCCGATTTCGGCCCCGAACCGGACCAGCTGGAGGAGGAGACGGCGTCCCGCCATAAGCTGCCGCTGGCGTTTGTCCGCTACAGCCATGAGCCGCTGGGGGCCACCGCGCTGGTCCTGGCCATGCTTGTCAGCCCCGAGGACAGTGTTCGCAAGGTCCAGTATGCACTGCTGCGGGACAGCGGCGTCCAGGGCCTGGAGGATCTGGCCCACACCCTGCAGGAAGGGGTGGCACAGCTTGACCCGGGTCTGCGCCTGCCGCTGCTGGAACTGTGCCTGCCGGCCCTGAAGAGCCAGTCGGCGGCCCAGTACCAGCAGTTCAAGCGGACCCTGCTGGGGCTGATCCGGGCCGATCGCCGCACCGACTTGCATGAGTGGTGCCTGTACCAGCTGCTACGCCATTATCTCGACCCGGAATTTGTCCAGGTGAAGCCGGCGAAAGCGCGCCATCGCAGCCTGGACAAGGTGCGCTACCCGCTGCGGGTGGTGCTGTCGATGCTGGCCTACCATGGCAGCGGCGAGGCCGCCGCGACTTTCCGCCTGGCCGCGGACGAGCTGGGCTACCCCGCGCTGCAGCTCCTGGCAGCGGAAGATTGCAGTCTCGAAGCATTTGCGAAGGCCGTGCATCAGCTGGCGGACTGCTATCCCCTGCTCAAGCCGCCCATCCTGAAAGCCATGCACCGGGCAGCCAGCGCCGATGGCATGCTCAGCCCGGTGGAGCAGGAACTGCTGGCCAGCATCGCTGCCGTCATGGACTGTCCCCTGCCCGACGTTCTCGGCAATCAGGCCACAGCCATCCCCTAACGCCGCTTTTCACCAATTGCGTCCAGCCGCCGGGGCTTCGCGGCAGGCGCGCCGATTCTCTGCTATCTTTTGCTTCCGGCACCGCAAAAACTGTCTGCCTGCAACTCCATGGAAGGAGCCGCCAGCATCGGCAGGGTGCCGCAAACCCCGCTTCGCAATGACCTGAACATGGAGGTTCTGGTAATGGAACAGACTCAAACCGCACTCACTTCGGCTCGCTGGCGCGACTCCCGTCCCGCCACCCGCGTGAGCCACTACTCCGAATCCCGCACCACCGACCGGGTGCTGCATATCCTCCTGCGGGGGGACCTGTCGCGATTGCGGGTAGACACCGTGGCCGCGCAGCTCGGCATGAGCGCCACCACCCTGCGGCGGCGCCTGCGGACCGACCACACCCACTACCAGTTCCTGCTTGATCGCGCGCGCCAGTACCGCTGCGAACAGGCGCTGCGCTCCAACTGGCGGCCGGGAAAGTGTCTGGCCCATGAGCTGGGCTATCTGGAGGTGAACAGCTTCTACCGGGCCTTCCGCCGCTGGACCGGGATTGGGTTCAGCGCTTGGAAGCAGCACCACTTCTGACAGCGCTGGACAAGGAGGCGGCGCGGGCGCTATAAGAGGGGCCCACTTATAGCCCGGAACAATACCCTATGGCTCTGGTAGCGTTGATTACCCTGTTGATACTGGTGCAGTACCTGGTCTTCACCATGCTCTGCGGCGTTGAGCGCGGCCGCTCCGGCCTGGAGGCACCGGCCATGACCGGCGATCCAGGCTTCGAGCGGGCCTACAGGGTGCAAATGAACACGCTGGAGCAGCTGCTGCTGACTTTGCCGGCCCTGTGGTTAAGCGCTCTTTACTTCAATCCGCAAGTGGCGGCCAGCCTGGGGCTCGCATTCATGATCGGCCGCGTGCTGTACCGCAACAGCTACGTCAAGGACCCCGCGAAACGGGGCCCCGGCATGATCATCGGCTTCCTCGCCAATATCGGGCTGCTGGGGACTGCGTTCTGGGGCGTGGTGCCCCAGCTCTGGTAGGCACCGGCCGCATCGCGCTCAGGCGTCGAAGGGGTGCCGCAGGACAATGGTCTCCACCCGGTCGGGGCCCGTGGAAATGATGTCAATTGGCGCACCCACCACTTCCTCGATCTTGTGGATGTAATCCCGGGCGGCTTGCGGCAGCTCCTCCAGGGTGCGGGCACCGACGGTGGATTCAGTCCAGCCGGGAACCTCCTCGTACACTGGCACCAGGCCGTCGTAATCGTCTGAGTCCACGGGGTTAGGTACCGGGCTGCCGCTGCTGTCCGCATAGCCGACACAGATCTGGATTGTCTCCAGCCCGTCCAGTACATCCAGCTTGGTCAGGCAGAGTCCCGACACAGAGTTGATATTCACCGCATTGCGCAGCGCTACAGCGTCAAACCAGCCGCAGCGGCGCGGACGACCGGTGGTGGCGCCGAACTCGTGGCCGCGGGAGGCCAGGTGTGCCCCGGTGGCATCGAACAGTTCGGTGGGGAAAGGGCCGGAACCTACCCGTGTGGTGTAGGCCTTGGTGATTCCCAGTACGTAGTCCAGAAACAGCGGCCCGAAGCCGGAGCCGGTGGCGGTGCCGCCCGCCGTGGTATTGGAGCTGGTGACGTAGGGGTAGGTGCCGTGGTCAATATCCAGCAGGGAGCCCTGAGCCCCCTCGAACATGATATTGGCGTCAGTCTTGCGGCACTCATGCAAGATGGCGGTGACATCGGCGATCATCGGCAGCAGCTCAGTCGCCATCGCCAGGGTTTCCCGCAGCACCGTGTCGTAGTCCAGCGGCTCCACCTTGTAGTAATGCTCCAGCTGGAAATTGTGGTAATCCATGACCTCCCGCAGCTTGGTAGCAAAGCGCTCTGGATCCTTGAGGTCACCGAGACGGACCCCGCGGCGGGCGGCCTTATCCTCATAGGCCGGGCCAATGCCGCGCCCGGTGGTGCCGATCTTTTCCACCCCGCGACGGACCTCCCGGGCCAGGTCCAGCGCCACGTGATAGGGCAGGATCAGGGGGCAGGAGGGAGAAATCCGCAGACGCTCTCGCACCGGCACATTCTTGGCCTCAAGCTCGTTAATTTCCTTCAACAACGCGTCCGGCGACAGCACCACCCCGTTGCCAATCAGGCATTGGACATTGGCCCGCAGGATCCCCGAGGGGATCAGGTGCAACACTGTTTTCTGCCCGTCGATAACCAGGGTATGACCGGCATTGTGGCCACCCTGGAAGCGAACCACGGCGTTGGCCTGGTCGGTCAGTAAATCAACGATCTTGCCCTTGCCCTCATCGCCCCACTGGGTACCGAGAACCACTACATTCTTGCTCATGAACATCCAACTCGTGTAATTGATCAGGGAGCGAGCGGCTGTACCAGCCATTCGCCTGCTACTTCCACCAACTGCCGGTCACAGCGCGGATCCGGCGCGACCTCGAGGCTGTTGATCACGATCTCGCCCGCAGCCCGCAGTTCCGTAATCCGGGCCAACAGGCCCGGGGCATCGGCGAGGGGTGCACTGATGGCACCCTGCTCTGGCGCCGGCGCCGGATACAGGGCCATCAGGGCCTTCAGGTCCGTGGCGAAGCCGGTGGCGGGGCGGGCCCGGCCGAAGACCTTGCCAACGTCGTTATAGCGGCCGCCGTTGGCCAGGGCCTGGCCATGACCGGGCACATAGGCGGCAAATACCATGCCGGTGTGGTAGTGATAGCCGCGCAATTCGGCGAGGTCAAAATAGATCGCCAACTCAGGGTGCCGCTGCCCAACCGCGGCGGCGACCGCTTCCAGCGCGGCAACCGCGGCCAGGGCCTCTGGCGCGGAGCCCGCCAGCCTGTCCCGCGCCCGGGCAAGGACGGAGGCGTCACCATGCAGGTCCAGCAAGCCGCTGATCAGCGCTACCACCGGTTCAGCCAGGCCCGTCAGGGCCTGGACCAGATCCGGACGGGACTTGCGCTGCAGGGCGTCAAACACCTCTGCTTCCTGCTCAGCCGTGAGTTCCGCCGCCTTCAGCACCGCCTCGTAGACGCCCACGTGGCCCAGATCCAGGGTAATCCGGTTGAGCCCGACCCGCTCCAGGGTCGCCAACATCAGGCCGATAACCTCCACATCCGCTGCCAGACTGTCGTCGCCATAGAGCTCGGCGCCGAGCTGGATCGGTGACCGCGAGGCCAGCAGGGATTTGGGGCGGGTGTGCAGGGTGGAGCCCGCGTAGCAAAGACGGGTAACCCCGGGCTGCGCCAGACTGTGAGCGTCAATGCGGGCCACCTGGGGGGTGATATCGGCGCGAATCCCGAGGGTGCGACCGCTGATCTGGTCGGTCATCTTGAAAGTGAGTAAATCCAGGTCCCGACCCAGGCCGATCAGCAGGGATTCGGTGAACTCCATCAGGGGCGGGATGACCAGTTGATAGCCCCAGCTGCGATACAGGTCCAGCAGCTCACGCCGCAGACTCTCCACCACCGACGCCTGCCGGGGCAGCACTTCCTCGACCCCGTCGGGCAATTGCCAGCGATCCACTGTCGTCATAACCAGCCTTAATGCACCCAATACAAAAGCAACAGCCCGAACAGCATGCTGCCAAGGCCGACATTGCGGATTATCCTATCCTGCTGCTGGGCTACACCGAGCACCATCTGCCGCCAGGCCCTGGGGCTCAGGAACGGCACTATACCCTCGATTATCAGTACCAGCGCCAGGGCCACCGGCAGTACCTGCCAGAACTCCACATCAACCCCCTGCGGCCGCGGTCATAAAAAAACCGCGAGTCCGGCGTTTGTGGGTAAAACGCCGGATCCCACGGTTGTAGAATTCTACCACAGGCGCCCCTCAAGGCACCTGCGATTTTTTGGGCCTATCTGCCGCCCGCGGAGTCTTTCAGATAACGAAAGAACTCACTGTCGGGCTGGATCAGCAGCAGGTCGCCGCTGCCCTGGAAAGCGTCCTGGTAGGCGCGCAAGCTGCGGGTGAAGGAGTAGAACTCGGGATCCGTGTTGAAGGCGCTGGCATAAATGCCGGTGGCGCTGGCATCACCCTCACCGCGGATCAGTTCCGCATCGCGGTAGGCATTGGCCTCGATCACCGTCACCGCACGATCCGCTGCCGCCCGGATCCCCTCGGCCAGCTCCTGGCCCTGGGCACGATGCTCGCGGGCTTCCTTCTCGCGTTCCGCGTTCATGCGCCGGTATACCGACTCGGAGACATCCGGTGGCAGGTCGATCTGCTTGACCCGCACATCCAGGATCTCAACGCCGTACTCCTCGAGCGCTACCTGGGAAAGCTCAGCGGTCAGCGCCTCCATCAGCTGGTCACGCTGACCGGACACCACCTCCTGAATAGTCCGGATCGCCACCTGATTGCGCAGGCCGTCGTTGATGCGTTGCCCCAGCAGGGCACTGGCGCGAGCCTCCTCACCGTTGGTCGCGGTGTAGAACTTCGCGGTATCCGCCACCCGGAACTTGGCGAAGGAATCGACGATCAGGGCCTTTTGCTCCTGGGTGAAGAAACGCTCAGCTGTGGAATCCACTGTCAGCAGACGCGCTTCGAACTTGCGCACGTTGTTGACGAAGGGGATTTTCACATGCAGCCCGGGGCGGATGTCGGGGTTGACCACCTGCCCAAACTGCAGCATTACCGCGCGCTCGGTTTCCTTGACCACATAGACCGTGTTGCTGAGCACAAACAGCGCCAGCACCGCGACCAATAACCAGGTCATACCTTTACCGCCCATCTTAGCGACCTCCTCTGCGATTGCTTGCTGAAGCCGCATCCCGCTGCATCTGTTCCGTCACGGCGTTGGTCAGCTCGCGAATCATGTTGGGATCGACCCTGGCACCACTGCGGGGCGCCGCCGTGCCAGCGGACTCCGTCATTTTATCCAACGGCAGGTACATCACGTTGTTACCGCCTTCGACGTCGACCATGACCTTGCTGGTATTGCGGAAGACCCGCTGCAGCGCGTCAAGATACAGGCGCTCGCGAGTAACCTCGGGCGCCTTGGCGTATTCTTCCAGCAGTGCCTTGAAGCGCTCCGCCTCACCTTCGGCTTCCGCGACCACCTGCTCGCGGTAGGCGCTCGCCTCCTCAATCACACGCTGAGCACGACCACGGGCTTCCGGGACTATGCCGTTGGCATAGGACTGCGCCTCATTCTTCAGCCGCTCCTCGTCCTCGCGGGCCTTGATCACGTCATCAAATGCTGCCTGCACCTGATTCGGCGGCTTGGAATCATCAATGTTGACCTGCACCACACGAATGCCTGTCTCATACATATCGATATAGCGTTGCAGGCGCGTCTGCACATCAACACCGATCTGGGCGCGGCCTTCGGTCAGCACCGAATTCATGCGGGAATCACCCACCACGTGGCGCAGCGCACTCTGGGCCGCCTGTTGCAGAGAGCCCTCCGGATCGCGAATTTTGAGCACGAAGCTGGTGGGATCCGTGATCACGTATTGCACCGACATTCGCACTTCGACGATGTTCTCGTCCCTGGTCAGCATGATCTCGCGGAATGTTGCCGCGCGAACCTTGGTCGTATTGACTTTGATCACCTCGTCGATCAGCGGCGGATTCCACTGCAGACCCGGCTGCACGGTGTCATAGTATTTGCCAAAGCGCAGCACCACGGCCCGCTCCTGCTCGTCCACCTGGTACAGCCCCATCAGGGCCCAGACCACTACCGCGACCAGGGCGGCGACCACGAACAGGCTCGCGGGGATGCTCTTGCCGCCACCGGATTTGCCGCCACCACTACCGCCGCGACCGCCAAAGATGCCGCCCAACTTTTCCTGCAGCTTTTTCAGCGCCTCGTCGAGGTCTGGAGGCCCCTGCTCGCCGCCACCCCAAGGATCCTTGGGCTTGTTGCCGCCACCACCCGGTTCATTCCAGGCCATACCAAACTCCTGTTAGCAAAGTCGACGCAGTCTATCAAAAAAAACATCGGCGCAGGGGTTTTACTCCCAGGGCGCCGGTTCCGGGGCCTGTTTCATCAGCCTGTTCCAATCCGCCCGCGGCAGTCGCACGTTCAGGTGGGCAACACCGTCATCACTGTAGTGCTCGGCAGCCACGGCACCGAGACGGTAGAGAGCCGCGCGCAACCCGCCCTGTTCCGGATCCAGTTCCAGCTGCTCCTCCACCATGTCCTCACCCACCAGCTCGGCGACGGCCTTGACCAGCAGCTCGCAGCCGGCGCCGGTAGACGCACTCAGCCACACGCGCTCAGGTTTGCCCCCCTCATCGTAATCAATCCGGGGGGCTTGCTCCAACAAGTCCAGTTTGTTGTAGACCTGCAGCAGGGGAATGTCGGCTGCACCGATTTCCTCCAGCACCGCCTCCACCTGATGAATATTGTCCTCCCGGGCTTCAGCGGCAACGTCGATCACGTGCAGCAGCAGATCGGCACTGACGGTCTCCTCCAGGGTGGCCTTGAAAGCCTCGACCAGCTTGTGCGGCAGGTGGGCTATGAACCCCACCGTGTCCGCCAGGATTACCGGACCCGCCTCCTCGAGGTCCAGCCGCCGCAGGGTCGGATCCAGGGTCGCGAAAAGCTGATCTGCGGCGTAGACCTCGGCGCCGGTGAGCCGGTTGAACAGGGTAGACTTGCCGGCGTTGGTATAACCTACCAGGGCAATCGTGGGCACCTCGGCCCGGCGCCGGGAGCGCCGCCCCTGGTCGCGCTGGCGCTGCACTTTCTGCAGTCGGGAGAGAATCGACTTGATCCGCGCCCGCAGCAGGCGGCGGTCGGTTTCGAGCTGGGTTTCCCCGGGGCCCCGCAGCCCGATACCGCCCTTTTGCCGCTCGAGGTGGGTCCAGCCGCGGACCAGCCGGGTGCTCATGTGCTGCAGCTGCGCCAGTTCCACCTGCAGCTTGCCCTCGTGGGTGCGCGCCCGCTGGGCAAAAATATCCAGGATCAGACCGGTACGGTCCAGCACCCGACATTTGAGCTCCCGTTCGAGGTTGCGCTCCTGACTGGGGCTGAGCGCATGGTTGAACATGACGATCTCGGCCTCATGCAATTGCACCTCAGCGGCAATTTCCTGCAGCTTGCCGGAACCGACAAAGGTTCGGGAGTCAGGCACGGGGCGGCTGCCCATGACAAAGGCCACCGGATCTCCGCCCGCCGACAATACCAGCTCCTCGAACTCCCGGGGATCCTCCCGCTCGTCTTCGCTGGCTATGGTGAGGTGGACAAGTACTGCGCGTTCGCCGGACGCCGGACGCTCAAAAAACAAGAGCACCTCGAACGTACCGTGCGCCCGCAGCGACGCTCAGGCGCCGCAAGCCCAGTCTAGCTGTCGCCTTCATCGTCTTCCGGCGGATTCTGCATGGGCATGCGCACCACGCGGGAGGGAACCACAGTCGAAATGGCATGCTTATATACCATTTGGCTGACAGTATTCTTCAGCAGGACGACAAACTGGTCAAACGACTCGATTTGACCCTGCAATTTGATACCGTTAACCAGATAGATGGAAACGGGAACGCGTTCCTTACGCAAAATGTTCAGGTAAGGGTCTTGTAGCGTGTGCCCTTTTGACATAACTCTCTCCTTGATCGGCTCAACAGGAGCCCAAATTGATTAATTGTTGACGATCTCTGCCCACCCCCGCTACCGGACTGAATCAGGTATTGCAGAGTACCGCGGACACGCATTTCTTGTCCTGTCACAGTATAGAACAGGTCTCACTCTTTATATGGGGCATAGCGCACATAGTTCAAGGCCGCGTGCAGCGGAACCTCTGCCGATCTCAGGCCCCCTTGCTCTGACTCTCCGGGAGCACAAACGTTCCCCCCGGAGTCCGTCAGCAGCCAAAACAAACCTGGCCACTTGCGCAGCCAGGTCAACTGGCGCTTCGCCAGCTGCCGGGTGGCAGCGATACCCTGTGTAACGGCGTCCTCGAGGCTGCAGTCGCCGTCCAGATGGTGCCACAGCTGTCGATAGCCCACTGCGCGGATCGCCGGCAGCCCCGAATGCAGGTCGGAGCGTGCGTGCAGCGCCGCCACCTCCTGCAAAAAACCCTGCGCCAGCATCGCCCTGAACCGGAGCTCAATCCGGCGGTGCAGATCCCTCCGCTGCTGCGGGCACAGGGCCAGTTGCATGACCCGATAGGGAGCTGCCGGGCTGGTGGCCACTCGCTGATGCCATTCGCTGAGCGGCACCCCGCTGTTGAGAAACACTTCCAACGCCCGGCTTATACGCTGCGAGTGGTGCGGATGGATTGCCGCGGCGGCTACGGGGTCAACCTTTGCCAGCCGGGCATGAAGCGCCGGCCAGCCGTCGTTGGCGGCCGCGGCCTCCAACTCCGCGCGGA
>JBGTGB010000192.1:0-7102 GCA_041746975.1 Haliea sp. | reverse complement strand
CGCTGGCGCAGCACCTCCGGATCCAGGTCCTTTTCGTCTTCCGGTTCGGGTTCGGGCTCCGGCTCCGGCTCCGGGATTGCAGCAACAGCTGCG
This sequence comes from Haliea sp., assembly GCA_041746975.1. GTDB lineage: Bacteria > Pseudomonadota > Gammaproteobacteria > Pseudomonadales > Halieaceae > Haliea. The sequence goes on along the minus strand of JBGTGB010000192.1, from coordinate 7,009 downwards.
GCAACGGCTGCTTCCTCGGCCACAGTCCTGGCAGCGGCCTCAGCGGCCGCTTTGGCTGCAGCCGCAGCTTCCGCCTCGACTTCGCGCGCCGCAGCTTCAGCGGCGGCGACGTCCTGCATCTCGGACTCGGCGTCCGCTGCGTCGCGCTTCACATAGGTACGCTTCTTGCGCACCTCGACGTTTACCGTCTTGCGGCCCTGGGAACTGCCGGTGCGGAGGGTACTGATGGTCTTGCGCTTGAGGGTGATCCGCTTGGGTGCCCCATCCGCTTCACCATGGCTGCGCTTCAGGTAGGCCAGCAGGGTCTGCTTGTCCACTTCAGACACAGCTTCACTGGCAGCTGCGTGAGGCAAACCCGCTTCCTTCATCTGCGTCAGCAGACGTTCCACGGGTGCCCCCACTGTCTCTGCGAGTTGCTGTACTGTCACTTGCGCCATGCGCTATTCTCCTTGATCCCGTGAAGCCCTGATGCCTTGAGGTTGTGTGTCCAGATCTCGCTGGCCTATTCACTCTCCTCGGCAAACCAGGGTGCGCGCGCTGTCATGATCAGCTCACCTGCGCGTTCCTCGGTCATTTCCGGAATATCCATCAGTTCATCGACGCCCAGCTCCGCCAGGTCTTCCATGGTAACCACCGCCCGACTGGCCAGCACATAGGCCAGGTGACGATCCATGCCCGCCATCTCCAGCAGGTCCTGGGCCGGCTCGTTGGCACCGAGCTGCTCTTCCGAAGCGATTGCCTGGGTCAGCAGCGCGTCCTTGGCCCGGGCGCGCAGTTCCTCGGCGATATCTTCATCAAAGCCTTCTATCGCGGTCATTTCCTCCAGCGGGACGTAGGCGACTTCCTCCAGGGTAGTGAAGCCTTCCTCGACCAGGATTTCCGCCACCTCGTCATCGATATCCAGCTGTTCGACAAACATCTGGATGACTTCACCCGCTTCGGCTTCATGCTTCTCGGCGGCTTCTTCCGTGCTCATGACGTTGATGGTCCAACCGGTGAGTTCACTGGCCAGGCGCACGTTCTGGCCGGAGCGGCCAATCGCCTGGGCCAGGTTGTCCGCGGCTACCGCCACTTCCATGGTGTTGCTGTCCTCGTCCACCACGATGGACTCGACCTCCGCAGGGGACATGGCATTGATCACCATCTGCGCCGGGTTGTCGTCCCAGAGGATGATGTCCACGCGCTCGTTGTCCAGCTCGTTGGAGACAGCCTGGACCCGGGAGCCGCGCATGCCGACGCAGGCGCCGACCGGATCAATGCGCTGGTCGTTGGTCTTTACCGCGATTTTGGCCCGTGAGCCCGGGTCGCGGGCAGCGGCGCGGATCTGGATCACCTCCTCGGCGATCTCCGGTACTTCGATCTTGAACAGTTCAATCAGCATCTCCGAACAGGAGCGGCTCAGCATCAGCTGCGGGCCGCGGGTCTCGGCGCTGATTTCCTGCAGGATGGCGCGCACGCGGTCGTTGACCCGGAAGGTCTCGCGACCCACCAGCTGGTCCCGGGGCAACAGGCCCTCGGCATTGTTGCCGAGGTCGACAATGACGTTGTCGCGCGTCACTTTCTTCACTGTGCCAGCTACCAGCGCACCGACACGGTTGCGATAGAGTTCCACGACCTGGGCGCGTTCGGCATCCCGCACCCGCTGCACGATCACCTGTTTGGCGGTCTGGGCGGCGATGCGGCCAAAGCCTACATTGTCGATTTCTTCCTCGAAGACATCGCCCGGCTTGAGCTCGGCGCTCTTCTCGATCGCCTCCTCGGTGGTGAACTGGGTGCCCAGCAGTGCCATTTCATCGTCGGGCACAACCAGCCAGCGACGCAGCGTGACATAGTCTCCGGTCTTGCGGTCTATCCTGACCTCAATATCGGCATCCTCGTCGTAGCGCTTCTTGGTCGCTGTCGCCAACGCCAGCTCGATCGCCTCGAAAATGATGTCCTCGGACACTCCCTTCTCGTTCGAGACGGCCTCAGCCACCATCAGGATCTCTTTATTCATTCGTAGCCTCACCAGTTACACTGACCGCACCCTCGATGCGGGGATGAATACGCGCCTTGTCGACAGCGCTGTAGGGGAGCAGATACTCGTGGTCGTCAATCCGCACCACGACCTCCTCGCCCTCGATACCTTGCAACACGCCCTTGAAATTGCGCCGCCCTTCAAAGGGTCGACGCAGGCGCAGCTCGACCACTTCACCGGCAAACTCCCGGAACTGGTCCAGCCTGAACAGCAGCCGGTCCATGCCGGGCGAAGACACTTCGAGGGTGTACTCGCCGACTATCGGGTCCTCGACGTCAAGTACCGCGCTGACCTGGCCACTCACTCGGGCGCAGTCGTCCACGGAAATACCGGACTCCGCATCAATATAGATGCGCAGCACGCTATGCTTGCCCTGTGACAGGTACTCTATGCCCCAGAGCTCAAAGCCCAGGGCCGCTACTGTTGGCTCCAGCAGCTCGAGCAATTCCTGTTGCTTGGTCGCCAATCCGACTCCACCTAAATCACAAACTTTGTTCGCAGATACGAAAAAGCCCCATGAAGGGGCTTTTACGAAACGTGCCGCCAATTCGGAGCGGACGACACGTGTGTTGGTAGCGGGGGCCGGATTTGAACCGACGACCTTCGGGTTATGAGCCCGACGAGCTACCAGGCTGCTCCACCCCGCATCAAAACTTCCTCGACCTGAAGGCCCCTTGGCGCTTCACAATGAACTGAACCAAACCCATCAGCCCAAATTCGAGGTTGGGGAGTATAGATATGAGTAAGGCGCTGGTCAACTCCCTGGCCAGGTAAAAAGCACTATATTTACCTAAGTCGTTCGTCGACCGGGCAGGTGTTAGGCCTGACCCTGCTGCTGCACCCGCTGGTCGATCGCCCCGAACAGGCTGTTACCGTCGGCATCCAGCATCTCCAGCCGCACCTGGTCACCGAACTGCATGAACGGCGTCGTCGGCTTGCCATCGCGAATGGTCTCGATCATGCGGATCTCGGCTATGCAGCTGTAGCCCAGGCCACCCTCGGCCACCGGCCGCCCGGATGAGCCGTCCGCATCCTTGTTGGACACGGTGCCGGAACCAATGATGGTTCCGGCGCAGAGGGGCCGGGTTTTTGCCGCGTGTGCGATCAGGGTGGGGAAATCAAAGGTCATGTCGACGCCGGCGTCAGCCTTGCCGAACAGCTCACCATTATAGCTGACGCGCAGGGGCAAATGCAGCCGTCCGCCATCCCAGGCCTGGCCCAGCTCATCGGGGGTGACACAGACCGGGCTGAAAGCGCTGGATGGCTTGGACTGGAAGAAGCCGAAACCCTTGCCCAGCTCCGCCGGAATCAGGTTGCGCAGGGAGACATCGTTGACCAGCATGAACAGGCGAATCCCGGCTGCTGCCTGCTCCCGGCTCGCGCCCATGGGCACATCACCGGTAATTACCGCGATCTCGCCCTCGAAATCTATGCCCCAGGCGCTGTCGGCCATGACGATGGGCTCGCGGGGCCCGAGAAAGCTGTCCGAGCCGCCCTGGTACATCAGCGGATCGGTCCAGAAGCTCTCCGGCATCTCCGCGCCCCGGGCCTTGCGCACCAGCTCCACGTGGTTCACATAGGCGGAGCCGTCAGCCCACTGGAAAGCACGGGGCAAAGGCGAGGCGCAGGCGTCTTCGACGAAGGGCTCCCCTGCGCCAGCATTGAGCTGCTCCCCGAGGCGCTCGAGGGCCGGTAGCTGACCGTCCCAGTCATCCAGCGCCCGCTGCAGGGTCATGCCCGCTGGCAGGCAGCGCTGCAGATTGGTGGATACCACGACCAGGGCGCCGTCGCGCCCACTTTTGTGTGATGCCAGCTTCATATCTCTATCTCCTGCTTATGCGTCCTGAGTGTCGCCGAGCACTCCGCGCGCCACCTGGTCCCGCTCAATGGATTCGAATAGGGCCTTGAAATTGCCCTCACCGAAGCCATCGTCGTCCTTGCGCTGGATAAACTCGAAGAACACCGGCCCCAGCAGGTTGGCCGAGAAAATCTGCAACAGGAGCCGCGGACTGCCGTCGCCGGTACTGCCGTCCAGCAGAATGCCCCGGCTCTTAAGCTCCGAAACCGGTTCACCGTGGCCAGGCAGGCGCTCGTCCAGCATCTCGTAATAGGTCTCGGGGGGTGTTGGCATGAAGGTCATGCCGGCTGCCTTGAGGCGATCGTAGCAGGCAAGGATGTCATCGCAAGCCAGAGCGATGTGCTGTATGCCCTCGCCATTGTAGGCCATCAGGAACTCCTCGATCTGGCCACCGCCCTTGGCCTCCTCGTTGAGGGGGATGCGGATCTTGCCATCCGGGGCCGTCATCGCCTTCGACAGCAGCCCGGTGTACTCGCCCTTGATATCGAAATAGCGGATTTCGCGGAAGTTGAACAGTTCCTCGTAATATCTCGCCCAGAAGCCCATGCGGCCGCGGTATACGTTGTGGGTCAGGTGGTCCAGGGTGTGGAAACCGAGGCCGGCGGGCTTGCGCTCGACACCGTCCAGCCAGTGGAAATCGATGTCGTAGATGCTCTGGCCCTCCTGAAAGCGGTCGATCAGATAGAGGGTGGCGCCACCGATGCCCTTGATCGCCGGCAGCCGCAGCTCCATCGGGCCGGTTTCCACGTGCACTGGCTGGGCGCCGTTCTCCAGCGCCAGGTTATAGGCCCGGGTCGCATCCTTGACCCGAAACGCCATGCCGCAGGCGGAGGGACCGTGCTCACGGCCGTAGTACCAGGCGTGGCTGTGGGGCTCGTAGTTACTGACGAAGTTGATATCACCCTGCCGCCACAGCGCCACGTCCTTGGTGCGGTGCACCGCGACGCGGGTGAAACCCATCGCTTCGAACACAGGCTCCAGGACGCCGGGCTCTGGCGCAGTAAATTCCACGAACTCGAAACCGTCCAGGCCCATGGGGTTTGCAAACAGATCAGCCACTGGTTACCTCCTCTTCTGGCTACGGCTGCGCCGTTGGAAACGGCGGGCAGCGAGACCACCGAGTATAGACTCCGGTGCAAAGTGGTTTCAAGTGAAACCATATGCGAATTACGTTGGACTCGCTCTTTCGAAATGCTGTCGCCGCAACGACATCGCGCTGACAAGTTAATGAGCTACTATTGGTGACGAATCCAGCAGAGGCTCGGGAGGCCATCGTGACCAGCCAACATATCACCGTTATCCGGGGCGACGGCATCGGCCCCAGCATTGTCGATGCAACAATCGCTGTTCTCGACGCTGCGGGCTGCAATTTCGAATACGACTACGTCGAGGGCGGCCTGACCGCGCTTGAGAACAGCGGCGAGCTCCTGCCCCAAGAAACCCTGGACGCCATCGAGCGCAATAAAGTGGCGCTGAAAGGCCCGCTGACCACTCCCATCGGCAAGGGCTTTTCTTCCATCAACGTCGACCTGCGCCAGCGCTTCCAGCTTTACGCCAACGTGCGCCCGGTCATTTCCTTCCAGGGCACCAAGGCGCGCTACGAGAACATCGACATCATCACCGTGCGCGAGAACACCGAGGGCATGTATTCCGGCAAGGGCCAGACTGTGTCCGACGACGACACGATCGCGGAAGCACTCAGTGTGATCAGTCGCGGCGGCGCTGAACGCATCCTGCGCTTCGCCTTCGAACTGGCCCAGCGGGAAGGACGCAGCAAAGTCACCGTGGTGCACAAGGCCAATATCCTGAAATCGACCTCGGGCCTGTTCCTGCGCGTGGCGCGGGAAGTTGCCAGCCGCTACCCCGATATCGAGATGGTGGAGATGATCGTCGACAATGCCTGCATGCAGCTGGTGATGAATCCAGAGCAGTTCGATGTGATTGTCACCACCAACCTGTTCGGCGACATTCTCTCGGACCTCTGCGCCGGGCTGGTAGGCGGTCTGGGCATGGCCCCGGGCGCCAATATCGGCAGCGAATGCGCGATCTTTGAAGCCGTTCACGGCAGCGCGCCGGACATTGCCGGCAAGAACATTGCCAACCCCACCTCCGTCATCCTCGCCGCCTGCCAGATGCTGGACTACCTCGGCATGGGCGACAAGTCGGCCAAAATCCGCGGGGCGCTGCGTGAGGTCATTGCCAAGGGGGAGCACACCACCGGCGACCTCGGCGGCTCGGCCAGCACCACCGAGTTTACCGAGGCGCTGATAGGCGCCCTGTAGCCAGGATCCGGCTCACTCCACCGGGCGCAAATCCAGGTCGTGGAAGTCGTAGGAAAAGTCGGTGGCCGGTGACACCGCCTGCATGCGGATGCGCTCAATGCCACCCTGCGGATCCAGGGTAAAGGACACGTAGGCATCGGCCAGCAACTGGCGGTTGGTCCAGCGGGCGATGAACGTGTCGTACTGGAAGTGCTCCAGCGGGCCACTCAATGGCGCGTTGCGGGAAGAATCGAACCAGAGCGTGTTGTCATCTTTCAGGGTGATGGTGATTTCGCCATACCAGGGGTCGCTATAGCGCCCCGCGTAGCGCGCGAGGGGCAGGCTGGGGGTGCTGTCCGCCGCCCGCGCTGCTGCTGCGGCTGCCACCACTTCATCGCTATCCGTCGCGCGCTGCGACATCAGGCCCTCGACAATGGCGATCCAGTCCGCCACGGGCGCGGCATCGGCACCGGCGATCGATGTCGCCAGAATGTGGTTGACGATGGCCCGGGGCGCCGCCGACATCAGGTTGTTGGAGGCGAACACCGCCAGCTCCCGCTCCGGTAGCAGGGCGATAAAGGTGGTCATCCCCCACAGGCCGCCACCGTGGGACAACACCAGTTCACCGTCAAAGGTAGACACGTTCCAGCCCAGGGCATAGGCATTCAGGTGCGAGCCCGCGTGCTCGACGAGGTAGCCCGTGGGCGCCATCAGGGTTACCGGGCGCACAAGTTCGGCAAACTGTGCCGGCTGCAACAGGGCCGTGCCATCGGGCAGCGCGCCACCGGCCAGGAGCATCTGCATCCACTTCACCATGTCCGCCGCACTGCAGACAACGCCGCCAGCCGCGGCGATCACCCCGGAGGCGCCGGC
>JBGTGB010000191.1:0-4417 GCA_041746975.1 Haliea sp. | reverse complement strand
GTAGTTATAGCGGTCACCCGCCACAGCCGTCAGGTCCGCCAGGATCAGGGAGCCGATCGCACTGCCCACCATGGCGTCTGTGAGAGAATCCAGCCCGATATAGGCGACCATGGCATCATTGATGATACCGGCTGAGTTCACGACCTGGTGTTCCAGCGACGCACCTCCCTGGGTCGGTGACAGCAAGGGCCCCAACTCACTGGACGTCAGCATATTCAGTACCGGCATCAGGGACGCAACCATCTTGGCGTAATGGGTGCGATCATGCTGGAACATGCTGACCAGGCCTTCTAGATCGCTGTTGGCCTGTTTCGGCTGCACCTTGGCGTGATAGAAGCTGACCAGCGCCTGTGCCAACTGGTGTGGACTGCGGGCTTTTTCGGCCATCTTACGCCGCTCACCCGCGAAGCCGGGATGGTGTTTTCCACACCAGGCGCTGACGGCCTCGACCACCAGCCCTTCCGGGCCACCCTCCAGATAACGCCTCAGGGTACGCAGGTCCGGCTGGGTATCGACCAGCAGCAGACCCTGGACGATATTGTTGAGGGCCATCTGTCCAAAGGCTTTAAAGGGGTCCGCACCGGTTTCCGAGGGTATCAGAGCGGCAATGCGACTGGCGATCTCCGTTCCCCGGTTGAAGTTTTTCAGGGGATTAAGCCTGACCGAGTGCTCGGGGAAGCCGGGATGAAAATACACGAAACGGTCAGCCTTACCGGAGGCCAGACAGGCCTGCTGTGCCCGATCCCGAAGGTCACGGTCGCCCTTGGGGTCGATGATGATCACCGCCTCCTCCCGCAGGATCGCCTGGGTAATCAGCAGATCAAAACAGCGCGTTTTACCAGCACCGGTAGTGCCAACGATCAGGGTATGACCTTCGGTCTCTGCCAATGGCTGGTAGAGCGGACGCTCCTGCCCCTCAAGGCCGTGGATCCAGCTACTGCCCATGCCCGTGCGCCGGGGCAGGAAGGCTGAGCGGTCCTGACCCAGTAACTCCCACGCCCGCTGGGCATGGTGCGGAGTCCAGACAAAGCCGTAACCCAGCCACAGTGACGCCGGCTCCCTGGCAGCCAGTCGCTGCACCTGTGCCTGAGTCACAAAGCTCAGCGCCTTGCCGCGCAGCGCACGGTGGGTGGACCATAACTGCCATGCCGCGGGTGCGCGCCAGAGTCCCATCAGGACCGATAGGGCGATCATCCACTGGAACGGTTCCGGAGGTAGCGACGACAAGGACCGGGTCACCAGCGCGGCAATAGCCCCGAGGATCCACCCCAACAGTGCGTAGCCTTCATAGTTGGGGCGGAAAGGCGAATCATGTTGCATCGGGCGCCCCGCAATCTCGAAGGGCCCGGATCGTTGCCTCGCTGACATAGATCCGTTCACCGGATCTCAGCGCGGGCGGCAAGGAAATCAGCAGCCGGTGTACCACGTTGCGTAACCTGCCAACGGCTTCAGGATCCGCCAGAATGGCGGTCATCGTGACCCAGACGCCATCGGCCTCGTTGCCAGCAACCCCGTTGTTCAGCGTTCGCGAATCACCCAGCCGTCGCTTGAACACGCGTCGGAGCAGGGCTATGGCGTCCTGTTCGAGCTGCAATGAAGCAGATTCTGACACCTGGGTCGACCTCACCCTTGGATTTCTCCGGGGAGACACCTGACTCACGACATCGGGTTCCTCCGAACGGTTCTCTTCGGCATTTTCAGACACAGCCAGGAACTCACTGATCTGCTGCGAGGCCACCAGATTGAACACCAGGCCCCGGTGTCCACCGAGTTCCCGCACCTTGCGCATAGGCATGGCGGGATCCGGCTCCAACCAGCCCAGTTCGCTTACGCGGGCGAGAACTACAGTGGGGGGCATCCATCGCTGCAGCCCTTTCGGGTACTCTAACAGCCAGTGCTTCCCGACCCGGTGCAGCATGTCCCTCGTTTCCTGTAGCCAGTGCAGGTCTTCGGGAAACGAGCCGCCGGCTATCGATGCTTGCAGCGGCTGAGTAGCAGGAGGGGCAGGCGCGAAGCCGGTCCCAGAGAGTGGTTCGGTATTGTCGGGCGATACGGGTACCGCTGAGTCTCCAGCATCGCGTTTACGCGTCTGTTCAGTCGTAGCTGCCACCGGAGCGGGCGTGGCACCCTCAAACAAGAGATCCGGGTCACGCAGTTTCAGTGTGCGCAGGGTCAATGGCGCTGCCTCAACAGACGAGGACTGGGGAGAAATCAGCCAGTACCGTTCAAGGGTGACGCCTCTCGGAGGCCCCGCAATCGCCAAGCCGCGGTCCAGGAGTTCGTCCGCCAGAAAATCCTCATCCCGAGGCACGCCCTGGATGGCATCGCCGGTGAGCGCTTCGTGAATGTCCGCCGCGGCTCCACCCCAGACTATAAATACCCCCTCAGCAAGTACCCAGACGCGTCCGCCCGCTACATTCACCTGCCACTGGCCTTGCAGTAACAACCGGCGCATGGCACCCAGCATTCGCTGGTATAAAGGCAACTGGTTTACCGACTCCCGGTGGTCAACGCGCTCCGGTGCCAGATCCTGGCTGACACTCAACCGGTCGGCCTCCAGTATGAGACGGGAAACCTTGTTCTCGGGATCAAGACAGGCGATCGCCAGCAGCATGGACTGCAGCATGTCCTGCCCAGGCTCTGTCAGCCATGCCAGAAACGCAGTGGGGACAAGACGGGGGACCAACAACAGTCCCTGCTGCTCATGAGCCTTGCCCCGCCCTACCCGCCAGTGAAGGTAGTACTGTTCCAGTGCGTGACGCTGCGTCCAGTCCGACAAAGATTCCAACAACGGTTGCCAGCGCTGGCTGCCTGCGGCATCACTTACCACAAGGTCACTGAGGGGCTTGCCGACATCATGCAGCAAGCCCGCAACCACGACAGCGGCCCGCCAGCGGACCTCACACTCCTTGCGCTGCATCGGGCTTACATCGGAGGCAAAGATAACGCTGTCCGCCAGCCGTCCTGCCAGTACCGCGACTTCCAGGCTGTGCCGGAAAAGGCCACCGGCGCCGCAGTGATGATGCTGCTCCGAAGCGGGCAGCAGCTGAATCCAGTCCGCCAAAGCGCGCAGCACCGGAATCAGCAGCCGATCAAATGTGTCACGCCTGAGACCCGATACCTGCTGCAACTGGCTGACCAAAGCATCTTGGCTCTCCAGGATGGCCTCCACCGGCACGTAGGGCAGGCCCTCGCGAAACGGTGGATAACGGGGTATCGCCGGCCACTCAGGTTCAAACCCCGATGGATGAGTCTTCCCGGATAACATCTTCACTATGCATGCCCTCCCGAAACCACGTTAGAGAATGGCAGATACCGTGGCGGCTGGAGTTGAGCAAGATGCCGAAAAATATCGATTTGCTAATGCAGAAAAGAGACGAATGAGGAGAATCGTTTACAAAAAGTTCGAATACTTTACGTCTAAAAACACGCTTTGCGTTTAACTGTGATAAAAAATTATAATATGCGCTGTAATTTCAACAGGAATCTTTTATGAAAGCGAAGACCTCTGCTCTGGCACCCTTTGTTAAATCCACCACGATGGCCCGAGCCGAAGCGCGCCGACTTCCCATTGGCGATCTCGAGAAACTGGTTGCATCGCTTGGCAAAACACTTGCGGCCGAGAAAACCAAACTGGAAAAGAAGCAATCACAGGAGCGCAGCGCCACCATCAAGAAGGTAAACGCGCTGATGGCAGAGAGTGGCCTGCAACCCAATGATCTGAAGAAGACCACCGTAAAGCCAAAGGGCAAAGCGAAGGCCAAAGTCAGCACCAAGGCAAAGACCAAAGCCACAGGCAAAACCAAAACCCCCAAGGCTGCGAGAAAAGCTGCTGCGAAAGGCAAGCCCGCCGCCGCGAAGAAGGCTGGCAAGCGAGCCACGGTGCCGCCGCGTTACCGTTTGGAACTCGATGGCCAGGAACACCTGTGGTCAGGCCGTGGGCGCACGCCGAAAGTTTTTCAGGCGTATTTCGACGCCGGCAATTCTCGAGAGAGTTGCGAGATTACCGCATAGTGATTTATCCCCCGGGGCAGTGCGGCACACTCTGTCGACTCCCCCAGGGATAGCAAGCGTCAGAGCACGTTATTCTGTAGCTTCGGCCGGCGCTGCGTATAGACCTGCGCCCGGTGGTTCATTTTCACCAACTCATCAAGCTGGCGGCGCACAACGGTGAATTGGGGTTCGAGCGTTTGTGCGAGCTCCAGTTCCCACCCTTTCAGCTTGTGGGTGACCGCTGCCAGCTTCGCACTGCGATCCACAGCGAGGGTAACTGCCTTGCTGAGAACGACACGCTTGCCCCGGGGGCCGTAGTAGGAATTCACATACCACTCGATCCCGAATACCACGCTGCGCTCCCGCAGACGTAATCCAAGACACCCCCACTCATCGTAGGGTCGCGTCGCGCGAATCTCATGAT
>JBGTGB010000190.1:0-8847 GCA_041746975.1 Haliea sp. | reverse complement strand
CCGGCAGATCGAACCGGCGTTCCACGCCTACGGTGCCGCTCGCGGTACCCGCCGCCTGCGGCTGGATCTCAAGCAGGCCGCAGGTCGTGAGGTACTGGAACGACTGGCCGTGCGGGCCGATGTGTTGATCGAAAGTTTTCGTCCCGGGGTGGTACAGCGGCTGGGGATCGACTACCCGGCTCTCGCTGCCCTCAATCCGGCACTGGTGTACTGCGCCACAAGCGGCTACGGCCAGACAGGCCCCTATGCACTGTGGGCGGGCCACGACATCAACTATCTCGGCCTGGGCGGCTTTCTCGATTGCTCTGGCCGCGACGCGGACGGCTGTCCGGCGCTGCCCGGGGCCACCGTGGCCGACAGCGCCGGCGGCGGTATGCATGCCTGTCTGTCGATCACCGCGGCCCTGCTACAGCGCGGTCGCACCGGGCGGGGGTGCTATCTGGATGTGGCGGCACTGGACGGCGTGCTGGCGATGATGTCTCTGCATGTGGACAAGTACCTGGCCACGAGTGAGGCCACGACCGCGGGCAGTGATCTGCTGACGGGGCGCTATGCCTGGTATGGCGTCTACCGCACCCGCGACGACCGCTTCCTGGCCGTGGGCGCTATTGAGGCGCGCTTCTACGCCAATCTGTGTCGTCTGCTGGAGCTGGAGAGCTTCGCTGCGGACCAGTTTTGCGACCAGCGCCAGCCAGAATTCAGACAGGTCCTGCAACGACGCTTCCTGGAGCGCGACCGGGATGACTGGGTGAATCTGCTGGCGCCCCAGGATACCTGCGTGGCGCCGGTGCTGTCGGTGGCGGAGGTGGCTGCGGATCCGCACCTGGCCGCGCGTCAGAGCTTTACCCGGGCGGTGCACCCCCGGCACGGCGAATTTCCGCAGCTGGCACCCCTGTGGGCAGGTGTTGCCCGGCCCGCGCGGATCGAGCTGGCGGCGCTGGACCAGTGCGAGGCGATCCTGGCGGAGAGCGGCTACAGTGACACCGATATCGCGCGCCTGCTGGCGCAAGACGTGGTGGAGTGACGCATGCTGGAGACCATCCCAGATTCAGTCCTGGCCCTCATCGGGCAACCGCAGTACCGGGAAGTCAGCGAGATCGAGGTCGAGGCGGGTTACATCTACAACAGCTGCGCCGCCACCCGGAATGGCAACCCCTTGTTCTGGGACAGGGCCGCAGCGGATCTTTTGACGGGCGGCCCGATCGCCCCGCCGACCATGCTCTCAGTCTGGTTCCGGCCGCACCACTGGCGTCCGGGAGCCACGGAGGAACAGAAGGCCCTGCAGGCCCACTTCGACCTGAAACGTTTGCTGGAATTGCCGGAGGCCATCATCGCTGACAATGAGATGGTATTTGGTACGCCAGTTCGACTCGGCGACCGACTGCAATCCTGGCAGGTGGTGCGCTCTATCAGCGAGCTCAAGACCACTCGTCTCGGTCGCGGTCGCTTCTGGGTGGTGGAGGTCAGCATGGAGAACCAGCGTGGCGAGTTCGTGGGTAGCGACAGCTATACCGCCTTTGGCTATACCCGCACGGGTCAGGCAGCTGCGCGATGACTACAGCCACGCCTTCACGCCTGCTTGGCGCCGTCAGTGAGGGTGAGGCCCTGCCGCCCCTGTGCCATGAGGTGACGGCAACGACGGTGGTGCTGGGAGCTCTGGCGAGCCGCGACTGGCGCCCCATGCACCACGACCGGGACTTTGCCATCCACCGCAATGGCGTCCGCGACATTTTTCTCAACACACCCTCCCAGGCCAGCTGGATGGAGCGCTACATCACCGACTGGAGCGGTCCACTGGGTCGGCTCGGGCGCATGAAATTCAGCATGAAGGACTCGATTTTTCCCGGTGACACCATGGTCATTGACGGCCATGTGCTGGCCGTCACCGCAGCCGTCGAGGGTTTCGGCTGGGTGGATCTGGCCCTCGCTATCCGGGTGGGTGAGCGACTCGCTTCCAGCTGCCAGGTGCGGCTGGCGCTACCCGTGACCGATACCGACAACCCCTGGCTGTGCCCGCCCGAGAGCTGGCGTCCCTGAGCCCTACCCCGAAGGAGCAGCATCGATGAATCTCGACGACAGCGAAGAGCAGACCGCCCTGGGCGATCTGGTCAGGCATATCTGCCAGGACCACTGCAGCAGTGCCGTGGTACGGCAAATGGAAGGCGACCCGCTGGGCTATCCGCCAGCCCTGTGGGCGCAGTTCTGTACGGCAGGGCTGACGGGCACGCTGGTGTCCGCAAGCCACGGTGGCACACCAGTCTCCATGCTGGCCAATGCGGCAATCCACGAACAGCTGGGGCGCGCCCTGGCGCCGCTGCCCCTGTTCGTCAGCAGCGTGGTCAGTGCCCTGGCGCTAACACACAGCCAGAATCAGGCGCTGCAGGACGCACTGCTGCCGGGCATTGCCACCGGTGAGCTCATCCTCACCCCGGCCTGGCTGGAGCCGGGGGGTGGGTACACTGCCGCCGGTGTGCAGCTGCAGGCGGCGCCGACGGCGACCGGGGTACGACTCAGCGGCAGCAAACGCCATGTGTTCTTTGCCGACGCGGCGGCACAGTTGCTGGTGCTGGCGCGCACCGGGGAGGAGGCAGAGGCCATTGACCTGTTCCTGGTGCCCACCGATGCCCCGGGTCTCAGTCTGGAGCGGGAGGCCAATATGGCTGGCGACAGCCAGTGCCTGTTGGTTTTGGAGCAGGTCGAAGTCGACGACAGCCAGCGTCTCACGCGGGGCGGGTCAGGCTGGCCACTTTGGCAGCAGGTGCTGTCCGAGGCGATCATCCTCGATGCCGCCCGCGCCGTCGGACTGGCGGCGCGGGCACTGGAGATTACGGTTGCCTACGCCAGCGAGCGGGAGCAGTTCGACCAGCCGATCGCCGCGTTCCAGTCCATCAGCCACTACCTCGCGGACTGCAGCACGGCTGTGGAGGGGGCCCGGGTCCTGGTCTACGAGGCCGCCTGGGCGCACAGTCACGGCCAGCCTTACCAAATCCTGGCGGCGATGGCCAAGCTGTTCGCCTGTCGGACCGCGCGGGATGTCACTGCCAAAGCCCAGCAGATCCACGGTGGGATCGGCTTTACCCTGGATTACGATATCCAGCTCTTCTTCCGCCGGGCCAAGCAACAGCAGCTCAACTGGTGGGATAGTCCTCACCTGGAGGAAATCATCGCCGCGGGAGTGCTGGACAGCGACCAGCCGATTGCGCTGGCGGACCCCTTCCTGCAGGCGCGTAGCAGGGCCTGACGCCGGATTCAGGCGGGTGTCTGCTGGGCCCCGATGGCGGCCAACAGCGACCGCTCGTCACCGAACAGGGCGCCGAGGACGTGCGCGCGCTTGAGAAAACTATGTAGGGGCAACTCGCGGGTAAAGCCCATGGCGCCGTGGATCTGGATCGCCTGCTCCGCATTGCGGATGGCGGCATCCACAGCCAGGAGTTTGGCCGCAGGCACATCGAAGTCGCTGGCTGGCAGCTCCCCCGCCAGCTCGAGGCCGGCCTGGGTGGTCAATGCCAGGGCCGCCTCACAGCGCACCGCCATGTCTGCGCAGTAGTGCTTGATGGCCTGGAAACTGCCGATCGGGCGGCCGAACTGCTCCCGCTCTCCGGCATAGGCGACACTTAAGTCCCGCAGGGTGGCGGCCATGCCGGTGGCCAGGGCCGCGGTCAGGAAGCTGCCGCGCCGGTACAGCTCAGCGCCGGCCTCCCCATCGATGGAAACCAGTGGGGGGGCGCCAGCGAAGTCGACCTGATGGAAGCTCAGGGTCCCATCGATGCAGGCCAATGGTGAGCAGCTCTGCGCGGCGCTGGCCGGCAGCAGGGAGCAGATGCCGGGTGCGGCCAGCAACAGGTAGTCGGTACTCAGGGGGCTGCCCTCGGGAGTTGCGCCGATGCTGTGGCAGCGACCACTGACCGCGTGTTCGCCCTGCTCAAGGGGGCCGGCGGGAAAGACCAATGCCACCGCAGCCTCACCACCGGCAATGCGCTTGCCCAGTTGTTCGTCCCCGGCCCGCGCCGCCAGATGGGCGCCCAGGAGGGTCGCCACAAGCGCGGGTGAAACCAGGTGGCGGCCCGCCTCGATGCAGAGCAGCATCTCCTCCACAACAGTCATCCCGGCGCCGCCCAGATCCTCCTGCAGTCCGATCCCGAACCACCCAAGTGCCGCCATCGCGGGCCAACAGCGGTGGTCATCCACCGCAGATTCCCCCTGCAGGCGCTGCAGAGGCAGCTCCACCGACAGGAACTGGCGCACCGCCTCGATTATCTGGGACTGTTCGATGTCCGGGAGAAGATCCATGCTGCCGTCCGTTCAGTGAGTGTGCCCGCCATCCTGCACAGCGACGCAGCTTAGCGGTTCGCATTGGCAGCGCAAACCACGCCGGTGTATCAGAATCGGCCAGTTCGGCGCGGGCCCGGTAGAGCTCAGTCCCGGTAGTCCGAGACCCGATTGCCAGTCCAGCTCTTGAAGGCTCGACGGAAATTACTGACGTTGGTATAGCCCAACAGAAAGCCGATCTCCTTGGGCGTTAGGGAGGTGTTGCTAAGATACTGCAGTGCCAGTCCCTCTCGGGTGGAGTCCAGTATCTGCTGATAGGTCACCCCCTCGGAGCCGAGCTGACGGCGCAGAGTGCGGGCACTGATGCACAGACGCTCTGCCATCTCCTCCATGGAGGGAAACTTCCCGGGCATGTTGAGCAGGATGCGCTTGATCTTGTCCGGCAGGCGGTCCTGGCGCTCCTGCTCCTGGATCAGCAGGCGGCACTGCTGATCGCAGATTGCAAACACCTCGTGGTCGGCCAGGGTAATTGGATCCTGCAGCCTCGCGATGTCGAACTTGATCCGGATCCTCGGCTGGTTGTAGTACACCGGACACTGGAAGGCGCTGGTATAGCTGTCGCTGTTCTCCGGTGGCCCGTAGGTCAGCCGCATCTCGAGAATCGGAAACGGGCGGTCGGTGAGATTCGTTGACAGTGCCATCGAGCGGCTGACAAACTCCTCCACCGCGAAGGGCAGCAGGCGTCCGAGCGGAAACGATTCCCGCAGTTCGCTGTACCAGCACTGGTGCTGGATGAAATTGGAGGGCGCCAGGATGTACTCGTTGAGGGAGTAGTAGCGCTGGATTACCTCTCGAGCCTGGGCCAGGGTAGCACTGCTGAGCGCGGCGTAACCCAGGACACCGAGGTCACTGATCTTGAATTCCCGCCCCAGGGTGATGCCCAGGCGCGGGTCGCCGGTGAGCCTGAGCATATTGGAGATGATGCGGCGATAGGCGTCCGGTGTGGCGTGGAAGGATGCGGTGGTCACGCCATGTTCAGTCAGGTCAGTGTCCTCCAGCACCTGCTCGGGACTGAAGCCGCGCTCACGCATCCGGCTCAGGTAGAACTGGATTTTGTTCTTTCTGATGGTTTGCCCTGCGGTCATACGGGATCCAGATGGACAATGCCACAGCGCTGGGCTGCAGTGTGGCCGACGGGTCAGCGTGTTGTGATTCGCTGCTGGCCGGATCAGATTTATCTTTGGTCGATTCTGATGCTCTCCCCACGTGTTTGTCAACGCCCGCCATGGCTACCATCCCGGTAAATTGATCAGGACTCGTGGAGCATTGAAGGGCGATGGACATTCTCGATGGCAAGACAGCGGTTGTCACCGGCGCCGGGCGTGGAGTGGGCAGGGCACACTGCCTGCAGCTTTCTGCGGCCGGTGCCGCTGTCGTGGTTAACGATGTGGACCGTCGGGAGGCCGCTGCCGTCGTCTCCGAAATCCTCGGTCGCGGTGGCAGGGCCATCGTCAGCAGCGCCGATATCAGCACCAGTAGTGGCGCCAGGGAAGTAGTTGCCGACTGTGTCCAGGCCTTCGGCAAGATAGACATCATGGTGGCAAATGCCGGAGTGGTGCGCGATCGCACCTTCCTCAAGATGTCCGAGGAAGAACTGCGTGCGGTCATGGACGTGCATTTCTTTGGGACCTTTTTCTGCCTGCAGCAGGCCGCGCTGGCCATGCGCGAGCAGGGTGACGGCGGGTCTTTGATCACCACGGTGTCGGCAGCCCATTTCGGCAATTTCGGTCAGGCGAACTACGCCGCGGCCAAGGGCGCGATCGCTTCGCTCACCTACACGCTGGCCCTGGAACTGGCACGGCACGGCATCCGTGTTAACGGCATCTCGCCGCTGGCGACGACCCGCATGTCCGAGACCTACAAGGGAGCCGATGGCAAGGAAGTGGAGTTGCCCTTCCACGACCCCGAGCTCAATGGTCCCATGTTGATCTATCTCTGCAGTGATTTGGGCAATTATATCTCGGGGCAGATTTTCGGTACCGGTGGCGAACGCGTGGTGCTTCTCAACCATCCGGGCTATGGTACCGGCATGTATATGGCAGACGGCTGGACCGTCGACGGTATCGACCGCCACTTTCGCACGCACCTGGCACCCGTGCTGGAGCCCATCGGCCTGATGAAGACTCCCTACCCCTTTCACGATGGTATCGTGGCACCGAAGACCAGGCCCGCCGACTGACCGGCATCTGAATGCGGCCGGCCACAAGCTCGAGGTAGCGACATGGATATCGACTTCACCCCTGAACAGGAAGGCCTGCGGGCCGAGGTGCGGGAGTGGCTGCATGCCAACTTGCCTCGCGAACCGCGGCCGCCGTCGACGAGCGCGGCGGCGCGGGATTTCGATCTCGCCTGGCAGCACAAATTGTGGGAGGGGGGCTGGGCCGGTGTGTCCTGGCCGCTGGAATATGGCGGCCGCGGCCTTGACGCCCTGGAGCAGCTGATCTTTCTGCAGGAGTATGCCCGGGCGGGTGCACCCGACGAGGGCTTCCGCTTCAACGGGCTCAATCTGGCGGGGCCGACTATCATCAGTTTCGGCGACGAACTCCACAAGCGTGAGCACCTGGCGCCCATCCTCCAGGGCCAGACCATCTGGTGCCAGGGATTCTCCGAGCCCGGTGCGGGCTCGGATCTGGCGTCCCTGCGTACCCGCGGTGTGGTCGACGGGGATGAGCTGGTGATCACGGGGCAGAAGATCTGGACCAGCTTCGCACGCTTCGCGGATTTCCAGCAGGTCCTGGTTCGCACCGACCCCGGGGAGTCCCGCCACAAGGGCCTGTCCTGGGTCATCTGCCGCCTGGACAGCCCCGGCATCACCATCCGCCCCATTCCCGATATGGCCGGGGGAGACGATCTGCACGAAGTGTTCTACGACGAGGTGCGGGTGCCGCTGACGAACATCGTCGGCGGCTTGCACCAGGGCTGGCGCGTGGCCATGGGCCAGCTCGGTTTCGAGCGTGGCACCGCCTTCATGCCGCTGCAGATCGAACTTTCGCGGGCGGTCGACGAACTGCGTGACTGCGCGCGCGGCCAGCGGCTGACGGACGGCAGCTGCCCCCTGGACGACTCCGAAACGGCGCGGGATCTGGCGCGGCTGCGGGCCGAAGTCCGGGCGCTGCAGGCGATGACCCTGATGGCCGTGTCGCGCATTCGCCGCAGCGGTATTCCGGGAGCCGAAGGGTCGATGCTGAAACTCTACTACTCTGATCTGATCAAGCGCCTGGGACAACTGGCCCTGAAGATACTCGGTCCAGAGTGCCTTGATCTGGGTTCCGCCGCGGGTCGTTGGTCGCACTGGATGCTGTGGTCTTTCGGGGTGGCCATAGGCGGCGGTACATCGGAGGTGCAACGCAATATCATTGGTGAACGCATGCTGGGTCTGCCGCGCTGAGCGCCAGACCCCCGGTTCACCCCGGTAAAGGTTCCAGCCCATGACCGATATTCCCCCCATCCGCCTCGGCAGCGCCCTGTTCTCCCTGGTTGAACCGCATCCCGGGGAGGCCGTGGCGTTTAATCGCTGGTACGAGCGGGATCATTTCTATGCCGGCTGCATGATGGGCCCGAATTTCCTCGCCGGCCGCCGTTGGGTGGCGACCCGGCGCCTGAAACGGCTGCGCTTCCCGGAGCCCAATCCGATCACCAGCCCGGAGCGCGGTTCCCTGTTGGTGCTGTACTGGATGCTGGCGGGACAGCACAGTGACACGGTGTCCTGGGCGGTGCGCCAGGTCAGGCAATTGCATACCCAGGGGCGGATGAACCCGGCCCGCGACAACGTGTCCACCGCCTTTTATCAGTTTCACTGGAGCCTGAGCAGGGACGCGGACGGCGTGCCGGTGGAACTGGCGCTGGACCATCCCTTCCAGGGCCTGGCGGTGCTGATGCTGGAGCTGGACGAGCACACCGCCGCGGAGGACTTCGAGCGCCTGTGTCGGGAACAGGTGCTGCCGGCATGGCTGTCGGGGTCCCGGGTGGCACTATTGGCCTGCCTGAGACCCGAGCCGCTGCCCGAGGCGGCCCCCGCCAATGTGCCGCGGGCGGACGCGGAAGCCGAGCTGCGTCGCTACCTGTGGCTGGGATTCATGCCGCAGGATCCGGAGCCGGGGTGGGAGACCTGCATGAAAAACCTGAACGACAGCCTGGCGCCGAGCGGCGCTCGCCTGATCTGGGCCGCGCCGTTCATCCCTACGGTCCCTGGCACCGATAACTACATGGATCAGCTATAGGCTGCGGTGGCTCAGGTGACCGGGCAGCTGCCGCCGTCCGCCATCAGGGTCTGACCGGTGACATAGCGGGCCTCCCGCGACAGCAGGAACCTGACTACCGGACCGACATCCTCAATCCCGTCACCCAGGCGCTGCATGGGGTGGCGCGCCAGCACCCGCTGTTCCATCGCCGGGTCCAGCCGGAAGGCCTCTGCCATGGCCTCGCTGTCCGCGAGTGGCGCCACGCAGTTCACCCGCACCCCCTGCGGCCCCCATTCCCGCGCCAGTGCCCGCGCCAGACCGCGCTGGGCGGCCTTGA
>JBGTGB010000189.1:0-30807 GCA_041746975.1 Haliea sp. | reverse complement strand
CCGGCTTGCGCGGCGCGGGCTGAGGCCGCATCCCGCCGCAGCCTGGCCAACTCCGGGTCCAGTTCCAGCAGCACATCGCCGGCCACTACCCGATCACCGGTGTCGACCTGCAGCGCGGCCACCAGCCCGCCGATGGCAACGGACAGGCTGGCGTTGCGTAAAGCCGTCACGGAACCCTGCAAACTCAATTCCCGCAGAATCGGCAGCTCCGTCGCCGTGGCAACAACGACCGGCACGGCGTTGTCGGCATGTGCCGGGGACAGCGCCAGCATGGCCGACAACATGACCACCAGTGCCGGCCTACTTCTGGCAGGCCTGGAGAGAGTTAACGCGTCGCGCAGCAAATCACGTCTCCTTGGTATCTGCCTGCAGCGTGTCCCGGACTGCCAAGCTGCGGGCGGCGAACTCTAACATGGGGGTGATATACGGCCGTAACCAGTGTTCGTATCAACGCGCACTGGCCCGGCTGCTATAGTAGGGTAACTGATCGGGGACTCTGCGTCCCGACCCAACATTTCCCCCAGAGGACAAGGTATGAGCACACGCTACCGCAAACATCAGAATTTAACCGTCAACAACACGGACTACATCATTTTTTCATTTGCGTCTCTGGAAGCTGTTGGTGATACCGCCACCCTGCCCTACTCGCTGAAACTGCTGCTGGAAAACCTGCTCCGCCACGGGGATGAGGACTATGTCAGCGACGGGGATATCGAGGCCCTGGCGAACTGGGACCCTGAAGCCAGACCCAGCCAGGAGATCGCCTTCGTGCCCGCCCGGGTGCTGTTACAGGACTTCACCGGCGTTCCGGCGATCGTCGACCTCGCCGTCATGCGCGATGCCATGGTCGAGCTGGGCGGCGAGCCTGGCAGGATCAACCCGCTATCGCCGGTGGAGCTGGTGATAGACCATTCGGTCATGGTCGACCATTTCGGTGGCGAGGATTCCCTCACCCGCAATACGCAGATCGAGATTGAACGCAACCTGGAACGCTACCAGTTCCTGCGCTGGGGTCAGGAGGCTTTCGACAACTTCAAGGTGGTGCCGCCGGGCACGGGCATTGTGCATCAGGTTAATCTGGAATTCCTCGCCCGCGGCGTTTTCACCCGTGAGGAGGACGGCAAGCTCGTGGCCTACCCGGACACCCTGGTGGGCACAGACTCCCACACAACCATGATCAACGGCCTTGGCGTGCTGGGCTGGGGCGTGGGCGGCATTGAGGCGGAGGCGGCGATGCTGGGCCAGCCAGTGACCATGCTGATACCCGAGGTAGTAGGATTTCGTCTCAGCGGCCAGCTACCCGAGGGCGCGACTGCCACGGATCTGGTGCTCACGGTGACTGAGCAGTTGCGCAGTCACGGTGTGGTGGGCAAGTTTGTCGAGTTTTTCGGCCCCGGACTGGCCCACCTGAGCCTGGCGGATCGCGCCACCATAGCCAATATGGCTCCGGAGTACGGAGCGACCTGCGGTATCTTCCCGGTGGATGCGGAAACCATCAACTACCTGCGCCTCACCGGGCGCAGCGAGGAACAGCTGGCGCTGGTTGAAACCTACATGAAAACCATGGGTATGTGGCATGATAAGGACAGCGTGGAGGCGCGCTACAGCGCCACCCTGGGTCTGGACCTGGCACAGGTGGTGCCCTGCCTGGCAGGCCCCAAGCGGCCCCAGGACCGGGTGCCCCTGACCGAGAGCAAGGCCGATTTCACCAAGGTATTGTCCGAGTTTCAGGAACTGATTCTGGTCTCGGGTGAAGAGGGCGACTGGGAGGAAGAAGGCGGTACCATAACCGAAGCCGAGGCAACCGCACTGACCGGGGTCACCATCAAACGCGGCAGCAGCGAACCGTTCCAGCTGCAACACGGTGCGGTGGTGATTGCCGCAATTACCAGCTGCACCAATACCTCCAACCCGGCGGTGCTGGTGGCCGCCGGGCTCCTGGCGCGCAAGGCCAGGAAGCGCGGGCTGCAAGCCAAGCCCTGGGTTAAAACCAGCCTGGCCCCCGGCTCCAAGGTGGTTACCGAGTACCTCGAGCAAACCGGCCTGATGGAGGACCTCGAGGCTCTGGGTTTTTATCTGGTGGGCTATGGCTGCACCACCTGCATCGGCAATTCCGGCCCGCTGCCAGAGGATGTCGCCGCAGCCATCCACCAGGGCAACCTGCTGGTAACCTCAGTGCTGTCAGGCAACCGCAACTTCGAGGGCAGGATCCACCAGGATGTGCGCGCCAATTACCTCGCCTCGCCGCCGCTGGTGGTCGCCTATGCCCTCGCCGGCACCATGGGCATCGACTTCTATCGGGAGCCACTGGGCGAGGATGCGGATGGCCAGCCCGTCACCCTGGCCGACCTGTGGCCGACGAACGCGGAAATCAGCGAGATAGTCGCCAGTGCCGTCAATGCGGATATGTTCCGCAGCAAATATGCCGACGTCTACAGCGGCAATGAGACCTGGAACGAGCTGCCAGTGGCAGACAGCGAGCTTTACCCCTGGCCAGAGTCCACCTATGTGCGCAAGCCGACCTTCTTCGAGGGCATGACTGCGCAGGCGCCCGCGGTCAAGGGCATAGAAAACGCGCGTTGCCTGGTCAAGGTGGGAGACAGCGTAACTACCGACCATATTTCCCCCGCCGGCGCGATTGCCGCGGACAGTCCGGCAGGTGAGTACCTGCTGGAGCAGGGTGTGGCCCGGGAGGACTTCAACTCCTACGGCTCACGCCGCGGCAACCACGAGGTCATGATGCGCGGCACCTTCGCCAACATCCGCCTGCGCAACCAACTGGCGCCCGGAACCGAGGGCAGCTGGACCACCTATTTCCTGGACGAGTCAACCACCTCCATCTTTGCCGCCGCGGAGCGCTATCGCCAGCAAGGTGTACCGCTGATAGTGCTGGCAGGCAAGGAGTACGGCACCGGATCATCACGGGACTGGGCTGCCAAGGGCCCCTCGCTGTTGGGAGTGCGCGCTGTGATAGCCGAAAGCTTCGAGCGCATCCATCGGTCCAATCTGGTGGGAATGGGCATCCTGCCGTTGCAGTACAACGGGGACGATACTGCAGCAACGCTGGGACTGACCGGCGGCGAGAGCTTCACCATACCGGCCATCGAACCCGGCCAGCAAACGGCAATAGTCACCGTGTCCGGGAGCGATGGGGCTAAGCGACAGTTCGAGACGCGTATCCGTATTGATACGCCCAACGAGTTCAGCTATTACCGTCACGGCGGCATCCTGCACTATGTGCTGCGCCGGCTCGCGGGTACCGCTGACAGCAAGGACTGACGTGAGTGAACCGGCCCTACTTGCGCTGGTCTTGCAGCTTGCGCCGGGAATGCTCCATCAAGGCCCAGAGGATGTTGCGGCAACTGACCTGTCCCACCAGACGACCTTCCTCAACGACCGGTCGGCGGCGCTGGCGGGTGTCCAGCATTGCCTGCGCCACCTCGACGATGCTGTCGCTGGAGCTGCAATAATTGACGTCGCGGGTCATGACCTCGCTAACCAGCGCATGCTCGGGATCGCCGTCGTTATAGATGGAGGCGAGTATGCCCCGCAGGCAGTCGATCTCCGACAGTACCCCCTGCACCTGCCCGGCCTCATCGGTGACCGAAAGGCCCGTGAGTCTATGCTCGACTATCAGGTTGACCGCCTGCACCAGGTTGGATTCCGGGCGTATGGTCAGAGGTTGGCGGCGCATGCAGTCGTTGACGGTTGTGGGCTGGGGCATGTTTCGGTCTCCGGTGGGCGGGCTTTTCCCGGCAGTATAGCCCAAGGCCCTGCCAGGGGCAGCGGCAGCGGCACATGAACCCCCGGGCCGGCATAATTACCCTGGCTCACCGTTGTTCTGCCACTGCGACCCTGTATACTGTCGCTCCATTTACAGCGCCACCCCTCAAGGTATTTTCCCAATGAGCGCCGAGTCTCCCGACGCGACCAGTTTCGCGGACCTGAACCTGCCCGATTTTCTTCTCCGCGCACTGACCGATGTCGGCTATGAAACACCCTCCGCTATCCAGGCCCGCACCATTCCACTGCTGCTGGCAGGCACCGATCTGGTGGGCCAGGCCCAGACTGGCACCGGCAAGACCGCGGCATTCGCCCTGCCGCTGCTGGCGCGACTGAATCCCGCGAGCAAAGCGCCCCAGGTCATGGTGCTTACACCGACCCGTGAGTTGGCCATCCAGGTGTCAGAGGCCTTCCAGAAGTACGCCAGTCACCTCCCCGGTTTCCACGTCCTGCCCATCTACGGCGGTTCCGACTATCGCGGCCAGCTGCGGCAGCTGCAGCGCGGCGTGCACGTGATTGTCGGCACCCCCGGCAGGGTCATGGACCACATGCGCCGGGGCTCACTGGACCTGTCCCAGTTGCAGGCCCTGGTTCTCGATGAAGCAGACGAGATGCTGCGCATGGGCTTCATCGATGACGTTGAGTGGATTCTGGAGCAGACCCCGAAGCAGCGCCAGATCGCACTGTTCTCTGCCACCATGCCCCAGGCGATCCGGCGCATTGCCCAGCACCACCTGAAGGATCCGCAGGAAGTGCTCATCCAGGTCAAATCCATGGCCAATGAGTCCATCCAACAGCGCGTGTGGATGATCGCCGGAATGCAGAAGCTCGATGCCCTGACCCGGATCCTGGAGATGGAGGACTTTGACGCGATCATCGTGTTCGTGCGCACCCGCATTGCCACCACCGAGCTGGCGGAGAAGCTTGCGGCCCGGGGCTATTCGGCGGCACCGCTAAACGGTGATATTCCCCAGCAGCAGCGCGAGAAAACCGTCGAACGCCTGAAAAACGGCCAGCTGGACATCCTTGTTGCGACCGATGTTGCCGCGCGGGGACTGCATGTGGAGCGAATAAGCCACGTCATCAACTACGACATCCCCACGGATGTAGAGGCTTATGTGCACCGTATCGGCCGCACCGGCCGCGCCGGGCGCACTGGCCAGGCCATTCTGTTCGCCGCCAATCGGGAACGGCGCCTGCTCAAGGCCATCGAACGGGCCACCGGCAATACCATCGTGCCGATGCAGCTGCCCAGCGCCCAGGACGTGAGCAACCGCCGCAGCGATCGCTTCAAGCAACAGATCACCGCAACCCTGGACACTCGTGATCTGGACGCAGCGCGGCAGCTGGTCGACGACTACCAGCGTGAGTTCGGCGTCCCGGTGGTGGACATTGCTGCCGCACTGGCGCTGCTGGCGCAGAGCGATAGCAGGGGGCAAAGTGCAAACTCCACTGCGGCCACGAAGGAGCCCACCCCCAAAGAGGCCCACCGCGAGCGTGAACAACGGGAGCGTCCAGCTCGCGCGCCAACGCCGCAACGAGACACGGCACCAGGCAAGGGCATGGAGCGGTTTCGCATTGAGGTGGGACACAACCACGGGGTCAAACCGGGCAATATCGTCGGCGCTATTGCCAACGAGGCCGATATCGACAGTGAACACATCGGTCGGATTGTAATTCATGACGACTACAGCACAGTGGACCTGCCCGAGGGAATGCCGCCCGAGATCTTCGACCATCTGCGTGGAGTCTGGGTGAGCGGTCAACGCCTGGGCATCGCCCGCCAGGAAGGCGGCAGCCCGGGTGCCAGCAGCATGGCACGCCTCGGCAAGGCCACTGACGAAAAGTCTGCGGGGCCGAAAAAACCCAATAAGCCGAAGCCCCGCTTCAAGCCCCGGACCTAGGTGGAGGCAAGCGCCTCAGGCGAGGGTTTGCGCCAGGTGGCGAGAGCAGCCTCCACAGCCGCAAATCCCTTGTACTCGTAGAGCTCAGGCGAGCAGGCATCAATCGCGGCCAGCAATTGGGGAATGGCGCCCGGCACCGAGGCCAGCGCTGCCAACGGATGCACGTACACCCGGATGGTAAACACAATGGCCCCGGTATTCGGCAGCCGCCGCAGGGACTGCCGCTCGCTGCGATAGTAGAGCTCGTCGGCGCCGGGAACCCGGTCCTCCCCGGGGCGCGCGCACAGCGCATTGCCGAGTTGTACGCTCCAGTTGTGACGCACGACAGGGTACTCTACCCGTAGATGGGCGAAGAACCGCTCAATCCGCGGCTGCAGGCTGGTGTCGAAACCGGGAATCACCTCGTGAATCGTGCTCATACCGCGGTCGAACTTGTCTTCCAGCCGCCAGTGGCTGGGGCTACAGAGACTGGCCGCCGTGAGGACGTACTCCCGGCCCCGCTGCTCCATCAGCACCAGATCATCCGCTATCCAGAGCGAGCTGTTCCAGAGCGGGTGGCCAGCCCCCGCAAGGGGCACCGTGAAGTCGCCGCCGGCGCAGTGCAGCGATGAACCCTGCACGAAGTAGGCTTCCGGGTAGTCCCGCTGCAGATGGGCGGCCAATTGCTGCGCGGTCTCCGTCTGCGCGGGAATTGATTCCGGCAGTGCCCGCCAGACCCGGTCATCCAAGCGGCGCCGTTGCTCCAGCTTGTGGCGGTAGAACAGCAGGGCATCAGCATCCGGTTCTATCCACGCGCTGGTCGGCATTGGGGAAAGCCCCATACGCAGCAGTTCCGGGGCCTCCATATGCGGCACGTAGCGCAGCGGCGATTGCAGGTCGGGCACGGAACCTCGCAGAGCTGGAAAAGATCATATTTTGCGCGGATTCATCCTCGCGGGCAAATCTAGCACGACAGCAACCGGCATAAACCCGCACAAACCCTTGTGACACCCGGCGCCATTGGGTAGTCTCCTGTTTCCGTTCCGACTGCCCGCAGGAAGCCTGGCATGCACTCGCCTAGCGCCACCCTCCCCAGGTTCACTGCCCTGCTGCTAAGCCTTGCTTCGATATCCTGCCTCGGGGAGGAAATACCTGCCGCCCCCCCAGCAACCACCTACTCAGCAGAAATCGGCATTGGCGGTGAGTACGACACCAACGTCACCATCGACGAGCTCGACACCAGCATTCGTCAGGGCGATTACGCATTGACGCTGGACGGCAAGATGGGCCTGCGCAAATACGTTACCCGGGATACAGATCTGCGGCTCAGCTACGATTTCAGCCAGGATATGTTTCAGGAATTCTCGCGGCTGAACCGGCAGTCCCACATTCTTGGCGCCAACCTGGGCATGAAAATACAACCGCTGGATACCGGACTCTCGTTTTTCTATGTCAATTCACTCCTCGACGGCAAGAGTTTTCTGGAGATCTACCGGGTTTCGCCTTCGCTGTCCGGCTTCATCAATCGCAAAGTGTTCAGTCGGGCGGCCTATGTCTTCGCCGACAAACGCATTGAGGACAGATCAGAGCGCGATGCAAAGACCCACACGGGCGAGCTTGACATCTACTACTTTGCCCGCGGTCTGCGCAGCTACTTCAACGTGGGTTATCGGTTCAAGAGCGAAGACGCAACGCTGGAGCGTCTGGACTACAGAGCACACGCCGCCAAGCTGCGTTACATACGCCGCATCGATTTCGATGACAAAGTGTTGAAGCTGGAATTGGCTTATCGCTACGAGGACCGGGACTACAGCGGCAGCACTCCGGGCATCGGCAGCGGGGCGGGAGAAGGTCGCAAGGATAGGCGCCACCGCTGGCAGGCGGACCTTGAATATCCAGTGACAGAAAACAGCGCTGTGCAGCTATACGTAGGGTATAGCGACTACAAATCGAATTTCGACGTGAGCGACTACGAGCAGGGAATCGTCGGCACTCGCTTCGTCTACCGCTGGTAATTAACTGGCGAAGCGCAGCACGCCATAGCCGTAGGTATCATTTCTGCCGGGATTACCCTTGTCCTGCACGCTGCGGATAAGCGCTGCGCGGATATCCTCCAGCGGCGTCAACAGGCGCAGACGCGCTGCCGCCGTAGCCACAAAGGGCACCGCAAAGGAGGTCCCGGACGAGGTCGCATAACCACCCCCCGCGCGCGCATGCAGCAGGCCCACACCGGGCGCCGCCAGATCAACATAGTCACCACGGTTGGCGAGGCGGAAGATCCGGCCGCTGGCGTCTACCGCGGTCACCGCGATTACCGAAGAGTAGGCTGCTGGATACATGGGCTTGGCCATCGGCCCGCCGTTGCCTGCCGCGGCGAGTATAAGTACGCCGCGCAGAGCCGCTCGCTCCAGCGCCTTTTCCAGCAGCCGATTGGGTGGCCCCGCCAGGGAAATATTGACAACATCGACGCCGGAGGACATGAGCCAGTCAAGAGCCCGAACCAGACTGACAGTGCTGGCAATTTCGCCGCGGCTCGAATCCTGCTCAAATACGGCGGCGGCGTACAGCTCCGCTTTCGGGGCGAGACCCAGATAACTCTGGTCGCGGCCGATAAAGATGGAGGCGATTGCGGTGCCGTGGGAGGAAGGCATGCTGGCGCCTTCACTGGTAAATGCCTCGCTGTGAATATTGGCATCGCTGAACGCGGGGTGAGTGGTGTCTACCAGGCTGTCGATCATGCCCAGGCGCAGGGGCATGGCATCTACATCTGCGGGAAAGCGAAGGACTGAGCGCGGCGTTTTGCCCTCCACCGAGTGCTGCACCGGAGCACCGGCGGTGTAGACATGATTGAGATCGACCTCGGCGCGGCCGCGACCGACAACGTCAATGACTCCCTCGCGAACATCGTAAATCTCGAAGCTGGACGGCGCTTCCACTTCTGCCAGCAATAAACCCATGCCGGGCAAATCGGTAACGCGGTCAAACAGGTATCCCTTGACTGCCAACTCGTCGAACACTTCGGGTTCAGCCATCACCAGCCATTGCCGGGTATTGATTCGCGCCTCATCAATTTCCAGCTGGGCTTCCAGTTCATCGACAACGTTGTCGATTTCAGTTTCAAGCCGCTCCTCGATGGCGCCGGCGACGGTGAAATCCACTGCATCCTCCATCGAGGACGCAACGGTCCGCTCGACAGCGTCAGCGACGGACTCTTCAACAGACTCTTCGACCGATTCCTCCACAACCACTGCGACCGACTCTTCCACGGTATCTTCGACAGCGCCTGCAACAGACTCCTCTACCGATTCTTCAACGATTCCGGCAACGGTTTCTTCAACCGTTGATTCCACCGATTCGTCGATGGCGTCCTGGATGGATTCCTCGATGGAGTCTTCAATGGTCTCGCCAAGCGCCTGGTCTACACGACCCTCGACCTGCTCTTCGATCGCCTCTTCGACCTCCTCCTCGACGCGCTCCTCGAATTCTTCATCATCCAGGCAGCATGGCACCTGGGCATGGACGCTGGGCAGCGGCGCCGCCCACAACAGGGCCGTAGCGAGGAGCGCCGCCAGTAGCGCTGGCCACTGGCGCGAGGCAGAATGCCCGTGGCCAGAAGGTAGTGCGAAACTGTTTGACTGTGGCACGATTGTCACCCCTGCGAAACCAAAGCTCTTACACTTAAGACGAATCATACCGCGAATAATTCCAGCAAATGGAATAGAATCCCGCAGTTAACCGTCTTCTCCAATAACAGGATCATTATGCCATCGCTGAGCACCCTACAGCGAGAACTTCTACTGGCAGAACTTGGCAGCTTGCGCCGGTTTTGCAGGTCACTAAGCGGGTCTGCCGCAGATGCAGATGACCTGCTGCAGATGACGGTGGAGCGTATTCTGGAGAAAGGCATGCCCGCCGATGCGGACGCTGTCAAGTGGGCTTACAGGGTGTGCAAGAATGCGTGGATTGACGAACTTAGGTCCCGAGAGGTCCGGCAACGTTATCCACAGCAGTTAGGCTGGGAAAGCGACCAGGCACCATCGGCAGAGGTCAGCGCGGGGCACGAGCGCGCGCTTGAGGTGGTCGCCACGGCGCTGGAGGAATTGCCGACGGAACAGCGTCTGGCCCTGACCCTGGTAGCGGTCGAAGGCAAAAGCTACGCTGAAGCCGCGGACATCCTGGAAGTGCCTGTAGGCACGATTATGAGCCGCATCGCCCGCGCCCGGGCGCAGCTGCTGAAGAACAGAGAGGCACCGGAATGGTAATGCACGTGGATAGCACTTTGATTGACAAGGATTTTGCCCTGTTGTCCGCCTATGTCGATGGCGAGCTGGAATCCGCCGTAGCCGCCTGCCTTGAGCAGCGCCTGGCACAGGAGCGGGATCTGCAGGCAAGATTGGACGCGCTGCAGTTGTTGCAGGAGCAATTGCAGGAAGTCACCAGGGCTGCCGCGGACGGCAGTCCCGTGCCCGAGAGCATCCGTGAACTGCTGCAGCCACAGCCCGCAGGCATCCGCTCAG
Organism: Haliea sp.; assembly: GCA_041746975.1. Lineage (GTDB taxonomy): Bacteria > Pseudomonadota > Gammaproteobacteria > Pseudomonadales > Halieaceae > Haliea. The sequence goes on along the minus strand of JBGTGB010000189.1, from coordinate 20,624 downwards.
TGCCCCACCGCTGGGCGAGCCTCCCGGGTACTGCCCGCCGCGGTCTGGCCATGGCGGCTTCCCTGGGAGCGATTGCGGTACTGCTGCTCGCGCCCCAGTGGCAAGGCGACCATGCAGACCACGATGCCCTGCTGACAGCTGCCCTGGAAACCAATCCGTCCCGGGCCGACGGTTGGGACTCGCTGGAAGACGGCCGCAAACTGCGCGCGGTACTCAGTTTTCCGGGGCGCGACGGCAGCTGGTGCAGGGAATACATCCTGGCCACCGACGGTCATGCCGTTCGCGGCGTTGCCTGCCGCGACAGCGGCACCTGGGAAAACCGCGTCACCGCCGCCGAGACATTGCTCCCGGGTGCCGAGGAGGCGGCCTACAGGCCGGCCAGTGCCGGAGACAGCACTATCATCGCCAGCTTTATCGCAAGGCACATGGCAGGCGATGCCGCCGGGCCCGACACAGAGACACAGCTGATCGGTGGCAACTGGCAATAACGCTCTGCTAAGAGCGCTACTGCTCCAGCGCCAGGCTCATACTGACCGTCACGCTGTAAGTATTCTCGCCCCCGGCAATGGGTACCGATCCTACATCTGACGACATCATCATTTCGGCCCGTGCCATCGGCATGGGCCTCGGCTGGTGCGACTGCTCGGAGATTTCCAGGATTCGCCCGCTTTTCACCCCGGCCGCTGCGGTCAAAGTTGCGACTCGTTGCAGCGCATCTTTCACCGCCGCCACGCGCGCCTGCTCCAGCGCTGCCGCTGGATTGTCGTTCAGAAACTGAATATCGCCGCCCTGATTGACGCCCAAAGACACCGACCTGTCCAGAATAGTGCCCACCTGCTCCAGGTCCCGAACCCGCACCAGCAAACTGTTGTTCACCGTGTAGCCCACAATCTCGGGCGGCTCCTGCTGGCCCGAGGCGTCTGGCCGGTGGTGGCGATAGCGTGGGTGGATTGAAAACTGCGCTGTCTGCAGGTCGCGTTCGGCTATACCGAACTTGCGCATGGCGGCCAGCACCTCCTGCATGGCCGCGGAATTGGCGTCCAGCGCCTCCCGCGCCGACGCGCCCTCGCGGGTAACCGTCAGGTTCAGCATCGCCATGTCAGGTGCCAGCATTGCCCGTCCCTCGCCGGTCACCCGGATCTGCGGCTGCGGGTCGGCGTCACTGGCCTGCACGCCAGCAACACCCAATAGCAGCAGGAGACTCAGGCCCAGGCTCTTCGGTATCGTAATCTTCATTGCAGGTACTCCTCGGTGAAATTCCGGGCCCAGGCCCGTTGTGAGTGGGCAGTCAGGCAAAGCGCAGGCGAACCCTGGCGCCAGCGAGTCCGTCACTGTCGATACGCAGGCTGCCACAATAGCTTGCAGCGATGTCGGCCGCCACCGACAGGCCAAGCCCCTGGCCTTCGCCCCGGCTGTCGGCGCGGAACCCGCGTTGGAGGATGGCGGTGCGCAGGGCCGGAGCGACGCCGGGGCCGTCGTCCTCAACAATGATATCCAGCGGATTGTCGCCCCCTCCGGCGGCGCTGACGCGAATGCGGTGAGACGCGTATTTGCAGGCATTGTCCATCAGGTTGCCCATGATCTCCATCAGATCGCGCTCATCCCCGCGAAAGCGGCAGCCGTCTTCCACCAGCAGTTCAATGTTGAGTTCGCGCGCGGCATATACTTTGAGCAAGCTGCTGCGCAGCCGTTCCAGCACTGGCCCAACCGGGACCAGTTGCAGCAAGCGGTTACCCCCCTCTACGGCCCTCTGCAGCTGGTAGGAGACGATTTCCTCCATGCGGTCGGTCTGCTCGGCAATCAGGCCGGGGTAATCGTCCGCCGCAGGATCCGCAGTCCTGATCACCGCCAGCGGTGTCTTCAGGCTGTGGGCCAGATCACCCATGGTCCGGCGGACCCGCTCACGGCGCTGCAGCTCTCCCTGCAGCAAGGCGTTCAGATTGCGGGTTAGGGTCTGAACCTCCTGGGGATAAGGCCGCTGGAGCAGCAGCGCCTCACCTGCCTCGATTCGGGCGATATCCGCGGCCAACTCCCGCAAAGGGCGCAGACCCCAGGCCAGAATCACCACCTGGCAGCCCAGCAGCACCAGGGCAGATCCTCCCAGCCACAGCAACAGTCTGCGCCGGTACTGCGCCACCTCCGCCTCAATGGGAGCAGTAGTCTCCAGCACGGTGAATCTGAGCGGGATGTCAGAGCCTTCCCCCGTCTCCCACAATACCTGCAGGGAGGCACGCAGCTGGCCGTTGTAGCGCGCGCTACTGCGCGCGCCCGGGGCCAGGTCGGGGATGGTGCCCAGCACCGCTGCGGGATTCAGGGTAAGCGCCGAGGCCGAAGCCCAAAGCAGTTCTCCCTCGCCGTTGCTGATCAATGCATAGAGACCGGAGTTGGGCTGGCCCAGGCGCGGTTCCAGCAGCTGCTCAGGCAACTCCAACCCATCTTCAAACTCAGCCTGGGCCAGCAGCGCCAGTAGCTGTAAATGCAGTCGCTCGGCCTGTGCGGCCTCTATGCTGAGGCGGTGGCTGCGTTCCAGGTACCAGCCGGTTGCGCCCAGGAACAGCGGCAGCAGAAGAGCACTGGCAAGGAGCAGGCGCGCGGCGAGGGAGTGAGCGGCGTGATTCACGAGGCTTGCGGGCCCAGCACGAAGCGATAGCCGGCGCCGCGCACGGTCTCGATGGGCTGCAGGCAACCTTCGGGGTCCAGCTTCTTGCGCAAGCGGCCGACAAACACCTCGATCACATTGCTGTCGCGGTCATAATCCTGGTCGTAGAGATGTTCCGTGAGCTCGGTCTTGGAGACCACGGTACCGGCACGGTGCGCGAGATAGGCAAGGGTATTGAACTCATAGGCCGTGAGATCCAGCACCGCGCCTGCTCGCAGCACTCGCCGGGCACTGAAATCAATGCTGATCTCACCGTAGTTCACCTGCGCGGTAGCGCGACCGGCAACCCGCCGCAGCAGGGCGTTGACCCGGGCCTCCAGCTCCTCCAGATAAAACGGCTTGGTGACATAGTCGTCGGCACCCGCCTCCAGACCCTGTACCTTTTCCTGCCAGTCCGATCGCGCGGTCAGAATCAGCACAGGAAAGTCGAGTGCCCCGGACCGCCAGGCGGTAATCAGGGCAACGCCCGATTCATCCGGCAGACCCAGGTCCACTATGGCCATGTCATAGGGAAACTGTGCGGCCAGGTAGCGGGCATCAGACCCCCAGCCCGCCTCCTCTACCACCCAGCCCGCGGCGCGAAAATGCCGCGCCAACTGCAAACGCAGGCGAGCGTCATCCTCTACGACAAGCATGCGCAAGACTCAGCCCTTTATCGTCACGGTGATCACCCGCCCTGAATCCAGCAACAGTTTCACGCGGTAAGCGCCTCCATTGCGGGTGACACTCAATACCTTGCCGCCGTGCTGGGCCTGGGCCCGGGCCGCAGCTTCCCTGGGGGTAAGCCCCCCCTGCTGCGCAGTGGGCTTGCCCTGCTGAGCCAGTGCCAACTGTGGCGCAGCAAATCCCGTGCCCGCAAGGAGCAGTGCCATAAGGGGAACAATCAGGATCCTGTTGCGCATCATATTCCTCGGCAGGGTAGCTCGTGTGAGTATGGTTGATAGTACCGTCATCGCGACCTTGGGCGATAGCCGGCAACCCTCCTCGACAGGGCGCAGCTTAGGCGCTGATGGCTGAACGGAAGCTGAACCGCTCAGCCAAATTAACCGGCCTTGGTTCAGCCACGATTCAGGTCTGGTTGGTTAATCTGGCCACTGTGTCAGCGGACTCGGGAGACCTGCAATGTACAAGCATCTGACAGCGTGGTTCACGGCGTTAATTCTGGCCATCGGCAGCACTGCGGCCACGGCTGATCACGATAGGTACAGGGACCACAAGCGCTTCAACAGCCACCACTTCAACACGCATTTCCACCCTCACCCCAGCCACAAGCGCTGGCAGCCGCCGGGACAGCGGCTAATCCATATCCATAGACACCACCGCCAGGACTATTCACGCAACAACCATGCAGGCCATCTGGGCGCGGCCCTGCTCGGATCCGCAATCAGCCACACCCTGTTCCACCATCACAACGGTGCTGTCTGCCACGACAATCACGGCTACCGCAACAGCCGGGATTACCATCACCGCTTCAACAGTCGCAACCAGGTGGTGGGCTGCCACCGCGTTGAGCGCTTCGCCGATGGCAGCGAGCGCAGGGTAAGGGTGCCCCTGTCCCAGTGTCGCTGATCTCCAGGGCGGCCTGTTCCCGGAGCCGGGCTCGCGCTACACTCGAACTCTGCAAAGGAGATCAAGCATGCGCAAAAAAGCTATTTACCTGCTGTCCGCCCTCGTTCTGGTCAGCGCCGGCGTCGCGGCAGGCAGTCAAACCGAGCTGGATTCCGCCTTTGCCGCTGTCGAGCCCAGGGTTATAGAGTGGCGCCGCGACCTGCACGCCAACCCTGAGTTATCGAACCGGGAGTTTCGCACTGCGGAAAAAGTCGCAGCCCACCTGCGAAATCTCGGCTTTGATGCGGTGGAAACCGGCGTAGCCCACACCGGCGTGGTCGGCACCCTCCGGGGCGGCAAGCCCGGACCGGTCATTGCGCTGCGCGCCGACATGGATGCCTTGCCGGTGCTGGAACAGACCGGCCTGCCCTTCGCGTCCCAGGCAAAGGGAGAGTACATGGGTAAGGAAGTCCCGGTGATGCACGCCTGCGGCCACGACGCCCACGTCGCCATGTTGATGGGTGCCGCGGAGGTCCTGGCGGAGAACCGCGAGCTGCTAGCGGGCACGGTAAAATTCATCTTCCAGCCCGCCGAGGAAGGTGCTCCCCCCGGTGAGGAAGGCGGGGCCGAACTGATGGTTCGCGAAGGCCTGCTGGATGGACCGGATGCCCCCGAAGCCATTCTGGGGCTGCATGTATGGCCCGATGATGCCGGCTCCCTCGGCTATCGCAGTGGCAGCTTCATGGCCGCTTCCGACGGCATCGAAATCAAGGTCACCGGGCGCCAGACCCACGGCTCCTCGCCCTGGCTCGGTGTGGACCCGATCTACGTTTCCGGCCAGATCCTGGCGGCACTGCAGGGCGTACCCGGACGCCACATCGACATCACCAAGGGCCCCGCAGTGGTCACCATCGGCAGCATCCAGGGCGGTGTCCGCGGCAACATCATTCCCGACGACGTAACCATGCTGGGCACGGTCAGGACCTTCGATATGGAAGAACGTAAACACCTGCTGGAGCGCCTGGAAGCTACAGTGACCGGGATCGCCGAGGCCAATGGCGCCAGCGCCTCGTTCACCATCACAGGCTCCAATCCCGTCACCGGCAATCACCCGCAGCTGCTAAGCGCGATGATGCCCACCCTGGTGCGGGCCGCGGGGGAAGAGCGCGTCCTCGAGCGCAACCTGATCACCGCCGCCGAGGATTTCTCTTTTTACCAGGAAAAAATTCCCGGTCTGTTCCTGATGCTGGGGGTCGGTGATCCCTCAGTGCCGCGGGATCAGCGGCCATCCAACCATTCACCCTTCTTCACCGCGCAGGAGGACGCCCTGATTGTCGGCGTGCGGACGCTGGTAGGTTTCGCCATGGAATATCCGGGGCGCGACGCTCTCTAGAGGGGGGCGCCCGGCGAGGGGCGCCCGGCGAGGGGCGCCCGGCCAGGAGCTCACAGCTGGGGTATCAGCTCCGCAAAACGGTCGATCATCGGCATGATCTTCTCCGGCTGGTCCCACATATCCACCGCGACGCCGATGACCACCCGCTCTATATCCATGTCGCGGTAACGCTTCAGGGTATCGAGATCGGGTGTGATCAGGGTCTGCAGGGTGATCGGCACCGCCGCAGGGTCACGACCATTGCCTGTGACCTGCTCCCTAAAGGCGGCGATGGAGTCAGCGACATCGCCCATGGCCACATCCACCGGCATCCAGCCATCGGCCCACTGGGCGGCGTGTTTGACACCGAGCGGCCCCATGGCGCCAAAAATAACCGGTGGCCCCCCCGCCTGAGCCGGTTTCGGATTGCACCAGACCGGATCGAAGTCGATGTAGTCGCCGTGGTACTCTGGCTCATCGTCCCGCCACAGGGCACGGGTGGCAGCGACAGTCTCTCGCATCACGCCATAGCGCTTGTCCCAGGGCTGGCGGGTGCAATTGACGAATTCTTCCTCATTCCAGCCCACCCCGGTACCAATCATCAATCGACCTCCGCTGAGGCGGTCGAGGCTGGCGATGGTCTTGGCCTGGGAAAACAGCTCGCGCTCCATCAGCAAGGCGATACCGGTTCCCAGTTTCAGGGTAGTGGTCACCGCAGCGGCGGCCATCAGGGTGACATAGGGGTCGCCCATCAGCTTGTAGGCTTCAGGTAACTCGTCCCCGGCCGGATACGGGGTCTTGCGCGACAGCGGAATGTGGCTGTGCTCGCCGGTCCAGAGTGACTCGAAGCCGCGCTCTTCCAGGGCCCGGGCGAGATCTCGCGGGTCCGGGTCGTGGGGAGTATTCATGAAGCTGAAGCCCAGATGCATGGCCGTGTTCTCCTTGGCCGACGTTGGTAGCGCCGGGGTCAGTGGATGAAAAAGTCGTCGGGCTGCACCCGATGGGTCATTTTCCAGTACTCGATGATGCGAAACGGCAGGTTCGCAGTCACCCGCCCCGCCTCGTTCTTGTACCAGTTGTCGACCAGGGGCGAACCCCAGGCGGTGGCGGCATTCACTGCGTCAACCCGGGCATTGTAGGCATCGTGCACCTCCTGCCGGCATTCCATGGCCTGCTGGTTGCGCTCCAACAGCAGCCCGAGGCACTCCAGAATATAGTGCACCTGGGACTCGGCGTTATGGGCGATACTGCCCGCCACCACCAGATTGGTATTGGGCCCGTAGATACAGAACAGGTTGGGGAAATTCGGCACCGTGATGCCAAGGTAGGCGCGGCCATTGGTGCCCGACCACTGTTCGTTGAGGCTGACCCCGCCGCGGCCAGTGATGTGCATGGGAAACAGGAAGCGGTCGGCGTGAAAGCCGGTGGCGCAGATGATGGCGTCGACTTCGTGATGGACACCGTCCGCTGTTGTCAAGCCGCGGGCATCGACCGCCGTTATCCCCTCCGTCACCACCTCCACGCTGTCCTTCTGCAGAGCGGACAGGTAAGTGCCATTGTCCTGCAGGATACGCTTGCCAAAGGGAGGATAGGTGGGCAGCACCTGCGTCAGCAGATCCGGGTCGCTGACCTGGGATTCGATCCACGCGGTCAGCGCCTCACGCATGCGGTCATTGCCCGCGCTGACGGAGTTGGTGCTGTGCCAGTCCGGGTCTACCAGGGTCTTGTCATAGACGCCCTCCACCGAGGTGAAGAACAGCCAGAACCGGTACCACTTGGAATAATAGGGCAGCTTCTCCAGCGCCCAGCGCTGGCCTGCACCGACGGGGGAATGATACGCCGGGTTGGGAAACATCCAGACCGGCGAGCGCTGAAACGCCTTGAGTTGCTTCGCTGTGTGCGCCAGTTCCGGGATGATCTGGAAGGCACTGGCACCGGAGCCGATCACTGCCACCCGCTTGCCCGCCAGATCAAGGTTCCGCGGCCATGCGCCCGAGTGTACAAGAGGCCCCTGAAACAGCTCCAGACCGTCGATTTCCGGCAGTTTCGGCCGGTTCAACTGGCCCACCGCACTGATCACGGCCCGCGCTTCCAGCACTTCCTCGCGGCCGTCGGCGCCCCTGACCCGCACTTTCCAGTCGCCGCTGGCATCCCTGAATTCTGCGGCCACGACTTCAGTCTCGAAGCGGATATTCGGTTTCACACCGAAGCGCTCGGCGCAGTCGTCGAAGTAGGCGCGGATCTCGTCAGCCAGAGGAAAGTGGCTGCTCCAGCCGTGGTTGGGTGCAAAAGAATAGCTGTAGCTGTGCCCGGGCACGTCGACCCGGCACCCGGGGTAGCGGTTCTCGTACCAGGTCCCGCCGACGCCCGGGTTTTTTTCGATGATCGTGTAGGGGATACCAGCTTCACCGAGACGGATACCCGCCAGAACCCCGCCCATGCCGGCACCGATGATGAGCACCGGGAACTCCGCCGCGCTCGCTTTCAGCGCTGGATCCTGCAGCTGCAGGCCGCGGCGATCAATGCCGTCCAGCGCTACTTCTTCGTTGATGAATTCCAGATATTCTGCGTCCACGTCGGGACCGCACATGAAACGGTAAAGCGCATCCATGATCGCCGGGGTCGGCGGCGACAGCTGTTCACCACGGGCCTGCCAGGCGGCAATCGCTGCCAGCGCCCGCTCGCAGACCAAGCGCACCTGGGCCGCGGTATAGCCGCCTTCGAGCAATTCCTCACCGGCCTCAGCGCCAGCAGCTACCACATCGAGGGTTCGCGGACCCGGCAGCTCCTGCAGGATGCCAGTGTCCCTGGTCATGTGCACAATGGACATGATGAGGGCGGCGGTATTCAGCTCCTGCAGGTAGCCGGCGATGGTTTCGCTGCTTTCGATGATGGGTGACAGCTTGGGCGCGAGGGGCAGCACCATTGGCAAATACTCCAATTTTTATCATCCTCCCATAGTGCCTGCTGGCGAGAGCAGTGTCCTCCCTCATTTGGGTGAGAGGTGCGCCAATTTATGCCACGCTCAATTCTTGCGGCGCCATGTCCTTGTGATGGGCTGGAATCGGCCTCAGAATGAAATCGATGAGCTTGAGAACCCACGGCAGAGCGTCCCCCCTATTCTACGGCTGGTACCTGGTCGGCATCTGCCTGTTGGTGCAGGCAATTGCTGCCGGCATGACCATCTACCTGTACAGCATTCTCGCCGGCGAGGTGGCAAGGGAATTCTCTTCGGGGCGGGCAGTGGTCATGCTCGGCCTTACCGGCAGCAGCATTACCACCGGGCTGCTGGCTCCGAAGATGGGCGCCTGGCTGGACCGCTACTCGATCAGGACCATAGTCGCCGGGTCTGCAATCTCCCTGGGCAGCGGCTTCATCGCCATGTCCTTTACCCCGAACGTTTGGGGCTTTGTGGCGAGCTACGCACTCCTGGTGGCGGGGGGGACCGTAGCCCTGAGCATGCTGTTTGCCCCGCTGCTGTTGTCGCGCTGGTTTCTGCGCCAGCGCGGCCTGGCCATTGGCATTGCCGCACTGGGCACCCAGTTGGGCGGGTTTCTCTTCCCCCCACTGATGACCCTGCTGATCGACACCTTCGACTGGCGCATCGCCGTTCGCGCAATCGGTGTCTTTGTCGTGCTGGTGATCCCCCTGCTGAGCTGGCGCACGATCGTTGACCGACCGGAAATCATGGGCCTGGGCCCCGATGGTGATCAACCGCTGCCCGACCCGACGCCCGCCCCCAACACTGAATTTCGCCCACCCGGTCAGTTCATGTGGATACTCAGGGACCGCAGTTTCTGGTACGCGGGTGCCGGGATTGCGGTCATGGTCGCCATGCTCGCGACCGTGCTCGCCAACCTGGCATTCTTCGCCACCGACATTGGCGCCAGCCGGGAGCAGGCGGCGTGGCTGATCTCCCTGTATGCGCTGGTCGGCATAGTGTTCAGCCCCCTGATCGGTCGCTGCTGTGACCGCCTGAATATCCGCATCGTTTTCGCGGGCCTGCTACTGACCAATATCTGCGCCCTTGCCCTGTTTCGGGATGCCAGCACCTATACAGGGCTGCTCGTCGCGACCGCCCTGGTTGGGGTCAGCGGTGGTGGCTTCATGCCCTTCTGGGGTGCACTCATCGGCCGCCTCTACGCCCTGCAGGAGTATGGAAAGGTTATGGGTGTCATGACCCTGTTCGCGGTCGGCGCTTCATCCCTGTCACCCTTGTTGGGGGGATATCTGTTCGATCTCAGCGGAAACTACCGACAACTGTTGCTGCTCTTCATGATCCTGACCACCGCAGCCCTGCTCTGTGTGCCACTATTGCGAAGTGGACCGATAGCGGTCACGGCGCCCCCTGCAGAGAGTCGATTGGAATGACCGGAACGCCTCAACGCTCCTTCTGCCGGCTCTGCATGGGTCATTGCGGGGTACAGGTCACCGCGGATGAAAGCGGTCGCATTACTGACGTCGAGCCGGATCGCGAAGACCCCTATACTCTGGGTTATGCCTGTTACAAGGGGATGCAGGCAGGGGAGGCGCACAACAACCCGGACAGGATCCTGCGTCCACTGAAACGGCAGGCGGACGGGAGTTTTACCGCCATCGGCATCGAACAGGCGCTGGACGAGATCGCAGAACGACTGGGGACCATTCGCCAGCAACACGGCGTGAATGCCATCGGCGGCTACAAGGGAGGCGGTGCATTCTTTACATCCTCCTCCCTGATGATCCTGAACGACTGGCTGCGAGCCCTGGGCTCGGCAAAAGCCTTCTCCACCGTGACTATCGACCAATCCGCCAAATACGTGACCCCCGGACGCCTCGGCATCTGGCCTGCGGGCCGCGACCCCTTTCACCGCGGCGAGGTGTTCATGATCGTCGGCGGCAATCCACTCGTGTCCGTATCCACCGTGGGCTTCGACACCCGCAACCCGGTCAAGCGCCTGAAGCAAGCCCAGGCACGGGGCATGAAACTGATCGTGATCGACCCCAGACGGACCGAAACCGCCTGCGCCGCCGATGTGTTTCTGCAGCCCCTGCCGGGCGAGGATGCGGTATTGCTGGCAGGAATGCTGCGGCTGATCCTCGAGCGCGGCTGGCATGATCAGGAATTCTGTGCCCAGCATGTGGGCGACCTGGACACACTCAGGGAAAATCTGCAGCCGTTTACGCTGGAACACGTAGCCCGGCGCACTGACGTGCCGGCCGAGCAGATTGTGGCCGCCACCGAGCTATTTGCACGCCAGAGCCGCCGCGGCGCAGCCACCAGTGCGACCGGCCCGGACATGTCGCCCCACTCCAACCTCGCCGAGCACCTTGTAGAACTGCTGAACGTCGTCTGCGGCCGCTTCATCCGTGCCGGCGAGGAAGTTCCCAACCCGGGAGCGCTACTGCCGCGCTGGCCGCGCAAGGCCGAGGTGATACCCGCACCGCGCTGGTGGGAACAGGGCTACCAGAGCCGTTTCCAGTTCGGTTTGCTGGATGGTGAGCTGCCCACAGGCTCACTGCTGGATGAAATTCTGGAGCCCGGCCCCGATCAGCTGCGAGCCCTCATTGTGCATGGCGGCAATCCGGCGCTGGCGATGCCGGACCTGCCGCGCACGGTAGAGGCCCTCGCCCATCTGGAACTGCTGGTGACCATCGATCACCGCATGACGCCTACCGCCGAACTGTCTCACTATGTGTTGCCCCCGACCCTCCAGTACGAACGCCCGGACCTGCCGATGTTCATTTACGAAGCACTGCTGTTCCCGGAGCCTTTCACTCGCTATACCCCGGCAATCGCCGCAGTTCCCCCCGACTCGGAGATGCGGGATGACTGGTATTACTTCTGGGGGCTGGGCAGACGCCTGGGTCTGCAACTCGAGTACTGGGGGCAGCCGTTGGACATGAGGACCGCACCCACGACCGAGGACCTGTTGCGCATTGCCGCGCGGCACTGTCCGCTGTCGCTGGAGGACATCGCCAGCTACCCGCACGGCCTCGTGATGGAGGGACCGCCCGTACTGGTGGAGCCCGGAGACCCGGACTCACCGCACCGCTTCACCACCATGCCGGATGATGTGGCCGCGGAGCTCGAGGCAGCCCTGCAAGGCGACCACAATCTATCCGGTTACGCCTACCGACTGGCGGCCCGTCGGGCGCGTGATGCCCTCAACTCGGCCTGCAGGGACCAGCCCACTATCCGCCGGCGCTTGCCCGACAACCCGGCGTGGATGAATCCCGACGATATGCGCGCCGAACACCTGCAGGAGGGAGACAAGGTCTCCGTCGAGTCCCCCTGGGGGCGCCTGGAAACGGTGGCCAGGCAAGACGAGACCCTGCGCCGCGGCGTCATCTCGATCATCCATGGCTTTGGTGGCCTGCCGGGGCGGGTCGATCCGGGCCGCGACGGAGTCTCGGTCAATCTGTTGACCAGCAGCCTCAGTGAGCGCCAGTCCATCAATGCCATGCCGCGAATGAGTGCCCTGCCGGTGAACGTCCGCAAACTCGATTGAGCTGACCGGCTCAGGCCGGCCAGACCACTGGGCAATCAGGACCGTCAAGCACATCGCCCTCGCGGACGAATTCATGGTGGGGTTTGCGCGGTGCACCCGGGCGGAAGTGGTAGACCACATCATCCCCGCAGTAGCGCAAACTGATAGCGCGTCGGCGCCGGGTGAGGCTGAGATTGCCGCCCGCGGCATGCAGAGTGCGGGCGTGATGCACCGTCATATCGCCAGGACCGAGGTCGAACTGCAATAAACTGACCTCACCCTGCGCAGCAAGCGCCTCGATATCCGGAATCGCCTCGCCCTCCGTACCCGGCATCGGCAGGTTGGAGACGAACCAGTTGGGCCGATACTGACCCTGCCAGCGATGGGAACCGCGCACGAAACTCATGGCCCCGGTCTCGGCATCGGCGTCATCCAGCGGAATCCAGGTGGTGCAAACCTGCTCACCGTTGACATGAAAATACGACAGGTCCTGGTGCCAGGCGGTGCGTTCGGCCGTGTCCGGCTCCTTCACCAGCACGCTGTCCTCCCACATGTTGATCTTGCGCGAGCGCAGCAGGCTCGCAACAATCGCAGCGATTGCCGGGTTCAGGGCGAAGGCCCGACAGTCGGGGTCGACGCGCCAATGGTCTGTGCCGGAGACGAAGCGGCCCCGGCCCTGACGTCCGTCGGTCAGCACAGCGCCTCCAGTGCTAGCGATCTCCGCGCCCATGGCAGACATGTCGTACATGGTGCCGCCGATCGATTCCTGTACCAGGCGATCGACTGCAGGGGCCATGCCAAGGACGAAGGCAGGGTGCAATACGCCCCGCAGGCAGACTACCCCGTCCTCCCAGAAAGACGCCACCTCCTCATCGGAGGGCAGTCTCAACAACGCGTCGTCATTCATACCTGCTGCCTCCCAGTCTGCGGATAAGGTCTTGCGCTGGCGCTCAGTCGCGCACCTGCTCGATCAGCTCCATCCACTTTGCTGACGCGCAGGCGGCAGCGGCTCCGCTCAGTATTCGTATCTCAGTTCGAGCCCATAGCTCCGGGGTTCGCCGTAGGCTGCGGGAATGGTGAGCGGCGGATTTCCCACGGGGAAAGCGTAGACCCGATATTCTTCATCCCGCAGGTTCCTGCCCCAAAGCGCAACCTGCAGCGCATGGTGGTCTCCGCTACCGAGGCGAATCTCGGACAGGGTGATCCTGCCATTCACCAGCATGTAACTGTCCTGGAAGTCGAAGTTCTTCGGCGCATAGGCGTACTTCGAGGTCGAGGTCACGTCGAGGTGAAAGCCGAGAGTACCGAAGCTCATGGGCTCAAATTCATAATTGATGCCCAGGGACCCAGCGTGTTTCGGGGACTGGGCCAGCTCAAAGCGTTCCTCGATATTGTTGTTGAGTGGATTGGGCTGGTCGGGTTGGTCCGGGTCCAGCCAGGTGTAGCTTAGATCAAAGGTCAGGCCGGCCATCGCCACCAGGGTCAGGTCCAGCTCAAGACCCTTGATCTTGGTAGTCTTGGCGGCATTGATGGTCTCGGCAAAGGTCGATTGCAGCGGGTCGGAGAAGCCGATCTGGAAGTCGTCGTACTCGGTACTGAACAGGGCAACATTGAGACGCAGGCGATTGTCCAGCAGCTCGCTTTTCAAGCCGAACTCCCAGGTTTCGACATTCTCTTCGTCGAAGGGAACAAAGGTAAAGGAGCGCTGGCTGACGCCACCTGCCTTGTAGCCATTGGCCCAGCGCAGATAGGTATTGACCTGGTCATTCCACTGGTAACTGAAGGTGAGGGTGGGGTCGAGACTTTCCGTGGACAGATCATAATTCTGGAAGCGCAGACCCGCTGCCACCAGACCGGGCAACGCGTAGTCCCGCGAGCCCTTCTTCTTGTCCTCGGTATAACGCAGCCCCGCGGTGATCTCCAGCCGCTCATCGAGCACCGGCGGGGTCCAGCTGGCCTGCCCGAACAGCGCCGCGCTCTCGGTCGAGGTGCCGACCAGACGCCGGGCATCGGTGGGCTGGGGAATGGGCGGGAAAATAGGCCCGAGGAACACGCCGGTGATGGCGCCGAAGCTGTCCAGGGACGCCAGGTTCAGGAGATCATCACTGGCATCTTCCTCGTAGTAGTACAGTCCTGCCATCCAGCGCAAACGCTCCCTTTCACCGGAAAGCTGGATTTCCTGGCTGAATTGATCCTGCTCCACCTCGGCAGCGGTAATCAAGCCGTTGAATAGCAGCGCGCCGGCATAGTTGTTGCGCGTGGTTTCCTCCAGGTCCCGGTAGGAGGTGATGGACTTGAGTACCAAGGACTCCGAGAGATCCCAGGTCAGCGTCAGGTTGTGGCCGGTCTGGCGGGTCTTGGTAGGGTCCAGGGGTCGTACGGGAAACCGGGTGACATCGGTTGCGGGGGGCTCTACGCCGATCACGCCCAGGAGATCAAACATGATCTGGAAGTAGATCTGGGTCGCCTCAATGTCGGACCAGTCATAGGCGTAGTAAACGTTAAAACTATCAGCAGGACTCCAGTCCAGGGCAACCCGGAACGCATCCTGTTCATTGTCACCGTAGTTGTTCTCGCCGGGGGCTGTGTTCTCTACCCAGCCATCCTTGCGCGAGTGCAGGTAATCCACCTTCGCGCGCACCCCCGCCACTTCCGGTAGATCCAGATGGGTCGCCGACTTAAAGGCGCTGTAGTTGCCGACGTTGAAGGTCTGTCGCAAACCAAACTCCCCAGAAGGCCTGCGCGTCACCAGGCGCACGGCTCCGCCGGTGGCGTTGCGCCCAAACAGGGTACCCTGAGGGCCGCGCAGGACCTCCACCCGCTCCAGGTCCGCGACCTCCATGGCCAGGCCCTGGGCCCGGCTCAGGTATACATCGTCCAGGTAGATCGCGACCGAAGGTTCGAAGGTGATCTGGCCTGGATCGCTAAAGCCTGCCCCGCGAACGCTGATAGTTAGGGTGCTCGGAGAATTGACGAAAGGCTGGATACGCAGGGAGGGGATGCTCCCCGAGCCAAAATCAGCCAGATTGGTAATGCCCCGCGCCTCAAGCTGGTCCTGGCTCATGGCGGCAATGGAGATCGGCGCGTCCTGCAGGTTCTCCTCGCGCTTCTGCGCGGTCACAATGATTTCCTCCAGCACAGCAGACCGGGTCCTGTCCTGGGCGGTGGCGAGCTGGGCAAAGGCGACCGCCAGCACTGCGGGTGCGGCGATGAGCATCTTGCCTGGATAGCTTTGTCTCATGGTTGTATTCCTTTCGTATTGTTATGAAGCCGGAATGGGTGGACCGTTACTATCCCTAAAGGCGTCATGTTATGGGGTTTGTGTCATCCCTTCGGTCGGTACCAGATCGGCGAGGTATAAGCGCGCTCCTGCAGGGTCGGCGGCACCGAATCCGGCAGCGGCAGGCCGTTCCGCAGGCTGTCCCAGGTACTCCAGCGACAGGTAGGATTTTCCAGCACACGAACGTAATAAAACGCCGCCTGCTCCGGATTGAAATCGGGATCACGCCAAAGGGTCTGCAGCTGCGTGGCACCCTTGTCGCGAGAGATATCACAGGTGGTCAGTGACACCTGGGCGCCATTGTCCGGGCAGCGGTGGGTCTCCGCATCCGGCTCCAGGCCATCAGAGCAGGCGACGTCGTACACCTGTTCCTGCTTGCCGCCTTCCTGCACCCAGCCCTTGACCACCTGCACGCGCTGCAACCAGGCGCTGGCAGGGTCTTTCATCGCCCAGACCAGGAACTGCGGTGCCTCGGCCCCATCGTGGTGGGCCGGGAGATCCGCGCCCATGGCAGCGCCGTCCGCGTAGGCGAGGCGCACCGCATCGTGGCGCTCGAGAATATCCTGCGGCCAATCCCAACCGCCAAAGAACCGGACCTTGATCCGGGGGCCACTGGTGCCGAAAACTTCCCGGCGCGCTAGCGCATCGAAGATCGCCTCGCGGGTATTGCTCTCGGCCCAGACTCCCGCCAGGCCAGAGGCGCCGTATTTCACGTGCTCCACATTGATAAAACTGCCGCTGCGCCGCTGCTCCGGCGTGCCATCGGCAAAGCCGATCTTGCCGTGATAGTTGTCTTCTTCAACGGGCGAGGTGGCATTATGGCCATCACTGGCGCCAATCACACCGAAGCGGTAGGGGTTGAACCCATCTTTTGCCTCCAGCTGCAGGCCGGTCAGCCAGGCGTCGCGGACGTAGCTGCCCTTCACCTCCCCCTCGGTGCCGCGCCCGCCCAGGAGGTCTCCCAGGATTTCGAAGCCGGCCCACTCGTCGTTGGGAGACAAAAGCGGATGGGTTTCAGAGCTGCCCTTGATCTGGGTTATTTCCGCCAGCGGCTCGTTGCGCTGGCGCAGCTCGGCATACTCGGCATCCAGTGGCTCACCGTCAAAGGCTACTGCGTCAGGGAACATCAGGCCGTTGCTGAGATTGGAATTGTGGGAGATCGCCAGCGCTTCAATGCCCTGTGCACGCTGCTCATCCAGCCATAGCCAAAGGTCCCGGGGATCGACGCTGTCGAAGCTGGAAAAGGGTTTGTCGGGCACCTCGCTGCTGCGGAATATCACATTGCGGTGCAGGTTAACCTCGTCCAGGGCACCGGAGGAGGTCCACTCATAGCCAACCAGGGTGGTGAACTCGCCGGGGTGATAGAAGCGATCCGCCAGTTCCACATACTGCTGCCAGATACCGTACCTCAGCCCGGGCTCCACCAGGCTGGGAATCGGTTTACCCTCGCCCATGGTCATCAGTACACCCAGCAGCGCCTCCTGGCGCTGGGCGTCACCTCCGGAAGTGAGCGCCTGTGCCACTTCAAGGGACGCCAGCTCACTGTCAGAATCGAACAGCTGCGGCAGGATTCCCATATACTCTGAGTGATCGGTAACCGCGAGGAAGTCCAGCGGCTGGCTTAACTGCACTTTCTCACCACCGACATGCGCTATCGCTTCGCCCTGAGCAAAGCGATAGGCCTCCTCCGGTCCCACGCGCACGTTCATCATGAAAGCGTCGGGCGAATTCATGGTGTGCACATGCAGTTCACCGAACAGCGCAATGTGCTCGGGATAGTGGGGCACTTCATGGCTCATGGGCGCAGGCTCTGCCTCGGCTGCAGCAGCGGACTGCGCCAGCAGCTCAGGCACCGGACGTTCCGGCGGAGCACCGTCCGACGGATCGCCGCCCGGCTGATCGCAAGCCGCTAGTGGGAGCAACGCCAAGATAGTCGCCAACAAACGGGTTCGGTGTGGGCCTGGTCCTTGCACAGCTTTTGACTCCTCTATCTTCGCAGATGAACATACTCCCGCACGGGCCTGGGTCCAACGTCCCCGAGGCTGAAACATTGAACCGGCACCCGAAAAGGTCACTGGCCGCCACGCCTGCCTGCACGGCTCGGTGGCATTTACCCGGCAACCGACACATATTTGTCCTCATAACACTCCATGGCTGTTGAGGAACCGCTATGAAAGCCATCATGCTGCACGGCCCCAACGACCTGCGCTTCGACGAGCTGCCCGACCCCACGCCTGGCCCCAATGACGTCGTCATCCGCCTGGCCGCCTGCGGAATCTGCGGCACGGACCTGAGTTTCGCCGCCGTCGGCGGCATGCTGGGACCCTCGGAGACGCCCATGCCACTGGGGCATGAGCTGTCCGGTACCATCGCCGCAGCAGGCGCCAGGGTCAGCCATCTGACACCCGGCCAACGGGTGGTGGTCAATCCCACCTCGGAATCCAACATGATCGGCTCCGGTGGCGCCGGCGGCTTCGCCGACCTCCTGCTGGTCAAGGACGTGAGCCCGGGGGAACATGTGTTTCCCATTCCCGACTCCCTGTCGTTTGAAGAGGCAGCCCTGACCGAACCCCTATCCGTCGCCCTGCATGGCGTGAACCGCGCCAAGGTCGGGCCTGGCAGCCGGGTCGCGGTTTTCGGAGCCGGCCCTATCGGGCTGGGTGTGGTGCTGTTTTTGCGCCAGCGCGGTGTCGAGGACGTCGTGGTTTTCGACATGTCCGAACAGCGCCTGGAGCGGGCCCGCGCTCTGGGCGCAAAAACCGCGCTCAATCCCGCCACGGTCGATGTGCGCCAGGCCCTGGGCGAGGCACACGGCGCGGGGACACTCTACGGCTGGCCCGTGGTTCACACCGATACCTTCATCGAAGTCTCCGGCGCTGCGCGGGTCATCCCCGATGCCATCGCCCTGGCGCCGCTGCACGCGAAGCTGGTGGTGATCGCGGTACACCACGAACCGGTACCCGTGGATTTCCAGACCGCGCTGGCCAAGGAAATGACCATCACCACCTCGCTGGCCTATCCCACCGAGTTTAACGATGTGCTGGAACTGCTGATCTCACGCAAACTCGATGTAGCGCCAATGATCAGCCATCGCTATGTCTTCGACGAGTTTATGGAGGCATTTGCTACCGCGAGGGACAAGGAGCGTTCTGCCAAGGTGATGGTTACATTTCCCAACTAGCCGGGAGCGGCAGTAATCATGAGCGGCAACAACATTCGCATTGACGACCTCGCTAACCCTGTATTGACCGACCTGCAACGCCAGGCCATCGCTCACGCGCCGAAAGTGACAATGGATGAAGAGGCGGTGCTCAGCGCGGCTCGCGAGGCCACGGGGCTCAGTGATTTTGGCAAGGAGGGTTTTCGCGAACGCCTGCGCATCTGGCTGCAGAGTTTCGAGGAAGATACGGATCTCGGGCCACTCGGGCGCGCCGGCATGTTCGGTGACGCGGTGCGTTACGCCAGCAACCGGCTGCGCCTGGAGGATCTGCTCAGGCGCCACCCTGAAATTCTCGACCAACGCATCGATAGACCGATCATCATTGCCGGCCTGCCGCGTTCGGGCACTACCCACCTGGTCAACATTCTTGCCGCTGACCCCCGACTGCGATCCATGCCCCTGTGGGAGTCAATGGAGCCCATCCCCGCGCCCGACGACACACCCACCGTAGCCGGGGAAGATCCTCGCTATACCCGCACCCGCGAAGTCTGGGGCCAGTTCGAACAGATCCTGCCGCTGATGCCTGCGATGCACGAAATGGCCCCCGACCACGTCCATGAAGACATCGAACTCCAGGGGCTGGACTTTTCCACCTACCTGCCCGAGTGGCTGTCGCGGCCCAGGCGCTGGCAGGAGTATTACTTCGCCCACGACCAGACGCCGCATTACGCCTATGGCAAGAAGGTTCTGCAGGCATTGACCTGGCTGCAGGGGCCCGACCGCTGGGTGATGAAGTCGCCGCCGCACATGGAAAATCTGCAGCCGCTACGCAGCACCTACCCGGACGCCACGTTCGTGATCACCCATCGCGATCCGTTGGCGGTGCTGCAGTCAGCCATCACCATGATCGCCTACGGCGACCGCATACGCCGTCAGCGCATCGACCTGAAGGAACTTGCGGACTACTGGATCCAGCGCATTGAGCACTTGCTGCAAGCCTGTGTGCGCGATCGGGACAGCATGCCCGAGGAGCAAACCATCGACGTACTGTTTCACGACTACATGGATGACCAGAAATCCGTGATTGAGCGTGTCTATACCATGGCGGATCTACCGATGACAGCAGACGCCGCGCGACAGATCGACCACTATCTCAGTGCCAACCCTCGTGGCAAGCACGGCAAGGTCCTCTATGACCTTGGCGGCGACTTCGGAGTTGATATTCCTGCGCTGCGCGAGCGATTCAGCTTTTACTATGATCGCTTCCCGGTCGCAAAGGAGGATGTATGAACGAGTCGCCCCAACAGCGGGCCAGGGAGCGCCTGGTTTCCGGCCGGGCCTGGGATGACTTCTGCGAAACCGTGCGCAACGCGGGGCATATGATCGAGGAGTTCGGGGACGAAGTCAGTGAGCTGGATCGAAGCGAGTGGTACCGCTTCCTGACCCGCCTGCTGCGCAATGGCTTCGAGCGCTACATGGAGAACTGTGAACCGGAGCGCCCGCGCTTGCGCGATGCGCCCTGGCGGCAGGGGATCAACTTCCAGTCCCCCGACCAGGACCACCTGCTGGCGGAATTTGTCGATGGTCGACACAGTTACCGCATCAGCGGCAATCGCGGCACCCTGCCCTACTTTGTGATCGCGGCCTGGAATGCCCGCCAGCCAGCGGACCTCGCCGCGCGGGATTGGTCGCAATACGGAGTTTCCGGCTTGCAAGAATTTGATCCCGCAACGCTGCAGACCACTGGCTTTCTCGCCAGCGATGCCATCCGCTTCGACGATCGCGGCAATTTCGAAGTCATTGTCAGCCAGACAAAACCTGAAGGCGGTAGCGACTGGCTCCCAATCTCCGAAGATTGTGTCGGTCTGTTGGTCCGCACCCTTTATCATGACCGTGCCAACACCGTGCCGCCCACTATGCACATAGCGCGCCTGGATAAGCCGAGCCCGCGGCCACTTCGCGCTGAAGAGGTTGGCGCCGGACTTGCCAAAGCGGGGCAGATGGTGCTGGGCTATACCGAGCTGGTGCGCAGTTGGTGGCAGGAGAACCTGGGGCGCAGGCCCAATCGGATTCGCTTCAGTCGCGCAATCTACTTGAGCAACGGCGGAGTACCGGACCGTCATCACGGCTTCGGC
>JBGTGB010000188.1:0-1758 GCA_041746975.1 Haliea sp. | reverse complement strand
ATCTGGTTCGACAATGAGTGGGCCTACGCCAACCGCATGCTGGATGTAGCTGCCTCCTGGGGTAGCCTGTAAGCTGAACGACAGCGCTGGAGAGCACCAATGCTACTGATGAATGACCTTGAGCTTGCCGGCAAGCGGGTGTTGATCCGCGAGGACCTCAATGTTCCGCTGCAAGATGGCGCGGTCAGCAGCGATGCACGCATCCGCGCTGCCCTGCCGACTATCCGCCAGGCGGCCGCGGCGGGCGCAAAAGTGCTGCTCATGTCCCACCTGGGGCGGCCGGAGGAGGGCGTATTTGCGGAAGAGTTCTCTCTGGCACCGGTCGCCAAGCATCTGGCGCAGCTGCTGGGCCAGCCGGTGACCCTGCTGGCTGAGTGGCGCGAAGGCGTCGACCTGGCTGATGGAGAGGTTGCGCTGCTGGAAAATGTGCGCTTCAACCCGGGCGAGAAAAAGGACGACGAGACCCTGGCCCGGGCCTACGCCGCGCTCTGCGATATTTTCGTCATGGATGCTTTCGGTACCGCGCATCGGGCCCAGGCCTCCACCCACGGCGTCGCCCGCTTTGCCCCGGTCGCCTGCGCCGGCCCGCTGCTGGCCGCGGAGCTGCTGGCGCTGGAAAAGGCATTGGCGCAACCGGCGCGGCCCCTGGTGGCGATAGTCGGCGGCTCCAAGGTCTCCACCAAGTTGACGGTGCTGGAAAACCTGGCGGACAAGGTCGATCAGCTGGTGGTCGGCGGCGGTATCGCCAATACCTTCCTCGCCGCCAGCGGCAAACCGGTGGGCAAATCCCTCTGTGAGCACGACCTGATTCCGGCGGCCCAGGCGCTGATGGCTAAAACCAGTATTCCCGTGCCTGTGGATGTTGTTACGGGCAAGGAGTTCTCCGCCACCGCCGCGGCGGAAACCAAGTCCGCGGACGCGGTAGCCGAGGACGACATGATCCTGGATATCGGCCCCCAGGCCGCCGCGGCCATTGCCGAAGTCCTCGCCACGGCCGGCACCATTCTCTGGAACGGCCCGGTAGGCGTGTTTGAATACGACCAGTTTGGGGGCGGCACCGAGGCCCTGGCCCGCGCCATCGCCGACAGCCCGGCGTTTTCGCTGGCAGGCGGTGGCGACACTCTGGCGGCAATCGACAAGTACGGCATTGCCGACAAGGTGTCCTATATCTCGACCGGCGGCGGGGCCTTTCTGGAATACGTGGAAGGCAAGACCCTGCCCGCTGTCGCCATTCTTCAACAACGCGGAGAGAGCGCCTGAGGGCGCGGTCTTCCCCAGGAACCGATCGAGGAACTTCCCATGGCACTTATCAGTATGCGTCAGTTGCTGGACCACGCCGCCGAACACGGCTACGGGGTACCGGCCTTTAACGTCAACAATCTGGAGCAGACCCGGGCGATCATGGAGGCGGCGGACGCCGCCAACTCCCCGGTGATCATGCAGGCCAGTGCCGGTGCCCGCAAATACGCCGGCGCGCCCTTCCTGCGCCATCTGATCCTGGCCGCGATCGAGGAGTTTCCCCATATCCCGGTGGTCATGCACCAGGATCACGGGGTCTCCCCGGCGGTGTGCCAGCGCTCCATCCAGCTGGGCTTCAGCTCGGTGATGATGGACGGCTCCCTGGGTACGGACGGCAAAACGCCCATGGACTACGACTACAACGTCGACGTTACCCGCCAGGTAGTGGAAATGGCGCATGCCTGCGGGGTGTCCGTTGAGGGCGAGCTGGGCTGTTTGGGATCCCTGGAAACCGGCCAG
>JBGTGB010000187.1:0-6989 GCA_041746975.1 Haliea sp. | reverse complement strand
GCTGGACCACGTTGTCCCTGGCCAGGAAGCCCGCGCCCTGATGATTGACCGGCGCGCCGGTCCAGGCGGCCTTCATAACCTGCAGGGCCTCATCGGTGACCCGGCCGCGCTGACTGAAATCGGCCCCCAGGGCGGCAAACTCACTCTCCATATAGCCGACACCCACGCCACAGATCATCCGCCCACCCGAGAGCATGTCCAGACTCGCCACCGCCTTGGCGGTCAGCAGGGGATTGCGATAGGACAGCACCAGAATATTGGTGTGCAGCCGCAGCTGCCGGCTTCCCGCAGCCGCGAAGGACAGGGCCACGAAAGGGTCCAACGTGTGGTGCCCGCCACTTTCCAGCCACTGCTGCGCCGGCGCGGGGTGCTCGGTGACGAAGCAGGCATCGAAACCCGCGGCCTCGATATCCCCTGCCAGCGCGGCCAGGGTCGGGCCGTCGAGGAAGCGGTCGTGATCACCGCGCCAGTGGATCGGCAACTGTACGGAAAACTTCATGCTGTGCTGAAACTGATGGGGGCGTGGGCGACGCCCCGGGTCGGCACCAGCTGGTTGCGGACCAGCCCGGCCTCGTCCAGCTCCCACTCACCCACCGTGTCCAGCAGTACCTGCAGGGCGACCCGGGTTTCCAGCCGCGCCACCGCGTGGCCGAGGCAGTGGTGGATACCCTGGCCAAAGGCCAGGTGTGACTTGACGATGCGATCGAAGTCGAGCTCCCCGGGGCGCTCGCAGAACTCGGGATCGTGGTTGGCGGAACCGTACAGCAGCAGCACCTGGTCGCCCTCGGGAATGGTGACTCCGCTGACCTCCAGGTCCCGGGTGGCCACCCGCGCCAGGCCTTGCACGGGGGAGATGTAGCGCAACAGTTCCTCGATCGCATCCGGCCAGCGCTCCGGTTCCAGCATCAGTTTGCGGCGCTGCTGCGGATTCCTGGCCAGGGCGATCACCGAGTTGGAGATCATGTTCATGGTAGTGTTCTGGGAGGCGTCATGCAGCAGGGAGCAGAAGCCGGCAATCTCGGTGTCGCTGATGTTCTCGCCCTTCACCTCACTGTGGATGATGCGGGAGATGAGGTCGGCCCCGGGATGGCGCCGGCGCTCGGCCACCAGTCCCTGCCAGTAGCGCTCCATCTCGCCATAGGCGGCCAGCGCCTCCGGACTGGTAAAGTCGGCACCGGCCAGCGTGTCCAGGTTCCACTTCAGAAACTGTTTCTGGTCACTCTTGGGCAGATCCAGCAGCTCGCACATGGTGAGGGTCGGAATCATCTGCGCGTATTCGGTGGCGATATCGGCGCTACCCCGATCGCGAAAACCGTCGACCAGCTCCCGGGCGTGCTGCCGCACCACGGGTTCCAGCCCCGCGATCCGCGACCCGGTCAGCACCCTGGCCAGGACATTGCGCAGCTCGTCGTGGCGCGGTGGGTCCATGTTGAAGATGTTGGGCGGGATCAGACTGATATCGGTATCGATCAGCGTTCCCTTCGCGGAAGAGAAGCTGCGCCAGTCTACCAGGGCGTCGCGTACATCGCTGTAACGACTCAGCATCCAGAAGTGGGGCCAGATGCGGTGGTTCCTCACCGCACAGCGCAACACCGGAAAGTCCTTGCGCATCCGTGCGTAGGCGGGCCAGGGGTCCTCGAAAAACTTCGGGTCGAAGGGGTCGAACTCCACTATTGGCTCCTGGGTAAAGGTTTATAGGTCCTGCTGTGGCACCGGCTGTCCGGCCAGATAGCCTCCATCGACCACATATTCGCCGCCCGAGCAGTAGCTGCTGGCCTCGGAAGCGAGAAAGGCCACGGTCTGGGCCACGTCGATTGACTGCCCCAACCTCGGCACCGGCAGGGAAGCAACCATTCCCTCCTTGTCGACGTCGGCAAATTCCGGCGCATTGATCATGGCGGTGTCGATCGCCCCCGGATGCACGGAATTCGCCCGGATGCCATAGCTTCCCAACTCCAGCGCTGCACTCTTGGTCATGCCCCGGATCGCCCACTTGGAGGCCACGTAGGCGGTCACGCCGGCCATTCCCGTCATGCCGCTCATCGACGAGATATTGATAATGGAACCACGGCCCGCTTTGCGCATTGCGGGGACACAGGCTTGCATGCCGAGGAAGCAGCCCAGCTGATTCACCCGGATCACCTCCATGTAGTCCTCCATCGACATGGACTCAATCATGCCGACACGAGTGATACCGGCATTGTTGACCAGCACATCGATGTGGCCAAAACGCTCCTCACCGGCTCTGACTGCATTCTGCCATTGTTCCGGCGAGGTGACATCCAGGGAGCAGAAGAGAGCCTGTCCACCGATTTCATCCGCCACCTGGCGACCTTCAGCGACCAGGACATCAGCAAGTATCACCTGCGCACCCAATTGAGCGAACAGCCGCGCCTCCGTCTCCCCCTGGCCTCGCGCCGCGCCAGAGATAAGCGCGACCTTGCCTTTCAGGTCAAACATGGTCAGCACTCCCTCGATTCAATTGGACGCCTGGGCGATGCCGGCCTGACCCCGATCGAAATAGTCACGCCAGGCAGATATACGCCCGTCAGCCGCAAACTCGAATATACCCATGATCGGAATGGCAAGTTCGACCCCGTCCTTTTTCACCCGGGTAATGCGCTCCGACAGTATCTTGTTGTCACGCTCGGCAACGTTCAGCGATTCGAACTCTACCGCAAGACCCTCGATGAAAAACTCACCGAGGGTGCCGGCAATCTCCTCGTGGCCCTGAAAGCGCGCAAGCGGGATCTTGTGATAAACGGCGTCAATCGTGAAGAAGGTCAGTATTTCATTGATGTCCATGCGGGAAAACGCTACGAACAGCTGCTGGACTGTACGTTCGTTGGATTCATTCAACATGGGAAATTGCTCCGGCCTGTCAACGATTGAACTCATAGACGATATCGATCCCGTAGCTGCGCAAGTGACCATAGCTGTTGATCGCGTAGCCCAGGGACCCGAAATCAATACCGAAATCCCGGTACTTCTCATTGCCAAGATTCCTGCCCCACAGGGATCCTCGCAACCTGCCGCTGCGCCCGGCTGGAATGTCGGCCAGCGTGGCCCTGGCGTTGAGTAGACTGTAGCTGCCGGAACGATCATAGAGATCGTACTGGGGATGGAAAGTGATCGCGCCGCTGTAGGTACCATCTACCCGCAGCGAAAACTGGCCATTATTCGTCGGCGCGAATTCATACTCGGCAATCAGCGAAGCTGAGTGTTTCGGCGCGTAGCGGATCGTGCTGGCGCTGTCCGCGATATCTGCATTAACACCCAGGGGAAAGCCGCTGACAGGATCGACAACACCGGTCTCAAAACTCTTGAAGTCCTGTTCGATGTAACCGTAGTTCGCCGCGAACATCAGGCCGGTCACCGGCAACCAGGTCAGCTCGAGTTCGATACCGGTGGTGGTCGATTCACCGGCGTTGCTGATAGTCGACGCCCCGCCTCCGCTCCCGGCCGAGAACTGGGCGATCTGCTGGTCGTCATAGCGCATGTGAAAAAGAGCGGCATTAATGCGCAGGGTATTGCCCAGAAGATCACTCTTCAGGCCGATCTCCGCGGCGCTGATCTCCTCCTCGTCGAAAGGATTAAGAAAATCCTCCACTCTGGTGGCCCTGGCATTGAAGCCGCCGGAGCGGAATCCGGTGGTCAACTTCGCGTAGGTCGTCGTGTCTGACCAGCTGTAGCTCGCAGTAATGCCCGGATTGAAGTTGCTCCAGCTCTTGCTGCCAGCGACGGTCTGGAGGACGTTATCCAACGCATTGGTCAGCTCGGCTTTCTTCCTGTCCTCGGTGTAGCGGTAACCCAGGATGACATCCAGTCGCTCCGTAAACGCGTAGCTGACCTCGCCATAGACCGCCCACGAGCGATTGTCGATGCTGTAGGCAAAATCCGGCAGGGTGAGAAACAGCGAGGTACCCAGCGCCGCGCAGCCGGGCTCGCCGAGAGCGAGGCAGGTCGGGATTACCAGACTCTGCGGGTTCTCCTCATTACCGGTCTCCTCGAAGTAGTAGAAGCCGGTCGTATAGCGCAGGCGCTCATCAAGCACGGAGCCGATGAACTGTAGCTCCTGCGTCGTCTGCCTCTGGTCGCTGTCGCGACGGGTGTCGAATATCGGCACCAGGGTCCCCTCCGCAATCGGCATGAACGTCGTCACATCGATCAGGGTCATGCCATCAGCGGGAAAGCTCGCATAGTCCATCGCCACGAACTGGTTCTTATCCCACTTCCGGTAGCTGCTTATCGACTTGATGGTCAGCTCCGGATTGATATCCCAGGTGAGCGTGAGGGCATGGGCGTCAATGCGGGAGCGATTGTCGTCATCATCCGTGCCCCTGACCGGCAGGCGGCCTACCCGGCTGGCGCTGGCAGCGGCTGCCGCCTGCTGAAAATAGGGACCGCCGAAAAACGGCGACGCCGGATTGGTCACCGTGTCGCGGGCAAAACTCAACTGATTGATGGTCGCGTTGCTCTCGCGGCGGTAGTAGTCGAAGCTGTAGTCCGCCACCAAGGACTCCTTGGACCAATTGAGGGCGAGGCGCACTGCCTCGGTCTCATTCGCGCCTTGACGGCGGTCATTGTAGAGACTCCTGACCTCGCCCTCACGCTCGGTATAGAGCCCCGACAGTTTGGCGGCTACACCGCCGTGGCGACCCGTATCGAGGGTGAGGTGATGGCGCTGATGACTTCTGTTGCCGACACTCGCCTGCTGTCTGTAGGCCAGTTCCTCACGCGGGCGTTCGGTGACGATGTTGATCGCACCGCCAATGGCATTGCGACCAAACAGGGCGCCCTGGGGACCCCGGAGAATCTCGATTCGCTCCAGGTCGACAATGTCAAAGGCCACCCCGGTACTGCGGGCCAGGTAGACACCGTCCATGTAAATGCCAACGGTGGGATCAATGGTCAGTGCCGGTTCCCCATTGGCGACACCACGGATACCGACCGCGAAGTCATCCTGGCTCCCGGATTGTTTGCGAATTGCCAGGTTAGGTGTGTAGTGAGCGATATCACCCGCCTCGCTGGCGCCTATTCCCTCCAGGGCGCGCCGTGAGAACGCCGCCACCGAGATGGGCGTATCCTGCAAGGATTCTTCCACGCGGCGGGCGGTAACGGTGACTTCCTCGATCACAGTCATGCGCCGATCGGCCGGTGGCTCTGCCTGCGCCATCGCGGTCGATGAATCCAGTACCAGCGCTGAGGCAACCAGTGCTACAGCGCTGCCCGTCGAGACGTAGATCTTCTTCCGATCGCCCATGGGAAACTCCTCTCCTCGCGGTCGCTGCGCCAGTTCCGGGCGCAAGACCCTGTTGTTATCATGGCTACGATTGTGTGCGCCGGGGCACTGCGGTCCAAGATCACCGTGGGTGCGGGAGCGGCCACTTGAGGGTCAATAGCGGACAGCACTCTCCGCGTTTCGCTACTGATGTGCGAAGCTTGCAGGACCTGAGACCCGGGAGTTGCGCCTATGCCATTTCATGCCTGCAATGACAATGTCTTCTACTACGAGGATACTGGCGGGAGCGGTCCCGCCATCGTATTCAGTCACGGTTTTCTGACCGACCACGAACTGTTCAGCGCACAGGCAAGCGCTCTCCAGGACCGTTTCCGCTGCGTCCTGTGGGACCAGCGTTTCCACGGCCAATCAACTGCCGAGGGCGGCGCGTTCACCATCGAGGATGCCACCACGGACCTGCTTTCGCTGCTGGATCTCCTGCAGATCCAGCGGGCGGTACTGGTGGGCTTCTCATTCGGTGGCTGGATTTCCACACGCTTTGCCCTCGCTCATCCAGAGCGGGTATTGGCACTGGTACTGATAGATTCCTACGAGCGCATGGAGTCCGCAGAGGAGCGTGATGGGTATCTCGGCTTCAAGGAGCTGGTCACCCGGCAGGGCTTCGATCCAGAGGTAACGGGCATCATGCTGAAATTTCTGTTCGGAGGCGACTTCGATGCCTCGCCATGGGTAGCAAAGTGGCGTTTCCGGCCACCTGGGCAGTGGGCCCATGTCTATGACGCCATGCTCACTCGCAGTGACATTTACGGGCGGCTGCGGGAGATTACCTGTCCGTCACTGGTTCTACACAGCGAGCACAATCAGGCCAATCCACCGGCGGTGTCCAGCGCGCTGGCCAGCGAGTTGGGAAACTGCGAGGGCATGGTGCTGATTGAGGGATCCGGCCACACGGCGCCAGTCGAGCGCCCCGGGCAAGTCAACGACGCCCTGGCTGGCTTCCTGCAAAGGTCCGTTTTGGTTAAGTCGCGATAGCGACCGGTGGAGCGGGCAATGCACGAGACTGGGCACGAGCCACTACTGATCGGCACTGGCACCGACTGCACTGACGCTCTCGCGCGGCAACTTGGAGCACGGTTTGAGCCCCTCCCGAGTGCGGCTGTGGGCGATGACGCGGAACTTCAGGGCTGGCGTGACGGTGCGCTCACCGGTCCCGAGGAGACCCATATCATCGTGATGGCCTGGAGCGAGCTCGCCAACCACGGCACCTTGAATGCCTGCGCGTGGGGCGACTGGCTCCGGCGCGCCGAATCGGCTCTGACTCTGTGGTTCACGGCGCTGGGACGGGCACAGCGGCTGATCGCGGATGGCGGCAGTGTAGTGGCAGTGGTGGAGCGTCCCGCGCCGCTGGACTGTGCCGGCCATGCCCCGGAGACTGCAGTGGCAGAGGGGGTCGCGGCCCTGGTGCGCTCGCTGGCCCGTGCCGAGGGTGGTCGCCGGGTACGTTTCAACTGCGTAACGACCCCACTGCGCATGAGTCCTGATCAGCCAGTCGCTCCCGCGCCCGCTCTGGAGCGGTTCCCCGGCTCCCTGGACCAAGAGGTGGCCGGCGCAGTGCGCATGTTGCTGGGCAATGACAGCTGCGGTCTCACCGGCACGGTGCTGCACGCGGACTGCGGGAGGTCCTGGTAATGGCGGCAAACATGGTGGTATTGATCACGGGTGCCAGCGGCGGGCTTGGCCGCGGTAT
>JBGTGB010000186.1:0-11040 GCA_041746975.1 Haliea sp. | reverse complement strand
CACGGATCATATATGGCGATCAGGCCATGTTTGTTCGCAGTCGGCTGTTCAAGCGGCTCGGTGGATTTCCGGATTGCGAAATCCTGGAGGACATACGCTTCAGTGAAGAGCTGCTGAAGATGACGCAACCGGTGTTGCTGGAACAAAGCGTCATTACCGATGCGAGAAAATTTATGCGTATGGGCATCTGGCGCAGCCTTGCGCGCATCATAGGTATCCTGCTGTGCTACGAATTACGCCTGCCGATCCTGCCCATGCGGTTTTTTCAGGACATCCGCTGACGTATACACATCGACTTCATGAGCCGCACGGTCTTAGATAAGGGGAATGAACTACCCCGGCGCAAGCAGCGGCTATCAATTCAAGCCCCATCGGCTTGTGGGGGATTTGTCATTTCGACCAACGGGAGAAATCTTGTAAGCAACGGAACTTCTTACAGTTACGTTCATAAGATTTCTCGCTACGCTCGAAATGACAGTGATTTTGATATTTTTTCACTTATCTTTTCCTATCGCCCCAAGGGGCGGGCCAAGAGGTGGGAAATTACACCCGAAGAGATTAAACGAAGTACTAAAACGGAGTGAATTTCCGCCTGATTAGAATCCTCACTGAGGCCCGGCTTGAGCGACCACCATAATGCAGAAACAGCTAACCTCGCGGGTGATGCTGCCGATGCAGATCTCTAAGTCTTGACGTGGCAACGTGCGTGTATATCTGCGTGGTGGAAAGATCGCTGTGCCCCAGAAGCATCTGCACCACGCGCAGATCCGCGCCGTGGTTCAGCAGATGGGTCGCGAAGGCATGGCGCAGCGTGTGCGGAGACAGTGGCTTGTTGATCTCCGCGCGCCGTGCGTAGATTTTAATACGATACCAGAATGTCTGGCGAGTCATCTGCGTCCCGCGGCGGCTTGGAAACACCACATCGCAGGGTATGCCCTTGAGCAATTCCGAGCGCGGCCCGGCCATGAACCGCTGCAGCCAGCTCAGGGCCTCCTCCCCCATCGGTACCAGCCGTTCCTTGCTGCCCTTGCCAAACACCCGCACCACCCCCTGGTTCATGCTCACCTGCACCAGCTGCAGACCGGTCAGCTCCGACACCCGCAGGCCGCAGGCATAGAGCAGTTCCAGCATCGCCCGGTCACGCAACTCCAGCGCCAGCTCAGTATCCGGCGCCGCCAGCAGTCGCTCCACATCCTGCTCCGACAGCGACTTCGGCAGCGGCCGCCCCAGCTTCGGGCTGTCTACATCCAGCGTCGGATCCACCTGCAGCCGCCCTTCCCGCAACAGAAACCGATAAAAACTCCGCGCACAGGACATAAACCGCGCCGTCGACCGCTGCGACTGCCCCTTCTTCAGACACGCGCCCAGATAAGTCTGCAGATCGATGCGATCGGCGCGAACGATGCTGCTGTCCCGTGACGCAAGCCACTGCTGGTACTGACTCAAATCCCGCCGATAAGCGCTGAGCGTATTGTCACTGAGCCCTTTCTCCATCCACATGGCGTCGATGTAATGCTCAATATCAGGATGGGTAGCGGACATCGCGCAAGATTACCATGGAAGCGGCCGTGGTGAGTGCATGCGCGGCTGGAGAATCCGGAGCCAGCCCAGAAATGCAAAAAGCGGCCCGAAGGCCGCTTTTCGCTGGAAGATCTCGCGCCTTAGCGGGCGGTGAGCTTTTCCTTGATCCGCGCCGCCCTGCCAGACAGCTCACGCAGGTAGTACAGCTTCGCCTGACGCACGTCGCCGCGGCGCCTGACCGTGACGCTGTCGACCAGCGGGCTGTAGGCCTGGAAGGTACGCTCGACGCCGACACCGTGGGAGATCTTGCGCACGGTGAACGCGGAGTTCAGGCCGCGGTTGCGCTTGGCGATGCAGACGCCCTCGAAGGCCTGCAGACGCTCGCGGTTACCTTCCTTGACCTTGACCTGAACGACCACGGTGTCACCGGGGCTGAACTCAGGCAGATCCTTTTGCATCTGTTCAGCGTCGATCTGCGAAATAATCTTGTTGGTGCTCATGGTGCGCTCCTGTCATTTACCGTGTCTAGCTTCACAGCTAGCTAATTAAGCCAAATCCTGCTCCTGGCGATACAGCGCCAACAGCTCCTGTTCCTCGGGCGTCAGCGCCCTGCCCGCAAGCAGGTCCGGGCGCCGCTCCTGCGTGCGGCCCAGTGCCTGCTTCAGGCGCCAGCGGCGGATCTTCTCGTGATCCCCACTGAGCAATACTTCCGGCACTGCTCTGCCCCGGTACTCCTCGGGACGGGTATAGTGCGGGCAATCCAGCAGGCCGTCGGCGAAAGAATCCTCCTGCGCCGACAGCTCGTGCCCCAAAACCCCGGGCAGCTGGCGAATCACTGCATCTATCACTACCATCGCCGCCAGCTCGCCGCCGCTCAGCACGTAGTCGCCGATGGAGAGCTCTTCGTCGATCTCGCTCTCGATCAGGCGTTCATCCACGCCCTCATAGCGACCTGCCACCAGCACCAGCGCCGATTCCTGCGCCAGACTCACCGCCTTGCGGTGATCAAACTCTTGCCCCTGGGGCGACAGGTAGATGACGCGGCTGCGCGCCCCGGCCTGCTCCCTGGCAGCGGCAATGGCCTGCTCCAGGGGGGCTACCTTCATCACCATGCCGGGGCCGCCGCCGAAGGGGCGATCATCGACCGTGCGATGGCGGTCCTGCGTAAAATCGCGCGGATTGCTGTGGCTGAACCCTAGCAAACCCTGTTGCACCGCGCGCCCGGTAACCCCGTGCTCGCTGACAGCGCTGAACATCTCCGGAAACAGGGTCACTACCGCTATGTGCATGTGCCCTAGTCCTCCGGGAACCAGTCCACCTCTATCCGCCCCGCCGCTTCGTCCACCTGTCTCACGGTGGTGCCTGGCAGCCAGGGAATAAGGCGTTCCCGCTGGTCGATACTGCCTTCACAGGCCTTGACCACCAGCACATCGTTGGCACCGGTTTCGAGCAGGTAGTCCACTTCACCGAGCAGCACCTGGCCGTTTTCCGTGCCACACCAGACCTGCATGCCCTGCAGCTGGTGCCAGTAGTAATCGCCCTCCTCAAGCGCTGGCAGAACATTGCCTTCAACGCTGACTTCCAGCCCTTGGAAACTCTCTGCCAGGCTGCGGTCGTCGACGCCGCGGATATGGGCCACCAAACCCCTTCCCTGGCGCCGCCCGGCGTCGAAGTCGACCGGCTCCAGGCCACCGCGACGCTCAATCATCCAACCACCATAGTCGAGGAAGTTCTCCATCGGCTCGGTATAGGAGTGAATCTTGACCCAGCCCTTGATCCCGTAGCAGCCGGTAATCCGGCCGACTACCAGGCGATCGCTGGCAGCGGGCTCACTCATGCAACCCGCACCAGCTCAGGCGGCTGCGCCGGCTTCCCTGACCAATTTGGCGACGCGGTCGGACAGCTGCGCACCCTCGCTCTGCCAGAATGCGATGCGCTCGGCGTCCACCTGCAGACGCACTTCCTGACCGCGGGCGACGGGATTGAAGAAGCCCACGCGCTCGATAAAGCGGCCATCACGTGACTTACGGCTGTCAGTGACTGTCAGGTGATAGAACGGGCGCTTCTTGGCACCACCACGAGAAAGACGAATTGTTACCATATTCGGTTAATTCCTGAAAATGAGTCGGGATCTGCGACCAACCTTCCGCCACATCCACGCCAATACCCGGCACCACGGCCGCAAAGGTGGCGTATCATACGGAACTTCAAGGGGTTTTAAAAGCCCTCGCGGGCGGAAATTTTCAGCGCTGCTAACGACTTAGCGAAACGGGAAGCCGCCGCCTGAGCCGCCGCCGGGCGGCATCATACCACCGAGGCCGCGCATCATTTTCTCCATGCCCCCGCCCTTCATCTTTTTCATCATCTTCTGCATCTGCTTGTGCTGCTTCAGCAGGCGATTGAGGTCCTGGACCTGGGTGCCGGAACCCTGGGTAATACGGCGTTTGCGCGAGCCCACGATGAGGTCGGGATTGCGGCGCTCCCGGGGCGTCATCGAGTTGATCATCGCCTCCATGCGGGAGAACATTTTCGTATCCAGGTTCTGCTGCGCCATCTGCGCCACGTTGCCCATGCCCGGCAGCTTGTCCAGCATGCCGGTGATGCCGCCCATGTTGGTCATCTGCTGTAGCTGGTCGCGGAAGTCCTCGAGGTCGAAGCGGCCCCCCTTCTTGACCTTGCGCGCCAGGCGCTCGGCCTTGTCCTTGTCGACTTTCTGCTCCGCTTCCTCAATCAGGGAGAGCACATCGCCCATGCCGAGAATGCGCGAGGCCAGCCGGTCCGGATGGAAAGGATCCAGGGCCTGGGTTTTCTCCCCGACCCCGAGGAACTTGATCGGCTTGCCGGTGATGGTGCGCACCGACAGGGCCGCACCACCGCGGCTGTCCGCATCCACCTTGGTGAGGATGACCCCGGTCAGGGGCAGGGCCTCGCCAAATGCCTTGGCTGTGGTGGCCGCATCCTGGCCGGTCATGGCATCGACCACAAACAGGGTTTCCGCCGGTTTGCTGACCCGGTGCAGCTCCGCGATCTCGGCCATCATGGCCTCGTCGATGGCAAGGCGGCCCGCAGTGTCAATAATCAGTACGTCGCTGAAGCGGATGCGGGCATGGTTCATCGCCGCGAGGACGATATCCACCGGCTTCTGCTCGGGCTGGCTGGGGAAGAAGTCGACCCCGACCTCGGCGGCGAGGGTCTCCAGCTGCTTGATGGCCGCTGGCCGGTAAACGTCGGCGCTGACCACGGTTACCGATTTCTTTTCCCGCTCCTTCAGCAGGCGTGCCAGTTTCGCGACCGAGGTGGTCTTGCCCGCGCCCTGCAGGCCTGCCATGAGAATGACCGCCGGCGGCTGCACGGCAAGATTGAGGCCTTCATTGGCGGACCCCATCACCGCTTCCAGCTCCGCCTGCACGATCCGCAGGAAAGCCTGGCCCGGGCTCAGGCTCTTCATCACCTCCTGGCCCAGGGCGCGCTGCTTTACCGCCTCGACAAAATCCTTGACCACTGGCAGCGCCACATCCGCTTCCAGCAGGGCCATGCGGACCTCACGCAAGGTGTCCTGAATATTATCTTCGCTTAAGCGTGCCTTGCCGCTAATGGAGCGCAGGCTCTGCGACAGGCGATCGGAAAGACTCTCAAACATCGGAATGGCTCTCGGCAGCGGCCAGCGCTATTGATTATGGCCGGACAAATCGGTACAAAGGGGCGCAGTATACGTCACCCGGGTCCAACCCCCAAACATGCCGCTGCCCCTGCTAGCAATTGTCGCCGCGCTGCTGTACCTGGCTGCCGCGGGACTGCACCTGTCACGCATCCTGCAGCGGCGGCCGCGGCTCAGCGGGGCCGTGGTCGGCATGGGTGCTG
Organism: Haliea sp.; assembly: GCA_041746975.1. GTDB lineage: Bacteria > Pseudomonadota > Gammaproteobacteria > Pseudomonadales > Halieaceae > Haliea. The sequence goes on along the minus strand of JBGTGB010000186.1, from coordinate 5,658 downwards.
TCGCCCTGATTTGCCACGCCCTGGTGGCATGGTTCAGCATTTTTGATGGCGGCAATGTTCACCTCGGCCTGTATAAGATACTGGCCCTGATTTTCCTGGTGATCAATGTTGCCTGCCTCGCCTGGCTGGTGCGCCGGCCATTGCAGAACCTGCTGGTGGTACTGATGCCCCTGTCGGCGGCCGCCGTGTTGATTTCAGCCTTTGCACCCCACTCAGGCACCACCCCCGAAACCCTGGGCCAGGGCCTGCTGCTGCACATAGCCGCCTCTATCCTCGCCTATGCGGTGCTGACCCTGGCGGCGGTGCAGGCGGCGCTGGTGGCGGTGCAGGACCGGCGGCTCAAGCACCACCGCGCCACCGGCATTGTCAGTTTTTTGCCGCCGCTGCAGCTGATGGAGACCATGCTGTTTGAGCTGCTCTGGGCCGGTGTGGTGCTCCTGACCGTCGCCATTGCCTCTGGTTTCCTGTTCCTGGAAGACCTGTTTGCACAGCACCTGGTGCACAAGACCGTGCTGACGCTGGTGGCCTGGGTGATCTACTCCACCCTGCTCTGGGGCCGCTACCATCTCGGCTGGCGCAGCCAGACTGCGGTGCGCTTCACCCTGGGCGGCTTCGCCCTGCTGATGCTGGCTTTTTTCGGCTCCAAACTGGTCCTCGAGTTGATCCTGCAGCGCGGCTGAAGGGCCCTTAATTGATGCTTCACGGGGCTTGCTCCCGCCCTGCTTTTTCTTCAAGATAGCCGGTCCATTCCTGTCAAAGGTCCGCCCCCGCTTTGAACGAAGCACCGCTGGGTCTCTTATACTCAGTCCTGGTAGTCCTCATTCTGCTATCCGGTTTCTTCTCCAGCTCAGAAACCGGGATGATGACCCTCAACCGGTATCGGCTGAAGCATCTCCGCAAGCAGAACCACAGGGGGGCCCGACGCGCCAGCAAGCTGCTGGAGCGGCCGGACCGGTTGATCGGTCTGATCCTGATCGGCAACAACCTGGTCAACATTCTCGCCTCCGCCATCGCCACCGTGATCGCCATTCGCCTGTGGGGTGACGCCGGTATCGCCATCGCCACCATTACCCTGACGCTGGTGATCCTGGTATTCGCGGAAATCACTCCCAAAACCATCGCCGCCCTGCATCCGGAGCGCATTGCCTTTCCCGCCAGTGTCATCCTGCTGCCGCTGATGAAGGTGATGTACCCGGTCGTGTGGCTGGTGAACAGCGTCACCAACGCCCTGCTGCGACTACTGGGTGTAGACCCCTCCGCGGCCAAGGAGGAACATGTCTCCTCCGAGGAACTGCGCACCATCGTCACCGAAGCCGGTGCGCTGATCCCTCCCCGCCACCGCGGCATGCTGCTGAACATCCTCGATCTGGAAGAGGTCTCGGTGGATGACGTGATGGTGCCGCGCAATGAAGTCTACGGCATCGACCTGGACGACAGTGACGAGGAGATACTGCGCTGTGTCCAGGCCAGCAACCATACCCGCCTGCCGGTCTGGCGCGACGATATCAACAATATCGTCGGGGTGCTGCACATGCGCAATATCAGCCGCCTGATCGACAAACAGGGCCTGGACCGCGACGCCCTGGAACGGGAAATGGACAAACCCTATTTCATTCCCGAAAGTACTCCCCTGCACACCCAGCTGGTGCATTTCCAGAAAAACAAGTTGCGGCTGGCAATTGTGGTGGACGAGTACGGCGAGGTCATGGGCATCGTCGCCCTCGAGGATATTCTCGAGGAGATCGTGGGCGAGTTCACTTCGCGCATGGGAGACGACAACGAAACCATCTTCGCCCAGCGCGACGGCAGCTACATTATTGCCGGCAACGCCAACCTGAGAGAGGTCAACAAGTCCCTCAATTGGCAGCTGCCCACAGACGGGCCGAAAACCCTCAGCGGACTGATCCTGGAATATCTGGAATCGTTCCCGGATGGCAATGCGGGTCTGGCCATAGCCGACTACCGCTTCGAGATTCTGGAATTGCAAGGCAATGTGGTGCAGGCAGTGCGGGCGTCCCCGGTGAATGCCAAGGGCAAGTTGAAAAGCTGGTTCTAGGGGACGGGGCCCCATCTACTTATCTTCCGCCTCCTCCTCATCATCGGTGAAGGCATCCCGATGGAATTCTGCAGCCTCCGTCACCTCGTGAAACCCGCACTCCACCAGTTCCGGCACATCACCTCCGGCCAGTACCTCCAGCACGGTATGCACACCCCGGGCCAGGGACGTCAGGTTATAGCCGCCTTCCAGCACCAGCGCCAGCTTGCCATCACAGTGCCTGTCGGCGATGTCCTGGAGCATGCGGGTGAGCACCGCGAAGCCATCGTAGCTCAGGTTCAAGGCCATGTCGTTGCGGTGCGGGTCGAAGCCCGCCGAGACCAGGACCAGGTCAGGCTCAAAGCGCTCGGCGGCGGGGATCAGGATTTCCCGGAAGGCTTTTTCGAAGGCGAGATCGCCGGCATCTTCAGGGATCGGCACATTGACAGTGTAACCCTCCCCAAGGCCCGCCCCCACTTCCTCCAGGTCTCCAGAGCCCGGATAGAACGGTGCCGCGCAGTGGATATCGAAAAACAGCACGTCGGGATCGGCCCAGAAAATATCCTGGGTACCGTTGCCGTGATGGGCGTCCCAGTCAACGATCAGGATGCGCTCACAACCGAGCTTGACCTGGGCATGAGCTGCCGCAACAGCGACATTATTGAACAGGCAGAAGCCCCGCGCCCGAACAGGTTCCGCATGATGCCCCGGAGGCCGCACCAGGGCGAAAGCACTTTGACATTCACCTTTCACCACGGCTTCCACGGCGGCAATCGCATTGCCCGCGGCCGAGGTCGCCGCCTTGATGCTATTGGGCGACACGGCAGTCGTATCCCGATCCAGCCAGGCCCGCTTGCCCTCGAGGGAAAATATGTGATCGAGATGCGTGGCGGTATGCACCCGGCCGAGCTGTTCATAGGTTGCGTGGGGGCCGGCCTTGAACTGCACTCCCGCAATCGGCTCCTCCTCGAGTAGCTCCATGATGGCAGTCAGACGTCCGGGGTGCTCCGGATAGCTCCACTTGAAGTCCAGCTCCTGCAGGAGCGTTCGTACCCGTTTTTCCACCCGGCTGGGGAGGTAGGGTACATCTACTTCGGGATTGTGGCCCAGCATCACTTCGTCGTAGAACACGGTCACACTGCGATCACCTATCACTCATCACCCCCTTGAGAAAGTCGGTCCTTCACATTGCGAGTGAAGGCTGCCGCACGAACGCCTGTGGTCTGGAAGCCCAATCTGTTCCAGGTCGCTGCGGCCTCCTTGTTGGAGGCGGAGTATTCCAGAATCAGCTCGTAGGCACCTCGGGATTCGGCGAATGCCACCAGCTCCCTTAACATGGCACTGAAGATGCCCAACTTTCTATACCCCGGTTCCACCCAGATATCGTCAATAAAGCCGGACTTGAATTCCAGGTCCCCAGCCTGCTCCCAGATACCCTGACTGCGCCAGACGTAGACATAGCCCATGCCAACGAGCCCAACTTCCGGGACCTCCGCCACCACCACCAGCTTGTCCTTATCCGCAATGGCAGCGGCGAGGAATTCCATCAGCCGCCGCTTTTCCCGCCGCTTCAGGGTTTGCGGCTCGCCCCCGCCGACGTGGAGCGCCAGCGCGGCAAGGAACCCGACCAGGACCGGTATATCCGCCTGCTCGGCCTGTCGTATGAGAAAGTTGTCTAATTTGCGGGCTTTTCTAACCATAGAGTTACTAATCAGCTGCTAGGTCAACCAGACATTGTTATCCGCCAGACGTCGGTCCCGGGCACGATCCAGAATTTCCTGTTTCTCCTGTGGGTCGGCCATGAACCAGTCGGTGATCTCCTCGGCGCTGCGATAGCAGCCCAGGCAAATGTCCTTTTCGTCCAACAGGCAGACGGAGACACAGGGCGAGGCGAGTTCCCGTTTCACAGTCATTTCTGCTCCTCCAGTCCGCTGCTATAGCGAGCCGCATTCTGCACGTAATGCTTGGCATTAAGCCCCAACACCGACTGCTCCTCATCCGTGAACTGGCGCCTGACCTTCGCCGGCGCCCCCAGCACCATGCTGCCATCGGCAATTTCCATGCCCTCGGTCACCAGGGCACCCGCGCCGATCAGGCAGTTTTTGCCGACTTTGGCACCGTTGAGGACGATCGCGCCAATACCGACCAGTGAGCCATCGCCGATAGTGCAGCCGTGGAGCATGGCCTTGTGCCCCACCGTCACGTTACTGCCAACAACGGTCGGAAAACCAGGGTCCGCGTGCAGCACCGCGCCGTCCTGGATATTGCTGCCAGCGCCGACTTCGATCCGCTCCGCGTCGCCGCGCAGAACGCAACTGAACCAGATGCTACTGCGCTCGTGCAGGGTAACATTGCCTATTACAGCCGCGTTGGGGGCGATAAAATGTCCACTGCCCACCAGCGTTACTTCCAGCCCGTCGAGGCTGTATTTCATGCGCTTTCCTCCGTAAACGTCAGCGGGTCCAGCTCCGCCTGCAGGCCCAGGTTCACCAAACACAACAGTACCCGGGCGGTAGTGCCCCATACGGTATCACGATGCAGACGAAAATGGGGCACCTGCACCGGGTGGCCGTCCACCGGGTCGGGCATGTTGCGGACATGCCAGGCGGATGCATCGGCAAATTGCTGCAGTGGGAGCAACAACAGCTCGGCCACTTCACTCGGGTCTGCGCGCAGCGGCAGGTTGGCGGGAATGGCGGCTACACAGGGATGGATGGTAAATCCGCTGCGGGTAAACAGCGGCGCCAGCTCACCCAGGGGGCGCACCCGGTCCGGAAGGCAGTAAACCTCTTCCTCGGCTTCCCGCAAGGCCGTATCCCAGGGCCCGCGATCCTCGGGTTCCCGCTTGCCGCCGGGAAATGCCACCTCACCAGGATGCAGGAGCAAATGCAGGGCGCGGCGCCCCAACAGGACCCGCGGCTCTGCTTCATCGGTCAGCGCTACCAGCACGCCGGCCTGCCGCCCGCTTCCGTCCCAGGCCGGACGCTCCAGCGGCAGGGCCGCCTCCAGGCGCTGGAACAGTCGAGCCGCCGTGGTCATCGCTCAGTTGCCCTCGGCCTGGCCCGCGTAAAAGCGTTCCGCGAAGGCGTCGAGCTGGCCCTGCTCAATGGCCGTGCGGATGCCCGCCATGTGATTCTGGTAGAAGCGCAGATTGTGGATGGTGTTGAGCTGGGAACCGAGGATTTCATTGCACTTGTCAAGGTGGTGCAGGTAGGCGCGGCTGAAATTCCGGCAGGTGTAGCAGTCGCAGTCCTCGTCCAGCGGCAGGGTACTGGTCTTGTGGCGGGCATTGCGCAGCTTGAGCACCCCGCGGGAGGTGAAAATGAAGCCGTTGCGGGCATTGCGGGTGGGCATTACGCAGTCAAACATGTCGATGCCCCGGCGTACTCCCTCCAGCAGGTCCGCGGGGGTGCCCACGCCCATCAGGTAGCGCGGGCGGTCGGCAGGCAGGCGCGGCTGCAGGTAATCCAGGACCGCGATCATTTCCTCCTTGGGTTCACCCACCGACAGGCCGCCGATGGCATAGCCATCGAAACCGATGGCTTCCAGCCCGGCCAGCGACTCGGTGCGCAGGTTCTCGTACATACCACCCTGCACGATTCCGAACAGGGCCGCCGGGCTGT
>JBGTGB010000185.1:0-14243 GCA_041746975.1 Haliea sp. | reverse complement strand
ATGATCGGCGTGTCGTCGCCGGGGAAGTCGTAGGTGTCGAGCAGCTCGCGCAGCTCCATCTCCACCAGCTCCTTCATCTCGCCGTATTCCTCGGAGTCCGCACCGCCGCAATCTTCCGCCAGCAGGTCAGCCTTGTTCAGGAACACCACAATAAAGGGAACCCCTACCTGACGGGACAGCAGGATGTGCTCGCGGGTCTGCGGCATCGGGCCGTCGGTCGCGCCACACACCAGGATGGCGCCGTCCATCTGCGCCGCACCGGTGATCATGTTCTTCACATAGTCCGCGTGTCCGGGGCAGTCAACGTGCGCGTAGTGGCGGTTCGGCGAATCGTACTCAACGTGCGAGGTCGCGATGGTGATGCCGCGCTCACGCTCTTCCGGAGCATTGTCGATACCGTCAAAGGCCACCGCATTGCCACCCCAGGTCTCTGCACACACCTTGGTCAGCGCCGCCGTCAGCGTCGTCTTGCCGTGGTCAACGTGACCAATCGTACCCACGTTCACGTGGGGCTTGTTACGTTGAAACTTTTCCTTTGCCATTTCGACGGTCTCCTATTACCGGCCTGATCCTGCGGCAATACCGCACACTATCTGTCTGACTATCTGTCCGTAACCACACACTATCTACACTGGGTGGAGCTCATAACCGGATTTGAACCGGTGACCTCTTCCTTACCAAGGAAGTGCTCTACCGACTGAGCTATATGAGCCTTACTCTTCCCAACTGGAGCGGGTAGCGGGAATCGAACCCGCATCATCAGCTTGGAAGGCTGAGGTTCTACCTTTGAACTATACCCGCCTGACCCGCTATCATTTGGCGGCATAGCCACGCTGCCGCGATCCCGTTTCTGCTACCGCGATCCCTTTACAGTGGCCATTTAAACCTGGTGGAGGGGGGTGGATTCGAACCACCGAAGCTTTCGCGTCAGATTTACAGTCTGATCCCTTTGGCCACTCGGGAACCCCTCCGAAAGGCGGCATATTGTCCTGACCTCACCTGGCTTTGTCAACCTGTTCCCGGAACAATCGTCGGCTCTGGGAAAATTGCATGTTCGCCGGGGATATCTGACAATGAACGCCTAATTCCTGGACATCTTCTACTCCATGTCTGATACCGATAAAACTTCCTCCAAACAGCGCAGTGGCTGCAAGAACTGCAGCGATGACGAGCCGCTGTGCTTCGACTTCACCATGGCTTTTCAGCCCATCATCGACATCCGCACTCGGGAAATGTATGCCTACGAAGCACTGGTCCGGGGCACCGAAGGGCAAGGGGCTGGATGGGTGCTGGACCAGATCACCGAGGACAACCGCTACCGATTCGATCAGGATTGCCGGTCCAAGGCGGTTGAGCTGGCAGCCAGGCTGGAGATTCCCTGCCTGCTCAGCATCAACTTCCTGCCCAACGCCGTATACCAGGCCGCAACCTGCATCCGCGCCACGCTGGATGCGGCCCAGCGCTTCAACTTTCCCGCAGACCGCATCATATTCGAGGTGACGGAGGCGGAGGAACTGACTGACAAGAACCACCTCAAGAGCATCTTTACCGAGTACAAGCGCCAGGGCTTCAAGACCGCCATCGACGACTTCGGTGCCGGCTACTCGGGGCTGAACCTGCTGGCGGAGTTCCAGCCTGATATCCTCAAGCTGGACATGGCCCTGGTCCGCAACCTGCACCAGGACCCGGTGCGGGAGGCGATCGTGAAAGGTGTGCTGGGTGTCTGCGACGCACTGAATATCCAGGTTATCGCCGAGGGCATCGAGACTGTCGAGGAAATGCGGCGTCTGCGGGACATGGGCGTGTACTTGTTCCAGGGCTTCCTGTTGGCGAGGCCCGCGTTCGAAGCGCTGCCCCCGATCAATTGGCCCAACGACTGAACAACCTGAACGGCTAGCCAGCCAGTTCCAGGGTCGCCAGGGCCTTGACATGCATGCCCCACTTGTCGTTCTGGCCGATCACTTCCACTTCCACCACGTTGCCTTCCAGGGCCTTGACCTCACCGCTCATGGTCATTGTGGTGCCGGGAATATTGGGCGCGCCCAGGCGCACGCTGAACTTGCGGAAGACGGCGTCGCGACCGACCCAGTCGCGCAGATAGGTTTCGGTCAGCCCCTGGCTGGTCAGGATATTCATGTAGACATCCGGCATGCCGCTGGCCTGGGCGAAGGCCTTGTCGTGGTGCACCTTCTCGAAATCCCGGGTGGCCAGCGCGCCGCAGGTTACCAGTGAGCTGGTCACGGGGATGGGACGCTCAGGCAGCGTCTGGCCCACGCGAATGTCAGTGCTTTTCAGATTCTGGCTCATGCTCAAATTCTCCACTCAGGCCTGTTTTTTGTTTGCGGGGCGGAACTTCAGGACCTTGAAGGTCTGGCGCCCCACTGGCTCACCATTCTGGTCGGTGAACTCGGTGACCGTCTCGTAAAAATACCCCTCACCCAGACCCGTGGTCTTGCGCGGGGAGATGTTGTCGATCACCGTGCGCAGGGAGATTACGTCACCCAGGCGCAGCTCGCGCAGGTACTCCTGAGTGGTATCGGTAGCGACGATGCCGTTGTAGCCGTGTTCGTCGAGCAGATCGATCATTTCCACCTGAGGATCCTTGGGGCGACCAGTACTGGCCACCGCATACCCGGTCTGGCACCAGGCGAACAGCATGGTGGCCGGGGCAACGAGAGCGCCACGGCTGCCGGCGGCAGCGGCCTCTTGGTCAAGATGGTCGGGGGAGGTATTGCCCATTACCTCGCACCAGTGACGAATCATCGCCTTGTTGACGGGATCCCTGGCGGTGGACGAGCCGCATTCACGGCCGACATAGGCGTAGATTTTCTTCTCCAGGGCGGCAATGTCCTCATTACTCATGACGGGTCTCCGGATTTCTTATTCAGGCCAGCGATGGCTACTGCCGCAACATAATTGAATTTATATTCAATTTCAATTATCTTTTACCACAGTCAGATTTAATCCCCACGATTCCTATAACAACCGGTGGCGTTTATGGCACAAAGTTTTCGAATGAAGCCCCCCATGGGGGAAGACAATGGCTGGTGGTGGCAGGAGGCCGCCGCGGGCCACCTTGCGATCCAGCGCTGCGCGCAGTGCCAGACCCTGCGGCATCCACCGCGACCGGCCTGCGGTGAATGCCACTCCTTTGAGTGGGATCACATCACCGCCTCCGGCAGGGGGAGCCTGTGCAGCTTCACGATATTGCACCATCCGAAGTTTCCGGGTTTTGAATACCCGCTGATCATAATCCTGGTGGACCTGGAGGAAGGCACGCGCTTTACCTCCCAGCTGATCAACTGTGCGCCGGAGGACGTCGCCTTCGGCATGCCGGTGGAAATGGTCATGCACGAGGACCCGGACGGTTTCCGACTGCCGATGTTCCAGCCCGCCGAAGGAGCCGCCGCATGAGCCACGCCCTGAAGGACAAGGCCGCCATTGCCGGCATCGGCCTGACCGAATTTTCCAAGCAGTCTGGCGTTTCCGAACTGTCCCTGGCGGCCCAGGCCACTCTCGCCGCCTGCGAGGATGCAGGCTTGCCCCCCTCGGAGATTGACGGCTTCGTCAGCTACACCCTGGACTCCACCGACGAGATAGAACTCGCCCGCACCGTGGGCGCCAACGATTTAAGGCTGTTCACCAAGGTCAACTATGGTGGCGGCGCCGCCGTGGGCACCATCCTGCACGCGGTCATGGCGGTGGCCACCGGCGTGGCCGACAACGTGATCTGCTACCGGGCCATGAACGGTCGATCGGGCCAGCGCATGGGCCAGGGCATTTCCGGACAGATCGTCAGCTCCGACCTGGTGCACTGGTCCTGGTACATGCCCTACGGCATGCTCACCCCCGGCTCCTGGATCGCCATGATTGCCAACAAGTATATGCACCGCTACGGGGTCACCGCCGAGGACCTGGGCCGGGTAGCCATATCCCAGCGTAACTACGCCCAGAGCAACCCGCGCTCATTCTTCTATGGCAAGCCCCTGACCATGGAGGACTATTTGGCCTCAAAGATGATCGCCGAGCCCCTGCGCCTGTACGACTTCTGCCAGGAAACCGACGGCGGCTGCGCTATCCTGGTTACCAGCGCCGAGCGCGCACGGGACCTGAAGCAAAAGCCGGCAGTGATCCGCGGCGTGGTCCAGGCTTCCACCCGGGGTCAGGAGCAGATGACCAGTTACTACCGCGAGGAACTGGACTCCCTGCCGGAGATGGAACTGGCCGCACGACTGGTCTACGCCCAGAGCGGCCTGGGGCCGGAGGACATCAATGCCGCCTGCCTCTATGACGCCTTTACTTCGGAAATCATCATGCAGCTGGAGAGCTTCGGCTTCTGCGGCCGCGGCGAGGGCAAGGACATGGTCCGCGACGGCGCCCTGGATATCGATGGCCGCCTGCCCAACAACACCCACGGCGGCCTGTTGTCCGAGGCCTATATTCACGGGATGAACAGCATCGCCGAGGGTGCTCGACTGGTCCGGGGTACTTCCACAAGTCAGCCCGAGGGGGTGGAGCACGTACTGGTCAGCAGCGGTGTCGGGGTGCCCACCGGGGCGCTGATCCTGGGGCGGGACTGATTCAGTCCCGCCAGTCGTCGGCCACGGCGCTGCCCCGGGCTTCGTTAACCGGCAGCACCAGGGCGATAGAGAGCGCGAACAGCAGCAGGCAGAACACAATGGCATCGGCAAGGCCCAGCAGCCACTGCAGCATGCCCAGCCCAAGGATGCCAAACACCGCCGCCGCCTTGGCAGCCATGCCCCAGTAGCCGAAGAATTCTGCCGCCTTGGCCTGGGGTGTCAGCACTCCCACCAGCGCCCGTGCCGCGGACTGGGAAGAACCCAGGCTGAGCCCAGCCAGCACCCCCGCAACCAGGAAGACGTATTGTGCTTGCCAATCAACGCCTAGCCCCTGCCGGGCCAGCTCGGTCAGCGTCGGGGTTTGCCAGATCGCCAGAATAGCCAGCATCCAGAGGGACAGGGTAATAATGTAGGTGTTGCGCGCCCCCAGCTGGCTCTGCAGCAGCCCAAAGCCCAGGGCGCCGAGGGCCGCGGTCAACTGCACGGTGACGAACATGAAGATCCGCACCTCCTCGTCCCAGCCGATTACCTGGGCACCGTAGATAAACGAGAAGGCAATGATGATGTAGATTCCGGCCATGGCAAAAAATACCGATATCAGCAGGGTGCGTAGGTCGCGGAACTCACCCAGCGCCCCGCGGGTAGCCTGCAGCCGCGCGAAGCCCATGCACACCAGCTCGCTCGCCGACACCAGCGGACGCTGCTGGCCCCGCTCCCGCAGCCAGATAAAGGTGGGAATGGCGGCCACCAGGAAGAAACCGCCCGCAAACGGCCCCACCCAGCGAATGCGCTCATAATTTTCCAGCGCAACCTCGCCGAGGAAAAACAGGGTGAATGCAGTCGCCACCAGGCCACCGACATAGCCGAGCGCCCAGCCCAGCCCGGAGATCCAGCCCAGGGCCTGGCGCGGCCCCAGGTCCGGCAGGAAGCTGGCGATAAACCCTTCACCGATGGCATAGGCGAAGTTGGACAGGATCACCAGCACCATGGCGCTGACTATCCAGCCCGGCTCGACAAAATACAGCAGTGAGGTGGTCACCACCGTGAGCACGTAGCTGGCGAAGAGAAAGCGCTTGCGGCTGCGGGAATAGTCCATCATCGCGCCGCAGACCGGATTCGCGATTACCACCAGCAGATAACTGACCGCCAGGGCGACACTCCAGAGCAGGTTGCCCAGCCGATAGTCGGGTGCGTCCCCGACCACAACCCGGGTGAACAGGTCCCCGAACACCACGGTGATGATCAACAGGGTGTAGCCCTGGTTGGCAAAGTCGAACATCGCCCAGCCAAAGATCTCGCGCTTGGGGGCCAGCGGTCGGGCCGCGCTGGTGACGCTCATCGCGGTTCCTGTCACTGAGGCAGCCGCCGGTAGATCCAGACCCGGCGGCCGTCGTCTAGAGTGGCCTCAACACGCTCGTAGCGCAGGCCGAGGCGCTCATAGCGGTCCAGGCGACGCAGCCCGGGGGGCGCTACTGAGAGCAGTTCACCGCGGACTCCTGCGCCCGGCTCCGGCTGCAGGTCCAGGCCCTGCTTGCGATAGTCCGGCAAGAACGCGTCCTCAGTAGGCACGGGGCGCCCCACCACCAGCCATCGCACCGCCGGGTTGCGCAGAGTCCCGTAGACAAACACCTGCTGCTCCCCGGCCGCCGGATCCAGCTCGAACCCGGCCGGCGGGCTGTAACCGCCGGGGCTGAGCAACACCCACCACAGATAGATGACCGGCAGCAGCGCGAGTGCCAGCACCGCGCCGACAATCCATCGCCAGCGTTTGCGCACTGTCAGGCCGCGATAAACGTTCATGACCGCATCATATACGCTCTGATCCCAGCGTCTATACTGAGGGCAAAACAGCCGGAGGATTCAGCCTCATGAGACATTTTTCAAGCGCAGCTCTGCTCGCGCTGACTGCCATGGCCACCGCCGTCGCCGCCAACGACGATGTGGTGGATTTCAGTGACCAGATAACGCCTGTGTGCGAGGTGCGGGGTCTGCTCGCCAGGCCACCGGCAGGCTGGTTCAACGTCCCCATCGAAAGCGGCGAGGCACAGGTTGCTGGCTGCCAGATGATGCTGGCCCGGGAGAGCGACGACGCCCTGGGTGAAGTGCTGTGGACGCGGGACTCGGTCCCGATACAGGGCCAGGGTTTCGCCAACGGTCGAGCCATTGGTTTCCAGGCGCAGATCGAGGGCAACGATACCGCACAGGAAGCCCATTTCCTGATGTTCGACAAGGCAGATGTCCAATACATCGTCACCCTCCTCACCCCGGGTCGCGATGTTGAGGAAAGTACCTTCTACCAGCGCAACACCGCCGACCTTGGCAAGCTGATACGCGGCTTTACCGTGCCTCGGGACTGAAATCGACCTTGCCCGGACGCTCTTCCTGCGACAAGCTGCTGGCCGAAGTCCGCGCCTGCACCCTGTGCGAACCCGAACTGCCCCTGGGTGCGCGACCGGTTCTGCAACTGCACCCGGCGGCACGCATCCTGGTGGTCGGCCAGGCGCCCGGCCGCAAGGTTCACGCAACCGGGATCCCATTCAACGATCCCAGCGGCGACCGCCTGCGGGAATGGCTGGGCGTAGATCGGGCGCAATTCTACAACGAGCGCTTGCTGGCCATCCTGCCGATGGGATTCTGCTACCCAGGCACCGGCAAGGCAGGCGATCTCCCGCCGCGCCCGGAGTGTGCCGCCACCTGGCGTGCGCCGCTGCTGGCCCAATTGCCGCGAGTCCAGCTCACCGTGCTGCTGGGCCAGTATGCCCAGGCCTGGCATCTGGGCGGCAGGCAGACCTCCGTTACCCGGCGCGTTCTCGCCTGGCGTGACTCCTGGCCGGCGCGGGTAGCAGAGGTCCTGCAACAGCCACAGTGAAGTCCAACACCCGGCTCGCTATGCGCGCAACAGACGGACCTTCGCGCGCGCGTACTCCACCCAAGCCTCCCTCCCGGGTTCCAGGTGCAGCCTCGCCACCTCCTCCGGCGACGCCTGCAGGCGCAGCAGCGTCTCCAACCCCGGTATCTCCGCGCTGATCCGCACGCTATCTCCCAGCGGCAGGAGACTGCGAATACTCACCCGAAGTGAATCGGCGTGGCCCCCTGGGGCCGGTGGCGGAACAGCCGCGAGGCACACTGCAGCGTGGGGCACCATCCACACTATCGCGGTTCCCGGCTCCAGGTCTGGCGCCAAAGCCGCCGCCAGTTCAACGCTGCCGGCGCGGATCCAACTGCTTGCAGAAGTTGCATCGTGGCGCAGTAACGTGCCGGGGACCAGGTTGCGCATTCCCAGCAGGCGGGCAGCCTCGGCACTGGCGGGTTCAGCCAAGACGGCATGCGGCCGCCCCGACTGCAGGCTGCGGCCACTGGAAAGGAGGGTCATGTGATCGGCGAGCAACAGTGCCTCGTCCAAATCGTGGGTAACGAGAATCACCGGAATTCCCAGCTCCTGCTTGAGCTCCGCCAGCTCCAGGTACAGCGTTTGCCGGGTGACCTGGTCGACAGCCGAAAAAGGCTCATCCAGCAGCAATATGGACGGTTCACGCACCAGCGCCCGCGCCAGGGCCACGCGCTGCTGTTCGCCTCCGGAAAGCTCCGCCGGCCGCCGCTGCTCCAGGCCCGGCAGGTGGACCCTGGCCAGCCAGTGCCGCGCCCTGGCTTCGCGCTCCCGGGCCGGCAGTGCGTGCAAGCCGGCCATGACATTGCCGAGAGCGGTCATGTGTGGAAACAGGCCGTAGTGCTGGGGCACAAATCCGACCCGGCGCTGCTGGGGTGACAGGTGCAGACCACGGGTGCTGTCAAACCAGCACAGCGAGCCACACTCTATACGCCCCTGGGAAGGGTTGACCAGGCCCGCAACCATTCGCAGCAGAGTGGATTTACCGCTGCCGGAAGGCCCCACCAGCGCCAGCAGCTCACCACCTCCACAGGCAAGCTCCGCCGCGATCGGCACCGGCTGCGCCAGGGTCACGGAAAGCCGGAAGTCAGAGCCTGGGCAGCGCATCCCGTCTCCCGATACGACGACCCCAGCCGCCCGCAAGCGCCAGCACCAGCAGCGAAAACACCAGCAGCAGCAGCGACATCTGCCCGGCGGCGGCGTAGTCGAAAGCCTGCACCCGGTCGTAAATGGCGATGGCGATGGTCTGGGTCTCCCCGGGGATGCTGCCTCCCACCATCAATACCACGCCGAACTCACCCAGGGTATGCGCGAAAGTCAGCACAAAAGCGGTGACGACCCCGGGCCAGGCCAGCGGCAGCTCCACCGTCAGCAGTGTGCGCCAGAAACCCATGCCGCAGCAGGCGGCGGCATCCCGCACGTCATCGGGGATGGCTTCGAAAGCACGCTGCATGGGCTGCACCGCAAAGGGGATATTGACGATGAGCGACGCCACCACCAGGCCGGAAAAACTGAATACCAGCGACTGCCCGGTGAAGCGTTCCACCCAGCTGCCCAGCCAGGAGCCGCTGCCCATCCCCACCAGCAGGTAATAGCCCACCACCGTCGGCGGCAGCACCAGGGGCACGGCCAGTGCCGCCTCCAGCAAAGACTTGCCCCGAAAGCGCCGCCAGGCGAGGAAGCGGGCCGTCAGCAGCGCCGCGGGGAGCAGCAGGAGCACGGTGACCCCGGCCAATTCCAGGGACAGGCGCAGGGCAACAAAGTCCATGCCGGAGCTGCTCACGGCATTTCTTCAGCTGGCAGGGTAAAGCCGTAACGCTGCATCACCGCACGCGCGGGAGCTTCCTGCAGGTAGGCGTAGAACGCCTCCGCCGTGGCACCCGCAGATTTCAGCAGGACCATCCGCTGCAACAGCGGTGCATGGTAGCTGGCGGGGATAACCACGTACTCCGCTACTTTCGCCAACTCAGGCGACAGGGTCAGGGAGAGGGCGATGATACCGCCCTCGGCGGAGCCGCCAGTGGCAAACTGCGCCGCCTGGGACACGTTTTCGCCGTACACCAGACGCGGCAGCGCCAGTTCCCAGAGTCCGGCATGTTCCAGTGCCTCCCTGGCCCGCGCACCGTAGGGCGCGTGTTCCGGATTGGCGATGGCGAAGCGCCTGACCTGCCCCGCTCGCAGCGCCTCTCCCAAACCGCCCAGATCGCCGGCCAGGGGCACGGGCGAGTTGCGCGGGACCACCAGGGCAATACGTCCAGCTGCGTACAAAACCCCTCTGTCGCGGGTAAAGCCGTCCGCGTGCAGCTGCAGCACGTAGCCTTCATCCGCCGATAAATAAAGCTGAAACGGCGCGCCATTGCGGATCTGCGTAGCCATCAGGCCAGAGGAACCGTAGGTCAGGCGCAACTTGTGTCCCGTGTCAGCGGAAAATGCGTGGGCGATTTCGTCAAGTGCGAATTTGAGATCGGAGGCGGCGGCGACTACCGGCTCGTCCGCCCGCAGAGATAGTGGCAGCAGCATGGCCAGCACCAGGGTAAACCGGATCAGCTGCAAGTCGGTCTCTCCACTCACGTTTGCGGGGATTCTATCTCTCATCGCCATGCAGATGAGGCCTTTGCTACGTACTCTAACGGATTCGCGGATAAAAACACCTGTTCCGCGGTCTATCGGGGCAACGCAGGTATACTAACCGTGCGCGGTTGGTCCGCCGTCAGCGCCCGCACCAGAACCCAGGAGATCGCATGCTACATTTCACCCGCCTTTCGCTGTCACGGTTTTCCCTGTGCCTGCTGGCTTTATTGGCCTCACCCCTGATCGCGGCCTCCGCCAGCGACAGTGCGGAGCCCAAAGTGCTGGGCTGGGTCGAAAAGGCCATCGTGATGCCGGTCGGGGCCACGGTGAAGGTCAAGCTGGATTCCGGTGCCCTGACTTCCTCCATGCACGCCACGGCCATAGAGTTGCGTGAGCGCGACGGAGAAGACTGGGTCGAGTTCGAGATGGAGTTGGAAGACATCACCAGTGGCGAGCAGCTGCTGACCCCCATGGCGCTGCCGGTAGAGCGGTTCATTCTCGTGCGCGGCGCAGGGGGCGAGGACCGGCGCCCGGTAGTGAAGCTCGACCTTTGCATCGGTGACCAGGTCTACAGCGAGCAGTTTTCCCTGCGCGATCGCGGCGACATGATCTACCCGGTGCTTATCGGGCGCCGCACCCTGCAGGATCTCGGCCTTGTGGATGTAACTTCGACCTATCTCACGCGGCCGTCCTGTGAGCTGGCCGCAGAGACTGAGGCCAACACCGTATGAACGGTAAACCGGGCTATTGGCTTGCAGCCCTGCTTCTGGCCGTCGGGGTTGCCGCCGCTGGCTGGACGGTGGGTGACGGCCTCCAGCGCTTCAAGCTGGAAGATCGCTCGGTCACCATCAAGGGCCTGGCCGAGGCCGATGTCCAGAGCGACTTCGCAGCCTGGAACCTGACCTTCCGCCGCGCCGGCAGCACTTTCGCCGAGGTCCAGCAGGCGCTGGCGGATGACCGGGCGCGCGTGACCCGCTTCCTCACGGCGGCCGGATTCACGGCGGATGAGGTGGAGATCAGGCCGCTGCAGGTGCAGGACGCCTTTTCACGGGAGTACGGCTCCGGCAACCAGCCCCTGCGTTACACCGGCAGCGGCATGGTCATCGTCCAGTCTGCCCGGGTCGAGCTGGTGGAAGCCACCGCGCTCGGTATTGACCCGTTGATCGAGGCCGGGGTCGAAATCGAGGGGGGCAGCGGGCCGCGCTATCAGCTGCGCGGCTTCAACGAGGTCAAGCCGGCGCTGTTGGCAGAGGCCACCCGCAACGCCCGCGAACAGGCGGAGAAGTTTGCCGCCGAGGCCGGGGCCGGTGTCGGCGCCCTACGCTCCGCCAATCAGGGTGTCATCCGTATCACCGGCAGCGACGGCAGCGACTGGGATGACGGCAGCTCGCGGGTGAAACGCCTGCGGGTGGTGAGCACTTTCCAGTACGCGCTGGAATAACTGCTCAGCCATAGGGTCGCACCCACAGCTGGGGCGGACCGCGCAGCACGGCGCCGCTGAAGCTCACTGGCTTGTCGGGACACAGGCGCATGTCCGGGAAGCGGTTGAACACCCGCTCAATGGCGGTTTCCAACTCGCGGCGGGCCAGATGCGAACCCAGACAGAAGTGCTCGCCGTGGCCAAATGCGAGGTTCTTTTCAGTGCGTGCAGGATTAAATCGGTGGGGGTCCTCGAATAATGCAGGATCCCTCTGCGCGGAGGTGATGCCGAACAGTATCCAGTCGCCTTCCTTGATGGCAACTCCCCCCAGCACAGTGTCCTTGCTGCAGCGGCGTGGCAGCAGTGCGGTGGGTGGCTCCCAGCGCAGCGCCTCCTGCACGATCGCTTCCCGCGCCGCGTCGCTGAGCATAACCTGCGCTCGCACCGCCTGGTCCGAGAGAATCGCGTAGAAGAGGCTGCCAGCCACCTTGTAGGTAGTGTCTGACCCCGCGGGAAACAGCAGGCGCAAAAAGGAATAGATTTCCTCATCGCTGAGACGCTCACCCTCGAATTGGGCGGTTGTCAGCAACGATATGACGTCCTCGCCGGGTCGTTCCCTGCGCGCATCGAGGATCGGCTGCATGTACTCGGCGAATTCGCTGCGCGCCCGGAGCGCACCCTCCGGGTCCCAGGGATAGTCGATCAGCTTCAGCGCCCACTCCAGCAACTTGCCCTCGTCATGCACAGGAATGCCCAGCATCCGGGCTATCACGGAGAAAGGATAAGGCCGGGTGAAGGCCTGCACCAGATCGGCTTCCTCCCGACCCTGCAGACGGTCGAGCAATTCATCGGCAATCGGCGCGATCACCGACTCCACAGCGTCACGGATCTGCTTCGGGAAGAAGGGCTTGGAGACCAGAGTGCGATTGACCCTGTGCTGTTGCCCGGCCATGGTCTGCAGGGTCTTGCCCATCGACGGTTCCGAGTGCACGGTATAGGCCGCTTTCGAGGCGAAGTGCTCCTCGTCGGCAAAGGCCTGTTTCAGCTCCTGATAGCGTGTAATCAGCCATACAGTCTGCCCGTGATAGGTGACCGGTACCACGGGACCAATGGCGCGCAGCTCATCGAGCCGCTGGTGCAGGTCGGGCAATTCGTCGTAGGCGAAATCCGTACCCGGCATCAGGCTGGGGGCTGTAATCATGGCGTATACCTCGCAGGCAGATCGCTGTCTTTTATTTGGCTGAAGTATGGACCAGACTGGGGAGCAAATGCAGCTGCCAACTACGTCATCGATGAGGGAGCATTCATGCTGAAACACCAGAAAATCCTCCTGACCGGCGCTGCCGGCCAGATCGCGCTGCCGCTGGGGCAGTTCCTCGCTGCGAACAACGAGGTCTGGGCGGTCGCCCGCTTCAGCGCGGCCGGCTCCCGCGAGCGCTGCGAACAGGCGGGCATGATAACCCGCAGCATCGATCTGGCCACCGGTGATTTCGGGGACCTGCCGCGGGACTTCGACTATGTCCTTCACCTGGCGGTGTTCCAACTGGCGGGCCAGGATTATGACCACGCCCTGCAGGTCAATGCCGAGGGCACGGCACTGCTGATGGCGCACTGCCGGAGCGCGAAGGCCTGCCTGGTCATGTCTACCTGCGCGGTGTATGCGCTGCACCCCGACCCGCGGCATCCGTTCCGGGAGGACGATCCCCTGGGGGACTCCCAGCAGCCCTATTCGCCCACCTACGCAATATCCAAGATCGCCCAGGAAGCGGTGGCTCGCAGCTGTGCGCGGCTCTACACCCTGCCGACGACCATTGCCCGCATGAACGTGTCCTACTCCGCCAATGGCGGGCTACCAGCCTACCATCTGGATGCCATTATGCGCGGCGAGGAGATTGTGCTTCCGACTGGCGGCGAGGCCTGGTTTACCTGTATCCACCAGGACGACATCAACCGGCAAGTTGAAGCACTGCTGGCCGCCGCCTCGGTGCCGGCCACCATCGTCAACTGGAGTGGCGACGAGCCCGTGGATGTGCGTACCTGGTGCACTTATCTGGGTGAGCTGGCCAGAAAGGAGCCGCGTTTCCGCGAGGACGACAGCCAATCGATACCATGTCGGGTGACCGATAACAGACGGCGCGTTGCGCTGGTGGGGCGGTGCAATATCAGCTGGCAGGAGGGGTTTGCGGCCATGGCCGGGGAGCGCTACCCTGAGATGGTCAAGCGCTAGACGGGAGCGGCGAACTAAATTTCCCTAATCGCAGGTGACAATGTGACCGGAAAGGACCGGCAAGAAATGGAGCTGGCGAGAGGAATCGAACCCCCGACCGGCTGATTACAAATCAGCTGCTCTACCTACTGAGCTACGCCAGCCAAAAAACACTGCGCAGGCAAGGGGCCGCCCGCGGGGGCGCAATGATAGACAATGGCCCCAGGTGATGCAATAGCACCTGGCCGGCCGCACCTAGCCGGCCGCACCTGGCCGGCCGCACCTCTATACATCCTCTTTATCCCGCCCATGGGCGGCCGCCATGACTTCCAGGCCTTCGAAAACAAGATCCGGAACCCACTCTCCCGTGCCGCCCAGCAGGCGCTGCAGAGTGCCGGCACCGCCGCCACACAGGTACAGGCTGGGCGGCGGCTCTCCGGCCTGTTCCATGGCCACACGCACTGCCGCGGCCTGTGCCAGGGCAATGCCGTGGCGCACTGCTTCGGCAGTGGAGGTGCCCGGTGCCAGGTCGTAGACGGCCTCCTCAGCGAAGCGCACGCGGTCGGTGTCCAGCAGCAG
>JBGTGB010000184.1:0-11424 GCA_041746975.1 Haliea sp. | reverse complement strand
CTTCTCTGGTGACAGCCCTGATCAAGGTCAACGGCCGCGATGTCGCCATTTACGGCCATGATTTCACAGTCCGCGCCGGCTCCATGGATGCCACCAATGGCAAGAAGCTGGCGCGATTGTTCGAACTGGCGGCGAAGCGCAAGATCCCCGTGGTGGGCCTTAACGATTCCGCCGGCGCCTACATCCCCGCCGGTGTGGGCGGCCTCGACGGTTACGCCGATGCCTTTACTGCGCTGCGCAAGATCAGCGGCGTGGTACCGAGCATCATGTGCATGTTCGGGTTCAATGCCGGCGGCGGCTCCTACCTGCCGCGCCAAGGCAGCTTCCTGATCCAGCCCAACGACACCTTCTTTGGCCTCACCGGCCCCGGGGTGGTGAAATCTGTCCTCGGTGAGGACGTCACCCCCGACGAACTCGGTGGGCCGGGGGTCCACAGCCAGAGCGGCGTCACCGACTTCGTGGTCCCGGATGAAGTCGCGGCCCTGCGCAAGGTGCGGGCTCTGCTCAACTATCTTCCCGACAACAACAGCAGTGTCGCGCCCTACCTGGCCTCTTCAGACCCGGTCAGCCGCAAGACCTGGGATATCGATATCCTGTTGAAGAAAGCCTTTAATTCGCCCACCGGCTACAACACGCCGATCGACATCAGTATTCTGATCCAGCAGTTGTGTGACCACGGCGACTTCATCGAAATCCAGGCTGAACGCGCGCGCAATACGATTACCGCGCTTGGGCGCCTCGGCGGCAATGTAGTGGGCTTCGTTGCCAACAACTCGGCGGTGGCCTCGGGGCAGATCGATATCGACGCGGCTTACAAAAACGCGCGCTTTATCCGTTTCTGCAATCTGTACAATATCCCCATTATTTTCCTCGAGGACACCACCGGCTTTCTGCCCGGCAAGGAGCAGGAAGCGCGCGGGATCGTGCAGGCCGGTCGGGCCATGCTGGATGCGATCGTCGATCTGCGCACGCCGCGCTTTCTGGTGCTGGTGCGCAACGCCTTTGGCGGCGCCTACGCCTCCTACAACAACTACCCCACCGGGGCGGATTTTGTCGTCGCCCTGCCGACTACCCGGGTGGCGGTCATGGGCCCGGCGGGCGTCGAGTATGTCTACAAGGATGAGTTGCGTCAGATTCGTTCCGGCGTGGCCGACAAGATTGCCGCCGAGACCAAAGCGCAGATGACTGCGGGACTTTCGGCGGATGAGGCCAAGATCGCCGCTACCCAGCTGGTCAAGGCCTGGGTCCGCTCCGAGGAACAGCTACTGGCCCAGCGCTACGAACAGGAGCTGATGAATCCGAACGAGGCGCTGAGTCTCGGCTCCATCTCCCAGATTGTGATGCCATCGGATCTGCGCCAGGTGCTCGCCGAGCACATGGACTTCTGCCTGCGCCACTACACCCCGGAGCCGCTCACGTCTGTGCAGCGTGAGTTCCACTGAGCCCGCTACAACTCCTGACAGCAAGACAGACAGACTGAGGAAAGATCGCGTGTCCAACGAACACTATCTGCGCAACCCCCTGATCCATCGCGACCGCCGCCTGGCGCGGCAAGCATCGCCCTGGGTGGCGCAGTTTGACTGCAGCGAGCTGCGGCCGCTGATCATCTGCCGCGGTCCCATTCGCAAGGAGGCAATGGACGTCTTCAGCGAAATGGGGATCGATCACTTTGGCATCCTGCTCTCCGAGAAAGATTCGATCGTCTACCAGAATGCCCTGGCTCCTGAGCTGCGCTCACTGACCGATCCGGATCGGGTGCACCGGGTGCCGGACTATACCGGCGCCAACAAGGAAGAGCGCGACCAGCGCATTGCGCAGATTATCAGCATCGCCCGCGACAATAATTACAATGCGATTTTCGCCGGCTACGGTTTCATGGCCGAGGACGAGACCATGGTTGCGGCCATGGAGCGGGCCGGGCTCAACTTCATCGGCCCCTGCTCGCGCACCGTGCACGATGCCGGCCTCAAAGATGAAGCCAAGCGCACCGCACTGAAGTCCGGCGTCTCCGTCACTCCTGGGATCGACAATGGCACGGCTTTAACCCTGCTGAAAAAACATCCCGACGTTGCCGCCCTGTCGGCCCTGTGCAAGGAACACGGCCTGGCGGTAGACCCGGAGCTTCTCAACGATGACTCAGTAACCATCGAGGACAAGGCAGACAAGGTGCTGGGCGCGTCCTACAAAAAGGGTGTGGACCTCTATACGGTGGCTGAGCTCTGTGAAACCCTCACCGAAGCGGTGGGTCGCATGCAGGCCGATTACCCGCGCAACCGGGTGCGGCTCAAGGCCATCAGCGGCGGCGGTGGCAAGGGCCAGCGCATTCTTGGTGTGGGCCAGTCCGAGCGTACCGCGGAGCTGGTCCGGGAAATCCTCAATGAGGTGAAGACCACCGGCGTTGGCGACAACAAGAATGTGCTGGTCGAGCTCAACATTGAAACCACGCGCCACCAGGAAATCCAGGTCGTCGGCAACGGCGACTGGTGCATCACCATGGGCGGCCGCGACTGCTCGCTGCAGATGCACGAGCAGAAGTTGCTGGAGGTGTCGGTCACCGTGGAATCCCTGCGCCGGGCCGTCGAGCAGGCAGAAGCGGCGGGTCTGGATGTCGAGGCCCGGGTGCTGCGTCAGGACCTGCTGACCCTCGAGGAAATGGAAGACGAGGCGGCACGCTTCGGCGCTGCCGTAGGCCTGGACTCGGTGTCGACCTTCGAGTGTATCGTCGATGGTGACAAGCACTTCTTCATGGAGATGAACACCCGTATCCAGGTAGAGCACCGGGTGACCGAACTTTGCTATGCCTTGCGCTTCACCAACCCGGATGACCCCAATGATAGCTTTGTGGTGGAGTCCCTGGTGGAGGCAATGGTGCTGCTGGCGGCCCACGGCCCGCGCCTGCCGCAGCCTAGCCGCATCCTGCGCCACAATGACAGCGTGGAAGCGCGCCTGAACGCTACCAATCAGGCCCTGCAGCCCTCCGCCGGCGGTGTCATCGAGCACTGGAGCGATCCCCAGGAAGGGGAGATCCGGGACGACCAGGGTATCAGTCTACACAATCCCGACTCCGACGTGTTCATGAAGTACACCCTGGCCGGCGCCTACGATTCCAATATTGCGCTGTTGCTGACCGTGGGCGAGACCCGGCTGGATACTTACGAAAAAATGGCGGAAACCATCCGCCGCACCCGCATGCGGGGCAAGGATCTCGCCACCAATCTGGAATTCCACTACGGCCTGGTGAACTGGTTTATTGGCCAGAATATCAACGCCAGACCGACGACGCGTTTTATCGTGCCTTACCTCACCGCGGTGGGTGAACTCAAGGATCAGGCCAACAATATCGATCTGGACTTTGCCTGGCGGGAGATCTGTCGCGCCCGGGTCGAGGGTCTGGGCGAAGCTGTTGCCAAGGCCCTGCACAACGCGATGGAGCTGAAGCAGACTCTGTTGTTGCGTCCCTTGCAGCGTCTGCTGGAGCAGCCCCATGTGCTCAGCGGCTGGCTCAGCATCAACCGCGACTGTTACACCCTGATCGAGGGCAAGGTGAGCTGGAACGAGAATCCGGTCGAGTTGCTGGCGGACAGCTACCATTTCCTCAACATGGACTTCACCCCGGGCGCACCAGCCGCGAGCATGATCTGGGATCACGATCACAACATCCTGCAGCAGGCGCTGGACTTTTACGCCGAACTCAACAACCGGGTCGATGCACCCGACTGGATTGCGCTGCAGTCCCTGTTGGCGGATACGACAGCGCCTGCGGGCTTTACCGATGCCAGCTGGAGCCAGGTCCGCTCTGCCCATCTGGGTTTCCAGGCCGGCGTTGACATCATGGCGGTCCTCCCCAGCATTGCAGAGTCTACCGGCTACTATGATCTCAGCGTGAATCAGGACCTCAGTATCCATATTCCGGAAAGCCTGCTCGATGCCGACCACCAGGCCCGCATGGCCAAGGTATTGGTGCCCCCGGTGGCAGCCCGTGGTGACGAGATCCTGGCCGAGAGCGGGGGGATGTTCTACGGCCGCGAATCGCCGCAGCACGATCTTTTCGTCGGCGAGGGCGACCACTTCGAAGCCGGTGAGCCGCTGTATATCGTCGAAGTAATGAAGATGTTCAACAAGGTCTATGCGCCGTTTGCCGGGACGATTGACAAGGTGCTGGTGGAGACCGACGGCGTCATCATCCAAAAGGGCCAGCCGCTGTTCAAGATCACTCCGGACGAAAGAATCGAAGTCGTACCCCCGGAAGAGATCGCCGCCCGCAAGCGCGAGCTCACCGCCGGCTTCCTGCAGCAAGTTCTTTGAGAGGCACACTATGATTACAGCCCTGGACCATATCGCCATCGCGGTGCCGGACCTCGACAAGGCCATCAAGCGTTTCATGGAGGATTTCGGCCTGCCGTTCGATGGCACCGAGGACGTGTTGCCGGCAAAAACCTCGACGGCATTTTTCCCCCTGCCGCCCACCAATATCGAGCTGGTGCACCCGCTGAACGGTGAAGGCCCCGTCGCCACCTACCTGGAAAAACGCGGCGGCGGCCTGCATCACCTGTGCTTTCGCTCCGACAATATCGAGGAGGATGTAGCGCGGCTCAAGACCCTGGGTTACCAGTTCCTGTCGGACGCACCGACTCCCGGCGCCCACAACTCCCGGGTGATCTTCATCCACCCGAAAAGCTGTGACGGCGTCCTGATCGAAATCAACCAGCCCGCCGACGAACACTGAGCGGGCCTGCGGAGACAGTTACCATGAGCGACAAGATCTACAACCCGGCCAGCGCCAATCCCGAGAGCTGGCGCGCTGAAGCGGAGAAGGGCCTCAAGGGCAAGGGCATCGAGACCTTGACCTGGAACACGCCGGAAGGCATCGACGTCAAGCCCCTGTATACCGCCGAAGACCTGGAGAACCTCGAGTACACCAATACCATGCCTGGGCTTTCTCCCTACCTGCGTGGGCCGCAGGCCACGATGTATGCGGGCCGGCCCTGGACCATCCGCCAGTACGCGGGCTTCTCCACCGCCGAGGAATCCAATGCCTTCTATCGCAAGGCGCTCGCCGCCGGTGGCCAGGGTGTGTCGGTGGCCTTTGACCTCGCCACCCACCGTGGCTATGACTCCGATCACCCGCGGGTGACCGGCGATGTCGGCAAGGCCGGTGTTGCGATTGATTCCGTCGAGGACATGAAAATATTGTTCGACGAGATTCCGCTGGATCAGGTCTCGGTATCAATGACCATGAACGGCGCCGTGCTGCCGATTCTCGCAGGCTATATCGTTGCCGCGGAAGAGCAGGGTGTGAAGCAGGAGCAGTTGGCTGGCACCATCCAGAACGACATCCTGAAAGAGTTCATGGTGCGCAACACCTACATCTACCCGCCGGCGCCGAGCATGAAGATCATCGGCGACATCATCGCCTACTGCTCGCGCAACATGCCCCGCTTCAACACTATTTCGATTTCCGGGTACCACATCCAGGAAGCGGGAGCCAACGCCGCGCTGGAGCTGGCGTACACCCTGGCAGACGGCAAGGAGTACATCCGTACCGCCCTCGCAGCGGGCCTGGACATCGATGAGTTCGCGCCGCGGCTCTCTTTCTTCTGGGGCATCGGCATGAACTTCTACATGGAGATCGCCAAGCTGCGTGCGGCGCGCCTGCTTTGGACGCGGATCGTCAGCGAGTTCAACCCGCAGAATCCCAAGAGCTCCATGCTGCGCACCCACAGCCAGACCTCCGGCTGGTCCCTGACCGAGCAGGACCCCTACAACAACGTGGTACGCACCACCATCGAGGCTATGGCCGCGGTGTTTGGCGGCACCCAGTCCCTGCACACCAATGCCCTGGACGAGGCGATCGCCCTGCCCACTGAATTCTCGGCGCGTATAGCGCGCAATACTCAGCTGATCATTCAGGAAGAATCCGGGATCACCAATGTGGTCGATCCCTGGGGCGGCTCCTACATGATGGAAAGCCTCACCCAGTCCATCGCCGACAAGGCCTGGGAGCTGATCGAGGAGGTCGAGCAGGCCGGTGGCATGGCCAAGGCAATCGAAACCGGCATGCCCAAGCTGCGCATTGAAGAGGCGGCGGCGCGCAAGCAGGCCCGGATCGACCGCGGCGAAGATGTGATTGTAGGGGTCAATAAATACCGCACCGACGACGCCAGCGTGTTCGACGTGCTGCAGATCGACAATGACGCGGTCCGCACTTCGCAGCTGGCGCGCCTGGCCAGTGTCCGCGAAAATCGCGATGAGGCGGCGGTGGAAGACATCCTTGAGCAGATCTACCAGGCGGCGGTCAGCGGCGAGGGCAATCTGCTGGCCTTGTCTATCGAGGCCACCCGGCGCCGGGCCACGGTGGGGGAGATCTCCTTCGCCATGGAGCGCGAGTTCGGGCGTTTCAATGCCCAGGCCCAAACTGTGTCCGGGGTCTACGGCTCGGCCTTCCAGCAGGACGCGAACTGGCAGGGAATCAGCATGGATATCGATGAGTTCGTCAGCAAATACGGCCGCCGCCCGCGCATGCTGGTGTGCAAGATGGGCCAGGACGGTCACGACCGCGGTGCCAAGGTGGTTGCCACCGCATTCGCCGATGTTGGCTTCGACATCGACCTGTCGCCCATGTTCTCCACGCCGGAAGAAGTAGCGCGCCAGGCTATCGAGAACGACGTCCATGTGGTCGGCGCCTCCTCGCTGGCGGCCGGTCACAAGACCCTGATTCCACAGCTGGTGCAAGAGTTGCGCAAGCAGGGCGCCGGGGATGTGGTGGTGATTGCGGGCGGCGTCATTCCACGCCAGGACTATGATTTCCTCTACGAAGCGGGGGTCAAGTGCATCTTCGGACCGGGCACCCCGATTCCAGTCTGTGCCCGGGATGTGCTGGACGCGGTCAACGAGGCTCAGGGCGCGGCCTGAAACCGTGACCAGTATTGATCTCGACGCGCTGCGAGGGGGCAATCGACGCGCCCTGGCCAAGGCTATCACCCTGGTGGAAAGCTCGCTGGAGTCCCACCGGGAGGAGGCTCAGGCTGTGTTGGAGGCCGTGCTGCCCGGCACCGGCAACAGCATCCGCGTCGGCATCTCCGGCGTGCCCGGGGTCGGCAAGTCCACCTTCATCGAAACTTTCGGACTCTACCTGATCAGCCAGGGGAAAAAGGTCGCGGTGCTGGCCGTGGACCCAAGTTCGCCCGTTGCCGGTGGCTCCATCCTCGGCGACAAGACCCGCATGGAGCAGCTGTCGCGGCGTGACGAGGCCTTTATCCGCCCGTCGCCAACTTCAGGTGCCCTGGGCGGCGTGGCGCAAAAAACCCGGGAAACCATGCTCCTGTGCGAGGCCGCCGGTTACGACGTGATTCTCGTGGAGACGGTCGGTGTCGGCCAGTCCGAGTACCAGGTAGCCGGCATGGTGGATTTCTTCATGGTGCTGATGCTCCCGGGCGGCGGTGACGAGCTGCAGGGTATCAAGAAGGGGATTCTCGAATTGGCCGACGCCCTGGTGATCAACAAGGCCGACGGCGACAGCGTGCTACTCGCCAGGCAGGCCCGCCAGCATTACCTGTCCGCCATGCACCTGCTGCGCCACAGCAGCTTCTGGACGCCCCAGGTGATGACCTGCTCGGCGCTGAAGAATGAAGGTATAGACGCGGTCTGGGGCATGATTGTCGACTATTATTTCCAGGCCCTGAAAGCCGATGCTTTCCAGCGCAAGCGCGCACGGCAGAACCGGGACTGGATGCGGCAGCTGTTGCAGGAGCTGTTGTTGCAGCGCTTGCGGCAGAATCCGCGTATCAACGCCCTGCTGCCCGAACTGGAACAGGCGGTAGAGGAGGGCAGCACCACGCCCTATCTGGCGGCACGACGGCTGATTGACCTGCTCTAGGTTGGTCAGCTGCTATGCTCAATAGCAGTATCCCGGCGGATGCACGATTATGCGTTTCCAGCCCCTGGAAAAACTGATCAACCTCCACGACAACTACCGGCGCCAGTTTCGCTTCGACTCACTGGCGCTGTTGCTGTTGCAGCACGACGGTGAGCTGTATCTGCTCGAACCCCGCTGCCCCCATCGCGAACATCCACTCGACAGCGCCCGCATAGAGGCGGGAGTGCTCGAGTGTCCCCTGCACCACTACCGCTTCTCCCTGACTGACGGGCGCCTGCTGCATGCGTCCGAAGAGCCCTGCCGCCACCTCAGAACCTGGCCCGTGGTGTACGAGGGCAATGAGGTAGGCCTGCTACTGCCCGATTGAGTTCAACTGGCCCAGTCTGGGCTTTCTCTGCGAAAGGCCATCTACCGTTCTTGGTAGGATTTTGGCCTAATTCTGAAGGAAAAATTTCAGCGTTCTTATATTCTCCTGCGGATTTAGGTAATAAAATACCTGAGTAATATCTGTTAAAACATTGATAATAAAAGTTTAAATTGAAAATAAGTTGGTGAAATAATTTCTTTGACTGAAATAAAAACTACATATAGGATTTAGCTATGAAAAATAAACATTCAAAAAAGATGCAGCAGGAAGGCGGCCCCGGGCTCCGCCAGCGCATTCTTGAGCATTCCGGCGAACTGACCCGGCAGCAGCGAGTCATCGCGGATTATCTACTCAATCACCTGTCCGAAGCGCCGTTCCTGTACATTCTCGAGATGGCCGCGACTACCGGCCCCTCCGAAGCGACTGTCGTCCGCTTTGCCCAGCGTATTGGCTACAGCGGTTACGCTCGCCTGAAGATGGCGCTGGTCGAAACCCTGCGTGAAGAGCGGGCCCTGCAGGCAACCGGCGGCGCAGCTCCGCAACGGCAGGACATTCACAAGGATGCACTGGCCGCCGTCGCCCGTCTGGCGGTACACAATATCAGCCGCACGGTAGAGGAGCTGGACCGGAGCCAGTTTCGCAGCGCGGCCACGGCACTCTTTCGCGGCGACCACATATTTACCTTCGGCCTCGGCATATCCGCTCATCTGGCTGATCTCTCCGCCTATCTGTTCACCGAGCATGGTCTGCGCGCGAACAGTCTCGGGACCCGCTACACCTCCCCCCGTGAGCAACTGGCGACGCTGCGTGCTACCGATGTCGTGCTGGCGTTTTCCTTCCCTCCCTACTCGCGGGATACCCTGGAAGTTCTGCAGGAAGCCGGGGAGCGGGGCGTGACGACCGTGGCCATAACCGATCGCGCCACGGCTCCGGCGGTGGGCCTCGCGACTCACCCCCTGCTGGTGTCCGCCCAGGGCATGACGTTTACCAGCACC
Organism: Haliea sp.; assembly: GCA_041746975.1. Taxonomy (GTDB): domain Bacteria; phylum Pseudomonadota; class Gammaproteobacteria; order Pseudomonadales; family Halieaceae; genus Haliea. Next base: position 2,186 of record JBGTGB010000184.1, on the reverse strand, counting down.
ACGGCTGCCGTAGAAGTGTTGCTGAATGCCCTGGTAGTGGAGATCGGCAGCCACCATAAGGACGAGGCGGTGGAAGCCCTGTCCCGTATCAATCGCATTCTCGACCAGGGGAGCAACGTCGTCGATGGCGAATGAGGCGGGGAGCAATGCGTCCTCGCGGATGCCCGATACCTACCTGATCCTGGGGGCCATAGCGCTGCTGGTCTACGCTCTGAGCTTTCTCATTGACCCCGGCCTGTTTGCCGTTGAGGAAGTGCTGCGCGACGGGCGTCCCGTATCTCTGATTGATCCTGACAGTTTCCGCAGTGTTCCCGGTGGGGGCCTGCCGCTGTTTGCCAGCGACGGCCAGCCGGGCCTGTTCAACGCGTTGTACGAGGGCCTGGTGTCCGGCAGCCGCAGCGGCGGCGCTGTCGGCATCATTGCGTTTATTCTGATTACCGGCGGCGCTTTCGGTGTCGTCATGGCCACTGGCGCCATCGACCGGGGCATAGGGCGGATAGCGGGATTATGTGGTGACAACAGCAGCCTGCTTCTAAGCAGCCTGTTTCTGGTGTTTTCCCTAAGCGGTGCGGTGTTCGGCATGGGGGAAGAGGTGGCGCCCTTTGTGCTCATGCTGCTGCCGGTCATGCGGCGCCTTGGCTATGACGGTGTGACCACGGTAATGGTCACCTATGTCGCGACCCAGATCGGCTTTGCCACGTCCTGGATGAATCCCTTCAGCCTTGCGATTGCCCAGGGCATCGCGGGCCTGCCGCTGCTGAGTGGCATGGAGTTCCGGCTCGTGCTGTGGCTGGTTTTTACCCTGACCGGCCTGGCACTGACCCTGCACTACGCCGCCCGCCACCACAGTGTGCCAGCAGAGCCATCGGCTGCTGCGGCGCATACCGTACAGGCCCCCCTGCTGCACGGTGATCGCTGGATTATTGCCGCCCTGTTTCTCACCATCGCCTGGATGATCTGGGGGGTCGTTGCCGCCGGGTACTACCTGCCGGAGATCGCCACCCAGTTTGCGGTGCTGGGTGTTGCGGCGGGCTTACTAGGCTGCGTGTTCCGGCTCAATGGACTCACCGCCAACGCAGCCGTGGAGGCGTTTCGCCGCGGCGCCATGGAGCTGCTGCCGGCGGCGATGGTAGTCGGCTTTGCCCGCGGTATCGTGTTTCTGCTGGGGGGTGACGACCCGACAGCCCCGAGCCTGTTGAACACCTTTCTTTATCATGCCAGCGCCGCCCTCAGCGGCCTGCCGGCAGCGCTGGCGGCATGGCTGATGCTGCTGGGTCAGGGCCTGTTCAACTTCTTTGTCAGTTCCGGATCGGGCCAGGCGGCGCTGACCATGCCCCTGATGGCACCGCTCTCCGACCTGGTGGGCGTGAGCCGCCAGATCGCGGTGCTGGCGTTCCAGCTCGGTGATGGCTTGACCAATCTGGCGGTACCGACCTCAGCGGGGCTCATGGCCTGCCTCGGCGCCGCCCGCCTGGACTGGTTGCAATGGCTGCGCGCAAGCGCGTTTTTCTTACTCGTGTTGCTGGTACTGGCGAGCGCGGCGATCCTGGTCGCCAGCGCAGTCGGTTACCGGTAGGCGCCAGTGCCTGGAGATCTGATGCTTACCCTGATTCACAACGCTCTCGTGCACTCTCCCCGACCACTGGGCCTGCAGCAGGTACTGGTGGCGGATGGGCGAATCGCCGCGGTCGCCGAGCAGATTGACCTGCAGGGTACGGCAGTTCAGCGCTTCGATGCCGGGGGGCGCTGCTTGCTCCCCGGGCTGGTAGATCTGTTGACGCACCCTTGCGGCGGCGGTGGTGAGGGCGGCTTTGCCAACCGCACCGCGGAGGTGCCGCTCGAGGCCTTCGTTCGCGCCGGCGTGACCTGTCCGATTGGAGCTCTGGGTACCGATGCCCTGGGTCGCAGCCTGGAAGTGCTGTACGCCAGCGTGATGGCCCTGCGAGCGCGCGGCCTGGACGCCTACATGTACAGTGGCTCCTACAGGGTGCCGCCGGTCACGCTGACGGGAGATGTGGCCCGGGATCTCGTCCTGATCGAACCGGTTATCGGCATTGGTGAGGTCGCTATCGCGGATCACCGCGGTGCCCAGCCCAGTCCCGAGGAGCTGCGCCGGCTGGCGGCGGAGAGCCGCCTGGGTGCTACGGTAGGGGGCAAGCGTGGTGCGGTGTTGGTGCATGTCGGCG
>JBGTGB010000183.1:0-2416 GCA_041746975.1 Haliea sp. | reverse complement strand
GCTGCTGTGGTGGGAGCCGGCGGCGAATCGGGGCGCAGCCCAGCAGCGGGAGGCAGCGATCAAGCGTTTGCCGCGCACCGCCAAACTGCTATTGCGGGAGACCGCGGCCGCCCCTAATCTGCAGCCAGAGCGGCGTTGAGTTCCTCCAGCGCCTGCTGCAGCTCCAGCCAGCGTTCCTCCTGCTGCTCAGCCTGCGTTTTCAGCTCGCCTTCCTTTTTCAGCAGCCGCCCCAGCTCTGCCTTGCCGCTATCGGTGTACAGCTCGGGAGCGGCCAGTTGCTCTTGCAGCCTCGCCAATCCCTGCTCCGCTGCGGCCATGGCCCGCTCGGTTTTGCTGATGTCCTGCTGCAGGGGTCGCAGCTTGGCGCGCTGGGCGGCTGCCTGCTGGCGCTTTTCCTTGCGGCTACTCTCTGCTACGGGGGCGGCGCTGGTAGCGGGCTTGTCACTGCTGCGATAGCTGGCCAGGATCCATTTTTCATAGGCCTTGAGGTCGTCTTCATACTCTTCGACCACGCCGTCGTGCACCAGCAGCAGTTCATCAGCGGTATTGCGTAGCAGGTGGCGGTCGTGGCTGACCAGAATCAGGGCACCTTCATAGCCCTGCAGGGCCATTTCCATGGCATTGCGCATGTCCAGGTCCAGGTGGTTGGTCGGTTCGTCCAGCACCAGCAGGTTGGGCCGCTGCCAGACCACCAGCGCCAGCGCCAGGCGGGCTTTCTCACCGCCGGAGAACGCTGCGATGGGCTTGGTGGCGAAATCGCCACGAAAGTTGAAGCCACCGAGAAAATTGAGGATCTCCTGCTCCCGGGCCTCGGGACTCAGGCGCTGGATGTGCAGAGTGGCGCTGGCTCGCAGGTCCAGTGCCTCCAGCTGCTGCTGGTCGAAGTAGCCGACGCGGCAGTGCTCACCCGGTGCGCGCGTGCCCGCCTGCAGCGGCAACTTGCCGATCAGGCTTTTCAGCAGGGTGGACTTGCCGGCGCCGTTCTTGCCCAGCAGGCCGATGCGGGAACCGGGGCGCAGCATCAGGGTTACATTGCGTAGAATCGGCGTACCTGCGTAACCCAGGGTTGCCTCGTCCAGCCGCAACAGGGGATCGCTGCTCTTGCCGGCCGGGGGGAATACGAAGTCAAAAGGTGAATCGATGTGGGCCGGCGCCAGCTGTTGCATACGCTCCAGCTCCTTGATCCGGCTCTGGGCCTGGCGCGCCTTGGTGGCCGTGTAGCGGAAGCGGCGCACGAAATCCTCGATGTGCGCAATCCGCACCTGCTGCTTCTCGAAACTGGCCTGCTGGTTGGCCAACATTTCGGCCCGCAGACGTTCGTAATCGGAGTAGTTACCCTTCCAGGACTGCAACTGGCCACCTTCAATGCTGAGGATGCGTTCGCAGGTGGCGTCGATGAAATCCCGGTCATGGGAGATCATCAGCAGGGTGCCGGGGTAGCTCTGCAGCCACTGCTCCAGCCACAGGGTGGCATCGAGGTCCAGGTGGTTGGTGGGTTCGTCGAGCAGCAACATGTCCGAGGGCGTCATCAGCGCCCGCGCCAGGTTCAGGCGGATGCGCCAGCCACCGGAGAAGTCGCTCACCGGGCGCCCGGCGGCAGCGTCAGCGAATCCCAGGCCCTGCAGCAGACGCGCCACGCGCCGCTCAGCGCTGTAGCCGTCAGCATCTTCCATTGCCGTGTGCAGGGTCGCGGCGCGCTGGAAATTGCCTTCTTTTTCCGCCGCCGCAAGGTCGGCGGTAAGGCGTGCCAGTGGTGCATCGCCCTGCATGACGTAGCGACCCGCGGTTTCATCCGTGGTCGCCACCTCCTGTGCCATGTGTGCCAGGCGCAGGTTGTTCATGCCCTCTATCTCGCCGACATCGGCCTGCAGCTGTCCCAGCAGCATGGCGAACAGGCTGGATTTACCGCTGCCATTGGCCCCGATCAGGGCGAGTTTCTGGCCCGGTTGCAGGGTCACGTTGGCGCCCTCCAGCAGCAGCTTGCTGCCCCGGCGCAGTTCGATATCGCGTAATATGATCATCAGGCCGAGAATTCTACTCGCAGCCTTGATTGGGAGCCAGAATGAACAACCCGCTGTGGGATTTTTCCCTGGAGCTCTACGCGGGCCCGGAAGTGGCCGCTGTCTGCATTGAGGCCCAGGACCGCTGTGCCGCGGATGTAAACCTCCTGCTTTACGCCGCCTGGCTGTCGCGGCAGGACCTTGAGCTGGACCAGAGTCAGTGGCGGGCGCTGGAGAACAGTGTGGCGGAGTGGCGGCAAAGGGTTATTCAGCCCCTGCGGTCCTTGCGCCGCGACTGGCAGACCCTGCCCTCGGCCGCGGCCCTGCGCGAGCAGGTCAAGGCCCTGGAGCTGGCTGCGGAAATGGCGCAGCAGGCGGAGATATTCGCCTGGCACCGGCGGCAAGCGCCGCAGCCG
>JBGTGB010000182.1:0-5550 GCA_041746975.1 Haliea sp. | reverse complement strand
AGCTCCGTTGCCGCGGCGGTGCCCGGGGCGGAGGCCAACGGTTGCAGCGTGGCGGCCGAGGTGATGAGCACAAAACGCAGCTCGTCGGCCAACTGCTCCAGCAGGGCCTGCAGCTCCGCGGAAACGTGCAGGGTCACAGCGGTGTCCAGTGAGCCGCGCACCAGACCAGCCGTGCGCTGCACCTCGATTTCGCGGTTTACTGCGGCGCGCACGGCCATGACCTGCTGCCAGTAATCCCGGCCCATGGTCTCGCCGCCAGCGAGGGTGTGCAGCTGGTCGTGCCACTGACACAGGAACACCGACTCCGGCCGTGTGCCGGGCAGGTTCTCCCAGATTTCCTCGGCGGTAAAGCTGAGGATAGGCGCCACCCAGCGCACCAGCGCCTCGGCGATATGGTAAAGGGCAGTCTGGGCCGAGCGCCGGGCGCGGCTGTCAGCGCGGGTGGTGTACTGGCGGTCCTTGATCACATCCAGGTAGAAGCCGCCCAGGTCGTTGCTGCAGAAGTTGTGCAGCTTCTGGTAGATCTGGTGGAACTGGTAGCCCTCATAGGCCTGGACGATCTCAGCCTGCAGACGCGCGGCGCGGTCGATAGCCCAGCGATCCAGGGACAGCAGCTCATCGAAGGGCAGCGCATCCGCAGCCGGATCGAAACCGGTGAGGTTGGAGAGCAGGAAGCGCGCGGTGTTGCGGATGCGACGATAGGAGTCCGCCGTGCGCTTGAAGATTTCGTCCGAGACCGTGAGCTCGCCGCGGTAATCCGTCGCCGCCACCCACAGGCGCAGGATGTCGGCACCGAGGTCGTTCATCACTGTATTGGGGGCGATCACATTGCCCAGGGACTTGGACATCTTGCGGCCCTGGGCGTCGACGGTGAAGCCGTGGGTCAGCACCTGCCTATAGGGTGCTTCGCCGTAGGCGCCGATCCCGGTCAGCAGGGAGGATTGGAACCAGCCCCGGTGCTGGTCGGATCCCTCCAGATAAAGGTCTGCCGGGGCCTGCAGCTCATCCCGCCGGCGCAGCACGCAGGCGTGGGTCACACCGGAATCAAACCACACATCCAGGGTGTCGCTGACCTTCTCGTATTCCGCCGCTTCCGCACCCAGCAGCTCAGCGGGCTCAAGTTCGAACCAGGCTTCGATGCCGCGCTGCTCAATCAGTAACGCCACCGCCTCGATCAACTCCGCGGTGCGCGGGTGCAGTTCCCCGCTCTCCCGGTGGATAAACAGGGTGATGGGCGAGCCCCAGGCGCGCTGGCGAGAGATACACCAGTCCGGACGCTGCGCCAGCATGGCATCGATACGCGCCTTGCCCCAGTCGGGAATCCACTGCACCTGCTCCACTGCATCCAGGGCGCCTCGCAGCAGACCGTTCTGCTGCATGCTGATGAACCACTGTGGGGTGGCGCGGAAAATGATCGGCGTCTTGTGCCGCCAGCAGTGGGGATATGAATGGTCGTAGCCCTCGCTGTGCAGCAGCACGCCGCGGGCAGTCAGCAGTTCGACCATGGGCTGGTCGATCTTGAACACGTGCTGGCCGGCGAAGATCTCGGTGTCGGGCAGGTAGACACCATTGCCGCCAACCGGGTTGTAGACCTCAATGCCGTAGATCTCGCCGACCACGAAGTCGTCCTGGCCGTGGGCCGGCGCGGTATGTACGGCACCGGTTCCTGCCTCAGTAGTGACATGGTCACCCAGGATCACCGGTACCTGCCGCTGCTGGAAGCAGTGTATGAGCAGCTGGTGCTCCAAGGCCTTGCCCTTGCAGCGGCCGAGGATGTCGACCGCCGGCAGCCCATAGCGCGCCGCCACCGTGGACGCCAGCGCTTCCGCAACGACCAGGGCCCGGCCCTCACCCGCCAGCAAAACGTAGTCCAGCTCCGGATGCAGGCTCACTGCCATATTGGCCGGCAGGGTCCAGGGGGTTGTGGTCCAGATCGGCACGGCGACCTCGCCATCGTAGTCGCTGCCGCAGGCGGCGCTGATGGCTGCGGAGTCCACGGCAACGAAGGCCACATCCACCGCTGTGGAGCGCTTCTCCTCGTACTCCACCTCAGCCTCCGCCAGGGCGGAGCCGCAGTCCAGGCACCAGTGCACTGGCTTGAAGCCCTTGTGCAGATGGCCGTTGTCGATGATGTGGCCGAGAGTGCGGACGATATCCGCCTCGAACTGGAAGTCCATGGTCAGGTAGGGATTGTCCCAGTCCCCCACTACGCCCATGCGCACAAAGTCGTTGCGCTGGCGGTCCACCTGGCCGGCGGCATAATCGCGGCATTTCTGGCGGAACTCGGCGGCGGATACTTTTACTCCCGGCTTGCCGACTTTCTTCTCGACGTTGAGTTCAATGGGCAGGCCATGGCAGTCCCAGCCCGGCACGTAAGGCGCGTCAAAACCCGCCAGGGTGCGCGACTTGACGATAATGTCCTTCAGCACCTTGTTGACCGCGTGCCCCAGGTGCAGGTCGCCATTGGCGTAGGGCGGGCCGTCATGGAGAATGAACTTAGGCCGGCCCGCGCTGGCAGTGCGAATCTTCTGGTACAGGCCGCGCTCCTGCCACTGCTTGATCCGCTCGGGTTCCCGCTGGGCCAGGCTGGCCTTCATCGGGAACGCCGTCTGCGGCAGGTTCAGCGTGTCCTTGTAATCACTCATGCAACTCTCAATCCCCTTCCAATATATTAGCCGGCGCGGACCTTGCCGCTGCCGTTCTTATGTGCCGCCAGCCAGCTGCGGGCGTCTGCGACATCGCACGCGATCTGCTGCTGCAGCTCCTGCACCGAGTCGAACTTTTCCTCTTCCCGCAGCTTGTGCAGGAAGGTTACCTGCAGGTGCTTGCCGTAGAGCTGCGGTTTGCCCTCGAGGACGTGCACTTCCAGGTTGGCCCGGATGCTGTCGTTCACCGTGGGCCGGGTGCCGACATTGGCCACCGCGGGAGCATCCACTAGCCCTGCCCCGCTGACGGTAACCACATACACGCCTGACAGTGGCGCACGCAGGCGGTGCAGCTCCATGTTGGCGGTGGGAAAGCCCAGCTCACGCCCCAGCTGGCGGCCATACACCACCTTGCCGCTGATCCGGTAGGGGCGGCTCAGCAGCCGCTCCGCCAGCTTGAAATCTCCGTCCGCCAGCGCCTTGCGGATGCGGGTGCTGCTGACACGCTCACCTTCAAGCTCGAAGGTTTCGGTGGAACCCGCCTCGTAGCCGAAGCGCTGCCCCTGCTGCTGGATAAGTTCTATGTCACCTTCGCGGTCGTTGCCGAAGCGGAAGTCATCCCCCAGCACGATATAGCGCACCCCGAGGCCGCTTACAAAAATGCGCTCCAGGAAAGCCTGGGCCGAGGTACTGCGCAATTCCTCGTTGAACTGGATCCGCAGCAGTCGGTCCACCCCCAGGTCCTCCAGGGCGAGGAACTTTTCCCGGAAGCTCATGATTCGCGCCGGCGCGTCCAGCGGCGCCAGGTACTCCCGCGGCAGGGGCTCGAACACGATCACCGTCGACGGCAGCAAGAACTCGGAAGCCTTCGCCTGCAGCTGCCGAATCACCGCCTGGTGGCCGAGATGGACTCCATCAAAGGCGCCTATCGTGGCCACGCAAGGGCGATGTGAGGGGCCGAGGTTGTGCAGGCCTCTGATAAGCTCCATGAACTGGGAAATACCCTGTCAAATCGAACCCGGGAGTATAGCGAAAAGCGTCGCTATAGCCTATGCCAGTGCGGCTTCACGGGGGTGGTATCGGTGTCCGCAAGTGCCTGAGGCGGGTGCCCAGGGCGATGTGCACCGCCAGGTAAGCGGCACCACCGGCGCCGCAGGTCAGCGCCAGCCACCCTACCCGCTGCTGCAGGCTCCAGGCAACCCAGGTCGCCGTGGGCGGACACAGCCAGAGCACGACGATCACCATGGCCGCGGTGGCCGTCAGCAGCCGCCCGCCGTAGACGCCCCAGCCCGGCTGAAATACGTAGACGCCCTCTCGCAGCAGACCGCGCAGCAGCAGCCCGGCATTGAGGAAGGCGGCCACGCTGGTCGCCAGCGCCAGCCCCACGTGGCCGGTGTTGTAGAGGTACATCAGGGGTAACACGAAGAGAAGGTTGAGCACCATGTTGGCGGCCATGGCAATGATGCCGATCTTCACCGGGGTGGCTATGTTCTGGCGCGCATAGAAGCCCGGCGCCAGCACCTTGATCAGCATGAAGGCCGCCAGGCCCAGGCTGTAGGCCTGCAGGCTCAAGGCCGCCATGCTCACATCCTCGAGGCGGAACTTGCCGTACTGGAACAGGGTCACCAGTATCGGCTCCGCCAGCACCAGCAGGGCGACCGCGGCCGGCACGGCGATCAGCAATACCGAGCGCACGGCCCAGTCCAGGGTCTGGCTGAACTGCTGCATGCGCAGACCGGCCCGATGGGCCGAGAGACTGGGCAGGATAACGGTAGCAATGGCAACGCCGAACACCCCCAGTGGCAGCTCCATCAGGCGGTCGGAATAGTACAGCCAGGAGACACTGCCGGTGGGCAGGAAGGACGCCAGCACGGTGTCCAGCAACAGGTTGATCTGGCTCACCGAAACCCCGAACAGGGCCGGCACCATCAGCTTGAGAATCCGCCGCACCCCCGGGTGGCGGGTGTCCCAGCGCGGCCGGGGCACCAGGTCCAGCCGGTACAGGAAGGGCAGCTGGAACAGCAGCTGCACCACCCCCGCCAACGCCACCCCCCAGGCCAGGGCAAACACCGGTTCCTCGAACCAGGGCGCGGCCACCAGCGCCGCCGCAATGAGGGACAGGTTGAGAAATACCGGCGTCAGGGCGGGCACCGCAAAGCGGCCATAGCTGTTGAGAATGGCGCCGCAGAAGCCGGTCATGGAGATCAGCAGCAGATAAGGGAAGGTGATGCGAATCATCTGCGACGTGAGCTCGAACTTGTAGGCGTCGCCGACAAATCCCGGGGCGAACAGGGCCGCCACCAGGGGCGCCGCCAGAATTGCCAGGGTCGTGACCACCAGCAGGACCCCGCCCAGCACCCCGGCCACCCGGTCAATGAGGGCGCGCACCGCGGCAATACTGCCCTCCTCCTTGTAGTCCGCCAACACCGGCACAAAAGCCTGGGCGAACGCCCCTTCCGCAAACAGGCGGCGCAGGAAATTGGGGATCTTGAAAGCCACGAAAAAGGCGTCGGCATTGGCGCTGGCACCGACAACCGCCGCCATCACCACGTCCCGCAGCAGGCCCAGCACCCGCGACAGCATGGTCATGCTGCCCACCACCGCACTGGAACGCAGCAGTCCGGGGGGGTTGACAGGCTCCGGGCTGCCGGATGGGCTGGCGGCACTCACAGGGGCGGGTTCATGCGGTGGGGGCGACCATCAACGGTTCCAGCGCTGGCGCAGTGCGTCGCCCTGCAACTGCAGCCACTGCAGAGCGATGAGGGTATGGCCGTTGGGAATACGGTCCTGCGCCAGCAGCGCCAGGGCCTCAAGCCGGGGCAGCCGATGTACCAGGATGTCCTCATTCTCTCCCGGCGCACCGTGCACGCCGCCAACCCCGGCGCTGCTGACCCGGCCGCAGAAC
>JBGTGB010000181.1:0-3127 GCA_041746975.1 Haliea sp. | reverse complement strand
GTCACGGTGCAGCGCGCCCTGGGGCTGATCCGCGCGGGAGCGCTCAATGAGGGCAGCCTGGCCGAACTCTGCGCGCGACTGGGCGTCGGCGAGCGCTACCTGCGCAAACTGTTCCAGCGCGAGCTGGGTGTCTCGCCGGTCGCGGTAGCCCACAACCAGCGTCTGCTGTTTGCCCGCCAGCTGCTGCAGGAAACCTCCCTGCCAATCATAGACATCGCCCACGCTGCCGGCTTTGGCAGCCTGCGGCGCTGCAACAGTGCCTTCCAGGGCAGTTTCGGTAAGCCGCCCAGCGCCATGCGGCGCCCACGGCAGGGCAGTTCCAGCCGCGCGGATATTTGTCTGCAATTGCAGTACCGGCCGCCCTATGACTGGGCCGGGGTGCTGGATTTCTTCAGCCGCCACGCGGTGGACGGGGTTGAGGCGGTCGCTGAGGGAAGCTACCGGCGTACAGTCCTGTGGCAACAGCAGCAGGGCGAGATCGGTGTGCGCTATCTGCCCGCCCGCCAGGCCCTTGAACTGGAGCTGCGGCTGCCCGACCTCGCCGCCATGATGCCGGTGGTACAGCGGGTGCGACGCATGTTCGACCTGGACGCCAACCCCGATGTCATCGCTGCGGCACTGGGGCAGGAGCCGGCGCTGGCCGCACTGCTGCAACGGTTCCCCGGCGTGCGTTCCCCGGTCTGCTGGAGTGTCGAGGAGGCAACGGTGCGGGCTATCGTCGGCCAGCAGGTCAGCATCGTGGCGGCACGCACCGTGTGCTCGAGGCTGGCCGCCGCCGCGGCCCCCGCACCCGGGAACGCGCGGGAATTTCCAACCCCGGCGGCGATTGCCGCGCTGGAAGACAGGCACTTCCCCATGCCCTCCCGTCGCCGCGAGACCCTGCGCGCTGTCTGCAAGCTATTGGCTAGCGGCGAGGACCTAAACGGGACAGAGCTGCTGGCCCTGCCCGGCGTTGGACCCTGGACCGCGGCCATGGTGGCCATGCGCGGGCACGGCCAGCCCGATGCATTCCCACCCAGCGACCTGGGCCTGATGCGCGCCTGGGAAGACCTGCCTGAGGCTACAGAACCACTGCACCAGGCCAGCGAGCGCTGGCGACCCTGGCGCGCCTATGCCGCCAACCTGCTGTGGCGCAGCCTCGGCACATGAAGGAGAGCCAAGCGTGAACATACTGACGATCGACAGCCCCCTGGGGCCGCTGCAGCTGGTGAGCGACGGGAAGCACCTCACCGCCATAAACTTCCCCGGGCAACATCGTGGTGAGCAGGACAGTACCGAATCCGACAGGGTGCTGCATGCCGGCCGCAGCCAGCTTGCAGAGTACTTCGCCGGCCGGCGCCAACGCTTCGACCTGCCGCTGGCCGCCAGCGGCACGCCATTTCAGGAGAGCGTATGGAGGGCGCTGGCAGACATCCCCTGGGGGGAGGTGCGCAGTTATCGGGATATCGCGTTTGTCATCGGCAAGCCGAAAGCGGTACGTGCAGTGGGGGCCGCCAATGGCCGCAACCCGCTGCCGATCGTAGTGCCCTGCCATCGGGTGATCGGCGCCAACGGCTCACTGACCGGATTTGCCGGCGGCGTGCCGCTCAAGATGAAGTTGCTGACGCTGGAGGGGAGCTATCCCGCGCCCTGAACGAGCGCGGGTTAGGTGTGTCTGCTCAGGGGCTGTTGGCAATAAAACTGATCCACTGGGCTTCATTGATAAAGCCGCCACCCCAGCTCTCCCACTCCTCGCCCAGACCCGCTGCGACAATGCTGTCCACGGACTCACCCGAAGCCAGGCGCGCCTGTACCGCGGCGCTGGTCGTGGCGAGCATATCCCGATAGCGCTGCAGATCGGCCTTGTTGGCGAGGCTGCCATGGCCTGGAACAACCACGGTGGAGTCATCCACGCGCGCCAGCACCGCATCCGTGGCGGCGACGTAGCCCGCTACTGAACCACCCGAGCCAAGGTCGACGAAGGGGAAGCCGTCCTTGAAGAACAGGTCACCCATGTGGACCACGTTCTCACTGGTGAAATAGACGACGCTGTCGCCGTCGGTGTGGGCGGAGGCGTGATGCTGGACCTCGATATCGTCACCGTTGAAGTGCAGCGCCAGCGAATCACCATAGGTGATGACCGGCAGCGCGCCGGCAGGGCTGGGTCCGACCACGCTACCAAAGAACTTCATTTCCTGCCGGGTCGACATGCGCTCACGGACGTTGGTGTGCGCCACTACCACCGCGCCGCGATCGGCCCAGAACAGGTTGCCGCCGACATGGTCAAGGTGCCAGTGCGTGTTGATGATAAACCGCGGGTTGGCGTCGGCGCCGACCAGGTCGGTCAGGGCTGCCTCGTAGGCGGGCACCATCTCCGCATAGTCGTCGTCGATGATCAGTACTCCGTCCTCGCCGACGGACGCCATCACGTTGCCCCCACGGCCCTGCAGCAGGTGCAGGTTGCCGGTCAGGGCGGTGGTGGTAACCGTAGGCGCTGGATCGTTGGCGCTCACCTGTGTCGCCAGCGCCGCCAGAGACAGCAGGACGGCGCTCAGGGTGATGGGGGCATTTCTTAAGCTTGACTGGAGCATGGTGTATCTCCTGTTACTAGGCATTGAGATCCGGAATCAATTCGTCCTTCAGGCGTTCGATGCAATCCTTCAGACGCAGCTTTTCCTTCTTCAGGCGCTGCAGCAGGATCTGGTTCTTGTATGGAAAATCGTACAGTTCATCGATCTTTTCATCCAGCGCACGGTGCCGTGCCATGAGTTGCATCAAGCGCATGGCGGGGGTGATCTCTTCGTTGGCAGCGTCTTCCTGGCCGTTGCCAAACAGGCTGCGCGGGGGTTCATTCATTCTCGGACTGGCTCCTGCCCAGGCAGATTCCCGGTGACCGACAACTCTATACCTTCTTGCTTTCCCTGCACAAGCGCGGCTTCAGACGCCATCTGCAGGCACGGCGAACTGGCGCTGGTTCGCCAATAGCTCCTGCCACAAGGGGTTGCCCGCGTTCGCAACCGCCAGAAAATGCGGGCTCAGCAAGGTTTCGCGACAATTATAGCGCAGGGGCTTGCCATCAAGGCCCAGCACGCTGCCGCCCGCGGCCTCCAGCAGCGCCTGGCCGGCGGCGACATCCCATTCGCTGCAG
>JBGTGB010000180.1:0-9047 GCA_041746975.1 Haliea sp. | reverse complement strand
GCGCCCGCCGCCGCGGCCAGGTCCTGTGACCCGGGCAGCCAGTGACTGCCGGCAGCTGCCCCCGAAAGCATCGCCACCAGAGGGAGCATATAGACGATCAGCGAGCCGCGCAGTATTACCTCGTCAGGCAGGCTGATACTGACCTCGTCATCAACCCGACAGTCCTCCAAGGAAAACTCTCCCGGCAGGACGCGCACAAGGCCACGCTGGCCATCGCGAATCCGGTTCAACAGACCATGGCCGCAGCCCTTTTGCGCAGAGCAGGCGCCACAGGTACTCTTGCGGATGGTCTCAACCCACAGGCTGTCGGCATCTACGGCAACAATTCGGCCGGTTTCTGTCGACATCAACGCACCAACCTGACCGAGTCGGCGACCATGCGGGCGGTGTTCAACGGCACCTCGCCGACTACCGTGACCAGGATGGGCTGCCCCTCAAGACTCATGCCGCGGGTATAGGAGGTCGTGCTGCCTTCACGGGCGACACCCTCGCCCGGCCGCAGTTCGCGGGGCAGCTGTTCAAGGAATATGGAAAACACGGCCAGCCCGTCGGTAAACGTGCGCCGAGCATTGACCGCGGCTACAGAGTCGGTCGGGGTAAAGCCGCGAGGTAGCCAGTTCACCGACCAGGGCGCTGTCAGCGCAGGTCCGCCGTCAGGAACATCCGGATGCGGGTGCCGGGCGGGGTGCACAGTCGCCACATCCCGAGGTTGCGCGACGGAATCGCCGTAGTGAAGGTCCGCAAACTGGAAGCGCTCAAGGGTCTGGTCACCGTGACCGAGCGTGCTGAGACCCAATAACAAACCAGTTTCTCGATCCAGCTCCAATATATAGCCATAGCGGTACATGTCGCGGGGCTGAATCCCGACCCTCACCGCAAGGCGGCCGGCAATACGCTTGCCCTCACCCACCTGAAACCGGTAGAACTCTGCAATGCCGCAACCCGATGCGGGCAATTGATCGCCCAGCTGAAGCAGCTGCTGACCGGGGTGGGTGCAATCGAGAGGATGACCGGCGCGAACCACCTGTGCTCCCTGCCCAGTAAGCCGGGTGAGAAGCTCATGTGTCTGGCCGGACTCTACCGAGCGAGCAATCTGCATGACTTGCAGGTCGTCACCGCGCTGGAACGTTACCACACCCTGATAAGCGAGCTCCCGGTAGCTACGGGACATCTTCGCGAGCCAGCCCAGAGCCACTGCATCAGTTTCGGAACAGGTGGTGGCGAGCGCCGCAGGCGCAGCGACAAGACAGGCAGACAGGGTGGTAACGAAGGTCAGAGCGTGGAACAGGGATCGCGCAGTGCTCACCACCTTGAACTCACTCCTCGATGTGGGGTACGCGAGCGAAGGGAATTAGACCCTGGGGAGAATTGAGTGCCGCGTGTTCGGCGTGTTCCTGCATATAAAGGTACATGCGCTGACGGGCAAGTTCCCGATAGGCAGTGTGCGCGGCGGGTTGGAGCTCCGGCATGGTCTGATTGCCGTAGCTGGCGCGCAGGGGCACCGCGCCGAGGGTGTTGACAAAACCTACTGCGGAAACGCCCGTGGCGGCCACCGGGGCCGCAGCTCCAGCACCGGGATCACCTGCCTGATACAGCTGTTGTCCACCGAAGACGACCACCGCCGTCACCGATGCCGCCACTGCAAGGCTGGCCACCGGCCGGCTCAAGCGCTGCCAGACTCCGACGGCGGGCCGGACATCAGCGGCGATGGCGGCGCTGACCTGTTGCGAAATATCCAGGTTGAGACGGCCCACGGGCTGCCCGGAGATAACCGACCGGGCCAGATTGTAGCGGACCCAGGTCTGGCGCAGCGCTTCGTCCTCGCCGAGCTGCCCCAGCAGCCGCTGCACTTCCAATTCGTTGGCCTCATCATCCATGAGGGCAGAGAGCGATTCCCGCAGTTGCTCCGTCATAGCACCAACCCTCTATCTTGCTTGCCGAACACCAAAAAAATGCTGCTGTGAAATTTTGCCATAGCCGGTTCCACTCTGCTGATATTACTCACCGTCGATCTGCTCGCGTACTTTCTTGTCGATAGCTTCCCGGGCGCGAAAGATCCGCGACCGGACGGTGCCGACAGGACAATCCATGATCTCGGCGATGTCCTCATAACTGAGACCATCGAATTCGCGCAAAGTTACCGCTGTGCGCAAATCATCGGGCAATTCCCTGATCGCCCGCTCTACCACCTGTTTGAGCTCCGCTCCGAACAGGGCAGTTTCCGGGGTTTCGATCTCGCGCAGGGCACCGCCGCCCTCGAAATATTCTGCATCGCCGATTTCAACATCCGAGCCCGGCGGGCGCCGGGACCGCGCCACCAGGTGGTTCTTGGCGGTGTTGATGGCAATCCGGTATAGCCAGGTATAGAACGCGCTATCGCCACGAAACCGCGGCAGGGCCCGGTAGGCCTTGATAAAGGCTTCCTGGGCGACATCCTGAACCTCATCGGAATCGTGCACATAACGACTGATCAAACCGAGAATCCTGTGCTGGTACTTCAAAACCAGCATATCAAACGCACGGGAATCGCCCTTCTGCACCCTCGCGACGAGCTGCTGGTCTGTCGGCGCAGCTGTCATGTCCTGACTCCTTCCCTGATGCATGACAGTTCTATCCACAGCCACTCCCGGCTACTGGCACTGACGCCGGCCTCAACTACGTTTACCCCCGCGCCGTGCTGCCTGTATGAGGGTCTGCTACCACAAAAGTTCCGCAATCCTGCATTTCCTTAATCCGGGGCCCGTCGTTTATACTCGCCGTGCCGTGACCTGCCGTACTGTACGCTACGTAAGTTATTGAGACACATAATATATTTCACCACCCAGAGGCAGCAAGCACCAATCCCATGTCCAGCCATTCTCTCCAGCACGATGTTCTGATCATCGGCAGCGGTGCCGCAGGCCTCAGTACTGCCCTGCGCCTGCCCTCACACCTGCGCATCGCCCTGCTGACCAAGGGCGATCTCAATGAGGGCTCTACCTACTGGGCCCAGGGTGGCCTGGCAGCCGTATTGGACTCAGAGGACACCGTGGAGTCCCACGTCGCCGATACCCTGGTGGCTGGAGCCGGCCTCTGCAATGAAGAGGCGGTGCGCTTTACCGTCAGCCACAGCCGCAGCTGCGTCGAGTGGCTGGTAGCCCAGGGGGTGGACTTCGACCACCTCCCGGATGCCGCCCAGGAATATCACCTCGCCATGGAGGGTGGCCACAGCCACCGCCGCATTATCCACGCCGCGGACCGGACCGGGCGGGCGATTTCCGAGGTCCTCACCGAGCGGGTGCTGGCGGCGGACAATATCGAGGTGTATCCGCACCGGGTCGCAGTGGATGTAGTCCTGCACCAGGGGCGCTGCGAGGGCGCCTATATCTTTGACCGCCGCAGCGACCGGGTGGAGCTGTTCCAGGCCAGGGCAGTGGTGCTCGCTACCGGTGGCGCCAGCAAAGCCTATCTCTACACCAGCAATCCAGACGGTGCCAGCGGCGACGGCGTCGCCATCGCCTGGCGCGCCGGTTGCCGGGTGGCCAATCTGGAGTTCAACCAGTTCCACCCTACCTGCCTGTACCACCCTAAGGCGAAGTCCTTCCTCATCACCGAGGCCATCCGCGGTGAAGGTGGCAAACTGCTGTTGCCCGATGGCAGCCGCTTCATGGACCGCTTTGACGCCCGGGGCGAACTGGCACCGCGGGACATCGTCGCCCGCGCCATCGACCACGAGATGAAGCGTCTGGGTATCGATTGTGTCTACCTGGACATCTCGCACAAGCCGAGAGACTTCATCGAAGAGCACTTTCCCACCATCAGCGCCCGCTGTCGGGAGCTGGGCATAGACATCGCGCGCGAACCCATTCCCGTGGTGCCCGCCGCCCACTACACCTGCGGCGGCGTGGTAGTGGACACCGCCGGGCGCAGCGACGTAGATGGGCTCTATGTTATTGGTGAAGCCTCCAGTACCGGCCTGCACGGCGCCAATCGCATGGCCAGCAACTCGCTGCTGGAGTGTATTGTCTACGCCCAATCCGCCGCCGCCGAAATCGCCGCCACCATCGCCGACGCGCCGCAGCCTCACCCCGCAGCAGCCTGGGACGAAAGCCAGGTTACCGACTCCGACGAGGACGTGGTGATCTCCCACAACTGGGACGAGCTGCGCCGCTTCATGTGGGACTATGTCGGTATTGTGCGCACCAACAAGCGCCTGGCCCGGGCGGAGCACCGGATCGCCCTGCTGCAGGCCGAAATCAACGAGTACTACAGCAATTACAAGGTCAGTAACGACCTCCTTGAGCTGCGCAATCTGGCGATGGTCGCGGAACTGATGATCCGCTGTGCCCAGGCGCGCAAGGAGAGCCGCGGCCTGCATTTCACCCTGGACTACCCGGATCTGTTGCCGGAGGCGGTGGATACGGTGCTGCTGCCGGAAGGGTGACTGTCGGGACGGCTTGAAAAGTAAAGAAGTTGCTCCTTTGTGGGTGCCAGCGAACACAAAGGATGGCGCCTCTAGGTCCATACTGGTCTGATTACCAAGGTACCGCAGCTTTTACCACCGACCTGACGCGCTATGCTGTCAGGCGGTCACTACCCGGAGCAACTCCAATGAGCGAACAGATTCCCGACTCTCTACCCAACTGGGTCAAAGAACATATCGAACTCTATCGCCGCGATCCGGAGGCCGGCCACTACTGGGATGCCTCCCGGGGTGGCGGCGAAGGTATGCTGACCACCCTGTTGCTGACTACCACCGGGCGCAAATCCGGCAAGGAGCTGACCCTGCCCCTGATCTACCGCCCCACGGGGGACGGTGGCTACTGCGTGATCGCCTCCAAGGGTGGCTCACCGGCCCATCCGGACTGGTATTTCAACCTCGAGGCCAATCCGGATGTGGAGGTCCAGGTAGCCAGCGATAGCTGCAACGCTCGGGCGCGCGACGCTGAGGGTGAGGAACGCGAGCGGCTGTGGCAGCTGATGGTGGACTACTATGCGCCCTACGCCGACTACCAGGCGAAAACCGATCGCAATATTCCGGTGGTGGTGCTCGAGCCGATCTGACGGACGCGGCGCTTGAGGCGCGCGGGGCAGTCAGGACAAGTCGAGCTGCAGATGCTGCAATCGGCGCACGAATAGACTCGGCACGTGCACGGGCGGACGGGCCGCAGCAAGGCTGATCCCCTGGGTCCGTGACAGTAGTTCCTCCAGCGCCACGCGCACTTCGAGGCGAGCAAGCGGCGCACCGATGCAGAAGTGGATCCCATAGCCGAAGCCTAGATGACGTGTAGCTGCGGGCCGCGCCATAAGCAGCCTGTCAGCATCGGGCCAGTGTGTTGGGTCCCGGTTGGCGGCTGCCCAGCTCACCAACAACAAATCGTCGGGTTGGAGCAGGGTGCCACAGAGGCTGGCTTCCCGCCGCACCACACGGTAATGAAACTTGAAGGGGGCCTCCAGGCGCACTACCTCCTCCAGAAACGCGGGGATCAAACCGGGATCGACCCGCAGCTGCTGTTGCAATTCCTGATTTTCTGCCAGCATTCGAACGGCCGATCCCAGCAGACTGGCGGTGGACTCCCCCGCGGCGCCGAACAGGATCACCAGCATTCCCACGGCCTGTTGGCGGTTGATCACCCCGCCCTCCACCGCGCTGGCCAGAATCCCCGTCAGCGTATCCGTATCCCCGGGCGCCGCCGCTACCGCATCGAGATGGGCCCCGAGGTAGGCGTGCTGGTGGCCGGTCTCGGTCAACACCCTGGCCAGACGCTCGGCGTCCAGGGTCCCCGCGAGAAAGTCGCCACCCATCATCGCCCAGCGCTGAACTGCCTCCAGTGCATCGTCCCCAAGGCCGAGCAGCTTGCTCACCACCCAGGCCGGCAAGGGCTCGGCGAGGGCGGCACAAAAGTCGCCACCCCCTGCCGCTACCATCGCATCTACGCGCTCCGCAGACAGTGAACGCATGCCCGGCTCAAGCGCAGCGATGGCAGCCGCCTTGAGGGGCTGCACCAACATGCGCCGGTGTACCGCGTGCTCGGGTTCGTCCGCGGTGGCGAGCACCTTGCTGGCATGGCCGGCGCCGCCAAGATCAAAAATCCGTGGCATCCCGTCGTCGCCGCGCACCAGCATCCGCTCCAGGTTGGCGGAAAAATCCTGGTGCCGCATGACCACTTCCGACACCGCGGCGTGGGTTCCAACGAAAAAGGCGCGGGTGCTGCCCAGCTGGCACACCGGCCCCAGGGAGCGCATGGTTGTATAAAGCGGGTAAGGATTTTCCAGGGCTTCCGCGCTGAAAAGACTCCCGGCATCTTTGAAGATTACGGTCATGTGCTCCCCTTTTCCAGACTAGCTGTTGGTAAACGCCGCCTAGGTAATGGGTAGCGCATGAAACCACATGACGAAGTCTAGCCACATTTCGCTGTACGGTGTAGCGAAGAAGGTCAGGAGCACAACGGTTGTACCAAGGGAAAAGCTCCAGAACGCCGCCCTTCCGCGGGCGAACTTGGGAATGGTAACTGCCATCCCCAGGACTGCCGCGATGGTCAACATCAGGGCAGGCACCTGATAAAGAAACTCTGCAGGCAAGGGCGAGAAATAGAATGAGAGGATCCTGGCCAGAAGTGGGTCTAAGAGCGGCAGCGCTGTGCACGCCATGAATCTGCCGTGGATGCTCGGTGCGGTGCGCCAAACTACGCCCAGGAGCACGGCAACTCCGAAGATGACAGTCAAGGATAGCGGCATGTATACGAAGTAACCTTCGCGAATCAACTCCTCGACGGGCATTCGGACCAAGCCCCGATGGGCGGTCAGCAAGCCAGTCGCGAAAAAAGCTGATGCCAGCACGAGCGCGAGACGTCCAAATGCGCGATGAAGCACAATCTTGCGCCGACGTATGAGCAGCGGTTGGCCGATCAGTAGCAACAGCCAGCACGTCCCCAGCACAGCATGGAAATGGGTATAAGCATCGGCCTGACTAGGCTTGGAAAGGTAATGCGGCCAGAACGCAAAAGCAGCCAGCCCCAGCATGACCGCGGCAACGGCGGCGAGGCGGACTGACCAGATGCGGATCCCCTGGCCCGATACTGCAAGGGGCAGCTGCAAGCGCCCGTCGCCGCTGGTCGGTTCGTGAGAGTTGCGCTTCAGCTGCACGTTGGGTGATCACTTGCCGCCGCTGCTTCCCGTACCGGGGCACCAAGCTGCCAGCCGCCCAAAGCTGGGCTGCCACGCACCTCTGCCCCGATGGCTCTCAGCCAGTTCGCGGTAACGTGATTGGAATTGTGCAACATGGTGTAGCCACTCGGATGGGGCACAAAGTGCAAATTGCGCGTGGCACTGAATGATGGCACCGCGTTGCTGCCGCGGTATTGGGCATCCAGCGCTGCCAGCAGCCGGTCCACCTGCTTCGCGTCCAACTGCATGCAATGAGCGCGATCAATACCGACGCCAATCACCAGCGCGAGCTGCTCGCCTACCCGCGCCGGCGGTAAGACCAGGCGTCCCAGCGCCGCCCGACTCGGCCACAAAAGGGCCCGGGCGCCACTAGCCAGACCCTCCCGCTCCTCGACATACCAGGCCCAATCGCCGTAGGCGTAGCGCACCCGACTGCTGTCTGCGGCGGTCAGCAGTAGCGAGCTGTGGCGGGCATGCTGGAGGAAATATACGGCGCGCGGTTGCTCCACGGAAACCGGAGGCAAAATCGTCGCACCGCACCCGGCCAGCAGCGCGGCGATCAGGGGCAGTAGCAAGAGCAACTTTATCGGCGTGCTGCTGTTCATGGAATGCGGCTCTCGGAAACAGGCGTTTCAACTTGCAGGTAGCAACTCGAGCTCACCATCAAGCCAGACCCAATACAGCGGCCGTCAGCACCAGATAGCGCCCCGCCTTGGCCAGAGTCACGAGAATCAGAAAACTCCAGAATGACTCCTTCATCACGCCCGCCACGACAGTCAGCGGATCTCCTATGACCGGCGCCCAGGATAACAGCAGGGACCAGCGACCATAACGATGATATCTCGCCTGCGCCCGGTCAAGGGTAGCCCCGCTCACAGGAAACCAGCGTTGGTCACGCCAGCGCTCGATATAGCGGCCCAACCACCAGTTGACGATTGCGCCCAGCACGTTGCCGACAGTGGCCACAGCCAGGAGAACAGTTACCGGATTTTCACCCTGCACCAGCAGACCAGCAAGAACGGCTTCGGATTGCAGGGGCAGCAGTGTTGCCGCCCCAAAAGCCGTAAGGAACAGCGTTGCCAGTGCCACGAGACTCACGTGTCCGGCCGCTTCATCGGCTCTTCTGGCCGAACACCAGCCACCAGCGCCGCAAATCGCGAAAGCTGTCCTCGCCGAGGTCGCCGGCCCACAGCCACAGGTAGCGCCGGCCACGGCTTCCGGCGGGCCGCCAGTGCAGCACCACCACCCACGGCAATAGCACCGTACCGGGCAACAGGTCCATCGCAACAGGGTCGGTAGCGCCGAGGCGATACAACTGGCAAGCCTGAGGCTCCAGCAGCAGGGTTTGTTGGGCCGGCAGAGGCGGCAACCCGAACCAGGCAAGCGGCAGCCACAGTACCAGCCCGAGCAGGGCCAAGAGCCCGTACCCACGCCAGGCTACCTCGGCAATCGCGATCAACAATAGCAGACACACCGCGTACCAGGCCTTGCGCGGGCGGCGGTCAGTCCAGGTCAGGACGAGTGAAGGTGAGTATGGTGCGGACAATGGCAGCCAGCTCCGGGTCCTCGGGGACCTGCCGGCGCAGGAACCAGCCGAAAAGCTCCTGATCCTCAGAGAGCATCAGCTGCCGATAGCGGTCCCGGTCAGCCGCGTCCAGCTGCGGAAAACGCTGGTTGACGAAAGGCTCCAGCACCAGGTCCAGCTCCAGCATGCCGCGGCGGCTGGCCCAGCGCATGCGATTGTGTTCTTCAGTGCCCAGCATGGCAGCTCCGCCCCGGTACGGGAACATCAAAAACGGCTATTATAGCGGCTAGCACCGCCGCAAAGCGAAACAGCCGCACAGCGCAGAAACAACGAGGAGTTTTCGTCACCGTGTCAGCAAGCAGCCCCAGAATTACCC
>JBGTGB010000179.1:0-8004 GCA_041746975.1 Haliea sp. | reverse complement strand
GGCGTTGGCCATGTCGATATCGTCCTCGAACTTCAGCAGCACGTTCAGCGTGCTGTGGACAATCTCCGCGTCCAATTCGCGAGCGTGCAGCAGCAGCAGGCTGCGGGCCCAGTCGATGGTTTCGGAAATGGCCGGCGACTTCTTCAGGTCCAGGTCCCGCAGGGAGTGCACGAAAGCCACCAGCTGCTGGCGCAGCTGCTGGTCTATGTCGGGCACCCGGCTGAGCACTATACGCTCCTCCAGCTCGACGCTGGGGAAGGGAATGTACAGGTGCAGGCAGCGGCGTTTAAGGGCATCAGTGATGTCGCGAGTATTGTTACTGGTCAGGAACACCATCGGCGAGACGCTGGCCTTGACCGTGCCGATTTCCGGGATCGACACCTGGTAGTCCGAAAGGATTTCCAGCAGCAGGGACTCGAACTCGTAGTCGGACTTGTCCACCTCGTCGATCAGCAGGATTGCGCCGCGCTCCTGCTGCATGGCCTTCAGCAGTGGTCGCGGTTCCAGAAACTGTTCCGAGTAGAAGATGTCGCCGAACTGGTGCAGCCGCTCAACCGACTCCGCCAGTCCCTGGGCCCCCTGCAGTACATCCCCGAGCTTTTCTTTCAGCACCTGGGTGTAAAGGAGCTGCTTGCCGTACTTCCACTCGTACAAGGCCTTGGCTTCGTCCAGGCCTTCGTAGCACTGCAGCCGGATCAGCGGTACATCAAGCAGTGCAGCAGTCGTTTTCGCCAGTTCGGTCTTGCCCACCCCGGGCGGGCCCTCCACCAGGATGGGTTTACGCAGCTGGAAGGCGAGGAACACCGCGGTCGCGATCTTCGGGCTGCAGATGTAGCCGAAGGACTCAAAGCCCTGTTGGATGACCTCAATGGAGGCCAACTGGGGGAAATTCTGGGTGTGCAACTGAATACCTCGTTGGGCTGGTGCCGGGCCGGGGGCGCCCAGCCGGGGGCGCCTAGCCGCCGGTCATGTTCATGAAGCGCAGGATCTCAGTTTCCTCGCCGTGGGTGAAGTGGTGTTTTTCCGGCTTCAGCGCCATGGCAGCGACGATGGCACGCTCCAGCTCGCCCCGACCGGAACCGGGAGCGCGCAGCACTGGGCGCAGATCCGCAGAATGCTCATTGCCCAGGCACAGCAACAGGCGCCCCTCCACCGTCACCCGCACGCGGTTGCAGAGGTGGCAGAAATTGTTGCTGTGGGGCGAAATAAATCCGACCTGGCTGCGGCTATCGGCCATGTTGAAGTAGCGGGCGGGCCCGGCGCTGCCGCTGGGATCTCCAAGTGGCTGCAGCGGGTAGCGACTGCCGATCCGCTCTTGCAGATCGGCACTGCTGCAGAAGCTGAGCGCGCGGCTGTGTTCGTCAATGTGCCCCAGCGGCATTTCCTCGATGAAGGCGATGTCGATCGCGCGCTGGCGGGCAAAATCCACCAGGTCCAACACCTCGTCGTCATTGCGGCCCCTGAGGATCACCGCATTGAGCTTGATCCGCTCGAACCCCGCGGCGACAGCGGCATCCACTCCCGCAACAACCCTGGCCAGGTCCCCGAACCGGGTCAGCTCGCGGAAGCGATCCGGGCGCAGGCTGTCGAGGCTGATATTGATCCGGCTGACACCGGCAGCCTGTAGCGGCGCCGCCAGCTCCGTGAGGCGTGAGCCATTGGTAGTGAGGGCCAGCACTTCCAGGCCGGGAAGTCGGCCGAGGCGCTGCACCAGGGACAGGATATTGTTGCGAATCAGTGGCTCTCCACCGGTGAGGCGAATCTTGCGCACCCCCAGCCCGACCGCGGCCTCCGCTACCCGGTAGAGCTCTTCCAGCGTCAGGATCTGGGATTTGGGTACAAATTCCATATCCTCCGCCATGCAGTACACGCAGCGGAAGTCACAGCGGTCGGTGACCGACAGGCGCAGGTAGCTGATCCGGCGCTGGAAGGGGTCGACCAGGGTGGCGGGGAAGTTATTTTCCATCCCCGAAGTGTACTGCCTGCGGGTGCGGGGCTCCAGTGCTTAGCTGCTGCGTCGCTCCGCCACGGGTATGCTCCTTTTGCTCCACTACGGGCGCATGCCGTGCGCGCACCTTGGGAGTTCTTACGCTGCCGGCTGGTTGTCCGTCGTGTATATGCTGGTAATATACGGGTATGGAGAGTTGGGCGAAGATAACTGGATTTCAGTGGGACGCTGGCAACGAACGAAAAAACGTTGTCAGACATGGTGTTAGCCAGGCAGAAGCCGAGCAAATTTTCTTTAACCAGCCCTTGCTGGTGGTGGAAGATACGAAGCATAGCCAACAGGAGCCCCGATTGCATGCGCTTGGCCGCACCGATGATGATCGAAGGCTTCACATTACGTTCACCCTGCGTGACGCAGGGAGCCTGATACGAGTAATTTCCGCTCGGGATATGCACCGAAAAGAGAGGGCCGTTTATGAGCAGACTGAAGAAGATACCTGAGTTCAAGACAGAAGCTGAAGAGCGCAAGTTCTGGGAGAACCATGACTCCAGCGACTACGTTGACTGGAACAAGGCACAGGTTTCGGCGCTCTCCAATCTGAAGCCTTCAACCAAGACAATTTCCTTGCGGCTGCCCGAGGGCCTTCTGGAACGGATCAAGATTGAAGCCAACAAACGGGATATGCCCTATCAATCGCTGATAAAGGTGTGGCTCGCTGACGATGTGGAGGAAAGTCAGCGGCAGGGATAAGCGTGAACACAGCCGCAACTGCTGCCGTAACCTGGGTGGCCTGATGGCTGCTACGTGGCTCGGACACCCTGCGTCCCAGTGGCGGCCTTGCGGCCGCTGCGTGGCTCCGGAACGGGAAGATCCTTTTTCTCCACTACGGGCGCATGCGGCGCGCGTGCCTTCAGTGTTTTTGTGCTGCCGTCCGGCCGCGCACATCGTTATTTGGTTTGACACCTTCCATGGCGAAGGTAGTATTTGAGCCTGCCTGTTCCCACTTTCAGGACTGCAGGTTGGCAGCCACTAAGTGGGAGCGGTGGTCGCGCCGACGCCCTTCGAGTCCGAAAAAGAACATTCCCGCCCCGGAGCAACGCAGGTGGTGGCCCAAGCCGCAGGTACGTTGTGACCGTAGACTCAAGGCAGTGCTCGCGAGTTGTGAGCTGCAATTCCTCGCTTCCACATCCCGGAGACGAAGTCATTCGCGATGGCCCATGCACCCTGCGTTGATTCGGAGTCCGCGCGTCCCGAAACGACGCAGGGCCGGGACGCGCAGTCCGAAAGGCCGCCACGCGAACGAAGCGTCCGGGACGCCTAGTCGGGGACGCCTAGTCGGGGACGCGAAACCAGCAGCAAGCGCACATGCGCAGTTGACAGCCACAGGCGGCTCTGAGAGTGTGCGGTAACGGACAGGAGCGATTCATGAGTGAGTCCATCAACGCGCTGAGTGCTACAGCGCTACTGCAAAGTTACAGAAAGGGCGAACTCTCTCCGGTCGAGACCGCTCGAGCCGCCCTGGGCCGGATCGAAGAAATCGATACCGATATCAATGCGTTCTGCCTGGTGGATCCCGAAACCACCCTCCGCAGTGCCGAGGAATCTGAGCAGCGTTATCGCAGCGGCCAGCCCAAAGGCGTGCTTGATGGTGTGCCGGTGGCGATCAAGGATCTGTTCCTGACGCCGATGTGGCCCACTACCCGCGGCTCGAAGACCGTCGATCCCGCCCTGCATATGGGCAAGTCGGCGCCCGCAGTTGCGGCGCTGGAGCGCCATGGCTATGTCCCCCTGGGCAAAACCACGACGTCAGAGCTGGGCTGGAAGGCGGTAACGGACGGCCCCCTGCACGGCACCACCTGTAATCCCTGGGACCATCAGCGCACGGCGGGCGGGTCAAGTGGTGGCTCGGCGGCGGCGCTGGCGGCGAATATGGCGCCGCTGGCCCTGGGCACGGATGCCGGAGGTTCCATTCGGATTCCAGCGGCATTTTGCGGGGTGGTAGGATTCAAGCCCTCCTTCGGCGAGGTTCCTCACTGGCCACGCACCCCGTTTGGGACCCTCGCCCATGCCGGCCCGATGGCGCGTACGGTAGAGGATTGTGCGCTGCTGATGAACGTCCTGTCGGAGCCGGATGTGCGCGACATGTACGCGGTGCCGCGGCGTGGCATTGATTACCTGGCGGATCTCGGCAAGGGGGTCAAGGGGATGAAGATTGCCTTCAGTCGCAACCTCGGTCATGTCGATGTGAGTCCTGAGATCGTGACCGCAGTAGCGACGGCCGCAGCGGTGCTACGCGATCTTGGGGCGACCGTGACCGAGGTTGATCCCAGCTTCAGCGATCCACTCGGTGCCTTCGGTCACCTTTTCTACAGCGGCGTCGCCAATGCCCTGCGCGATCTCGGCACCCGCAAGCGCGAGCTGATGGATCCGCAGCTGGTCAAGGTTGCGGAGAAGGCGGCCCGGCTCACGATGCTGGATTTCCTCGCGGCCAATGACGAGCGCGGCCAGCTCTGCGAACGCATGGCCCAGTTTCACCTGAAGTACGACCTGCTGCTGACTCCGACCCTGCCGATTACGGCGTTCGGGTTGAACCGGGAAGTGCCGGAAGACTGGCCCAGCACCCGCTGGCCCACCTGGACCCCCTTTACCTACCCCTTCAACCTGACAGGGCAACCGGCCCTGACCGTGCCCTGTGGTTTTTGCCGCGAGGGCCTCCCTGTCGGGTTGCAGCTGGTCGCGGCGCGCTTTAACGACGCTGTTGCCCTGCGCGCCGGCCATGCCTACCAGCAGGCCGCACCCCAGGCGAGGACGCCGTTATGAGCGATATCGACATTGATTTCTACGAATCCGAGGATCCGATCTGGAACCCGGCTCTGCTGGCGATTCCGATGCCGGGAATCCGCAAGATGGTCAATCTCGCCTCGACCATGGACGATGTCATCCACCTGTCCATTGGCCAGCCGGACCTGCTGGCGCCGCGCCATGTGGTCGATGCCACGGTGGACGCACTGCAGGCAGGCCAGACCGGCTATACCATGGATGCGGGTCTCCCCGAACTGCTGGAAGCATTGGCGGAGTATTACGGCGAGCGCTATCAGCGCACGCTGCTGCCGGAAAATATTCTGGTCACCACCGGCGCCACCGAGGCCATTTACCTGGCCCTGACCTCCACCTCGGCCCCGGGTCGGGAGTTCATTGTCCCCGATCCGGCTTTCATGCTCTACGCACCGCTGATCCGCATGAATGGTGGCAGCGTCAAAAGCATCGCCACCCGCGCTGAACACAATCACCAGCTCGACCCGCAGGAAGTGATCGATGCCATGGACCGCAACACCTGCGCCGTGGTGCTGAATTCCCCCAGCAACCCCACCGGCACTGTGTACCCGCGGGAGACTATCGAAGCCATTGTTGAAGAGGCTGCCTATCGCGGCATCTATGTGATCAGCGACGAGGTCTACGACCACCTGGTCTACGATGGCAAGACCTTCCCCAGCGTGCTGTCCTGTTGCTCAGATCTGGACCACGTGATGGTGGTCAGCAGTTTTTCCAAGACCTTCAGCATGGCCGGCATGCGGGTGGGCTGGTTGATTGCCAGTCAGGGCGCGATCAGAAAACTGCGGCGTTACCACATGTTCACCACCACCGTAGCCAACACGCCCTGTCAGTGGGCGGGGGTGGCGGCGCTCAAGGGCGAGCGTACCTTTGTCAACAACATGCTGGCGGAGTACAGTCGCCGCCGGGATCGGGTGATGGAACTGGTGGACCAGACTCCGTATTTGACCGGTTACAAGCCGGAAGGCGCCTTCTACATGTTCCCCTCCTTGCCGGAGGGTATTAACGGTAACAACGTGGCGCTGCGCATGCTGAGGGAAACCGGCGTCTGCACGATTCCAGGGCAAACCTTTGGTGACTCCTGCGGCAACGCCCTGCGGATCAGCTATTCAACATCCATCGACAGGATCGAGGCCGCTTTTGAACGCATGATCCCGTGGATGGAAAAGCAGGATTTCGCCTGACTCGGGTATACTCTCGTGGTTGGAGCCGCGGGTGAGCCGTGTGGGAAGATTGTTGGCAGTAAATTTTGCTTTGGCATTGGTGCTCATGGGTGCCATGCCACCAGCCATGGCAGAGAGGCTGTCGGTACAACTGACCGGCAGTGACGGCAAGCCGGTGCCGTTTGCTGTGCTCACCTTGCCCGGTGTCGACCCGGCGCCCGCCCCACCCCTGGAGGGGGCCGCCGTGGACCAGAGTGAACGGCGGTTCATACCCCACGTCACCACCATCAGCCCCGGTACCGAGGTCAATTTCCCCAATAGTGACGATACCCGTCACCACGTCTATTCGTTCTCCGAGGGCAACAGTTTCGAACTCAAGCTGTTCCGGGCCAATGATGCGCCGCCCGTGGCATTCCACAACCCCGGCATTGTCACCCTGGGCTGCAATATCCATGACAGTATGAAGGCCTATCTTTACGTCAGCACCGACCGCACTGCCGTGGTCAGCGATGCCGAAGGGCGCGCTTCCCTGAGTTGGGATGGATCGCAGACAGCCACGGTGCTACGAATCTGGCACCCCCAGTTAAGCGCCGCCATGGATGTGCCACTTGACGCACCTCTGGGTGCTACCCTCACCCTGGATTTGCCCCTGGCCTGGGAGGACCCGCAGGTGAGCAAGAGCAATACTGAACTGGAGAGCCTGCTGAAGCGCTTTGCCCGTGATGCAAACCAGCTTCCGGAATAAGCTCATGCTGCTTATTGTGGGCCTGCTGGCGGTGACGCTGGCCAGCAGCCTGCTTGCAGTAATGCGCGCCTCGACCAATGCCGTAGAGGATATCGTCCGGGCCGAGTTGGAAGTGGTGGAACGGGTGTTTCGCTCCCTGCTGCAGGATGACCGGGAGCAGTTACGCAACCGTGCGGAGCTGTTGGCGGGAGATTTCGCTTTCAAACGTGCCATCGCCACGGGCGAGGAGGCGACCATGCTCAGCGCGCTTGCCAACCACGGTGAGCGCATCAGAGCCGACTTCGTGGTGATGCTGTCCCGGGAAGGCGAGGTCCTCCTCAGCACCCACCCGATCGAGCGCTTGCCCGACAGTGCGCGCGCTGCGGTGGAGGATGGCAGTATCCGGGCCACCGCCACGCTGGTTCTGCTTGACGAGCTACCCTTTCAGTTGGTGCTGGTGCCCGTGCTGGCGCCGGATCTGCTGGGTTGGGTCGGGCTCGGTACGGCGGTCGACAGCTCCATGCTGGAAGAGCTGCGGGCCATAACCAATGCAGACATTACCCTGGTGGCCTACTCCGCCGGGCGCGGCGCCAAGCTGCTGGAGTCCACTCTGTCGACCACCCTCACCGGTGGACTTCAGCCGCGCGACTCTTCTTCAGATATGGCACTGCAGCTTGCTGACAGTCTCTCAAGCCAGCGCTGGCTGAGCCGGGAGGTCGACCTGCTGCAGGAAGACGGACAACAGTTGGTGGCGCTGCTGTCACAGTCCCTGCAGCAGGCGTTGAATAACTATGGCCCCCTGAGACAGCAGATGCTGATCATCGGTTTCGTTGCCCTCGGACTTGCCGGCTTGACCGCACTGGTCATTGCCCGCAGCGTCACCCAGCCGATCTATATCCTGGTCAATGCCGCCCGCCGCATTACCGACGGCAATTACTCGCGGCGGATCAGCCTGGCCTCTGGCGAGGAGTTTGGCATGCTCGCCGACACGCTAAACCTGATGCAGGACACGGTGTCTGAACGGGAGGCACGCATTCGCCACCAGGCCCAGCACGATATGCTGACCCAGCTCCCCAATCGCTATTACATCAACTCGGTGTTCAATAACCGGCTTTCAGAAAGCCCGCAGCGCAACCAGTTCGCGATGGGGTTGCTGGAGTTTGAGAATCTGCAGCAGCTCACGGACCTTTACGGTAGCGGCTTCAGCGATACGGTCCTGCAGCAGATCGCCGAGCGTATCAATACCAGCCTGCGGCGCGGCGACATCGCGGCCAGAGTCGCGGATTCGCAGATTCTGCTGTTTTTCGATGATCTCACGCACGCGGGGGTGGATACCG
>JBGTGB010000178.1:0-11198 GCA_041746975.1 Haliea sp. | reverse complement strand
CTCAAGTTCACCCATGAGGTGCATCTGGACCCGGCCAAGGTGCAGCACGAGGGCACCGGGGCAGCGCTGGAATGCGCCAGCTGCCACACCCTGAAGGATGACGGCGAGCACTTCGAGCCGATCAGCATGGACGCCCACTGCCGCAGCTGCCACGGCCTGAGCTTCGATATTTTCGAGCCGGAGCTGGAGTTGCCCCACGGCGACCTGCGGGCGGCGATCGTCGCCATGGAGGCCCACTTCATCCGGGAATTCACCGATCCGGAGCTGCGTCGCCAGCGCGCGTCGGAGAAGCCGCGGCGGGTGCCCGGCAAGCGTGAGTCCGCCGCTTCCTGTGAGGGCAGCGGCCTCGACTGCGGCCGCGCCGAGGCACTCAAGGAAGCGGAGTACCAGTTCGCCAACACTGGCTGTATCACCTGCCATGAAGTGCTGGAGACGGGGCTGGCGGACATCAACGACCGCTGGTTTGTGCAGCCCATCCGCCTCACTGGCGACTGGTATCCCCACGCTCGCTTTGACCACCGCAAGCACCAGAGTCAGGCGGCGGACAACCCGGACCAGGTCTGTGAGACCTGTCACGAAGCCTCAACCTCCAATGCGGCGGAGGATATTCTCATGCCCAATCAGGACAATTGTCTTGCCTGTCACGACGACAGCAAGGGCGCGGCAACTCTGGATTGTGTGAGCTGTCACTCCTTCCACCCGGCCGCGGGCACCCTGTCCCGACTGGCGCGCGATCACGCACTTCTGCAGGGGGGAGCGCCATGATGCGGCAGCTGATCGGTGTTTTGGGTGTCACCCTGATAGCGGCCTGCGGCGGCGGGGGCGGGGGGGGCAGCACTGAGGGCAGTTCACCGGATACCGCGCCCGACAACAGGCCCTGTGAAGGCCAGTGCGCGACCGCCGGCAGCTTTCTTGTTGAGGACGATGTGCGCCGGGTTCTGGCTCAGGGCGTGCACCAGGCCGAGGCACTGGGAGCCGCCGCCACCATCGCGGTTGTCGACCGTGTCGGCAACGTGTTGGCGGTGTACCGCATGGCGGGTGTAGATGAAAGCAATGACGTAGAGCTGGCAACCGACTTTCCGGTGCAGATTAACGCGGGCCTCGAAGGTGTGATTCTGCCAGTCGCGGTAGGCGGGGACGCCCTGGCTGCTATAGCCAAGGCTATCACCGGCGCCTACCTGTCCAGTGAGGGCAACGCCTTCACCACCCGCACCGCGAACCAGATCGTGCAGGAGCACTTCAACCCCGGTGAATTCAATCAGCCAGCTGGGCCGTTGTTCGGCGTCCAGTTCAGCCAGCTGGCCTGTTCCGACTTTACCCTGGGCGGCGCCGCTTCTGGCGTCGGTCCGCGCCGCTCGCCCCTGGGCCTGGCGGCAGACCCCGGCGGCTTTCCCCTGTACAAGGACGGCACGCCGGTGGGCGGGGTCGGGGTGATCGCCGACGGCCGCTACAGCATCGATAAGAGCCTGCTGGACAAGGACGTGGACCTGGACGAGCAGATCGCGCTCGCCGCCACCTTCGGCTTCAGCGCACCGCCTGACCGGCGCGCCGAGCGGATTACCGTGGAGGGGAAGGTATTCCGCTTCAGTGATGTGGGCCTGGAAGACCTGCCCGCGGCCCCGGCCCAGGCACCGGATTTCGCCAGCCTGGTGGGGGCGGGTGAGTTGCTGCCAGTGCGAGGCTACAGCAACGGCGAGATCCGCCGTGGCACGGCCTTTGGCCAGCCCGAATCCGGCGTGCGCCCGGCCACCGATTTCCCCGGTCTCGACGCTTTCGTCTTTGTCGACGGCGGCAACAACAACCGCTATCCGCCCCGGGCCGGCACCGATGCTGCGGAGCTAGGGGAGCAGGCCTTCAGCGCAGCTGAAGTGCGGCAGCTTCTCACCAGCGCAATCAGCATAGCCAATCGCGCCCGCGCCCAGATCCGCAGGCCGGTGGGCACCCCGGCGCGGGTCACAGTGTCGGTGGTCGACAGTCGTGGCGCCATTATCGGCATGCTGCGCACTCGCGATGCCCCTGTGTTCGGCGCCGATGTGTCACTGCAGAAGGCGCGTACCGCAGTCCTGTTCTCGTCCCGGGACGCGGCGGATTTCTTCCGCGGCATCACCACCCCGGCCCAGTATCTGAACCCGGATCTGAGCCCGGCGGCCACGGTGAATATAGGTGACTACGTGGACGCCGCGCAGCTGTTTATCGGGCCCCAGGCGCTTACCGATGGCACTGCCTTTTCCGATCGCGCCGGCGGCAACCTGTCGCGGCCGTTCTACCCCGACGGCATTCTCGGCAATCCCCACGGCCCCTTCAGCAAGCCCTATGACAGCGAGTGGAGCGTGTTCTCGTCCGGGCTGCAGCTGGACCTGGCGTTCAACAATATCATTGCCCACATCGCCTTCGTGGCAGGCCTGACCGACACTGATGTCGGCGCCAACTGCGCCCAGTCGGCACAGCCGCGGCTGGCGAATGGGCTGCAGATTTTCCCGGGCAGCGTGCCCGTATACCGCGGGGACACTCTGATCGGTGGCATCGGCGTATCCGGCGACGGCATTGAACAGGACGACATGATCGCCTTCCTCGGCGTGCACGAAGCAGGCGAAGTCCTTGGTGGCGGCATCAACAATGCGCCGCCGAATATTCGCGCCGACCAGCTGACCCCTGGCGGGGTGCGCCTGCGCTATATCCAGTGCCCGCAGACGCCGTTCATCAACAGCGACGCACAGTTCGTGTGTGAGGGGAAGTGAGCGCCATGGCCAACCATCCTGCACTGACGCTGCCCGCTCTGGCGGGCTTCTCTGCCCTGGGCCTGGTGCTGTTGCTGGGTACGGCGACTCCCGGCGTCGCCTGGGCCCAGGAGCCCGAGCCGGACCTGGTCTATTGCGATGACCTGGACCCCCGCGACCGCGGTCGCAGCACAAGGCGTCGCGCCGGTGGATCCAACCGCGACTGCGCCTACCGGGAGGTCACCGTAGACGAGGAGACCGGTGAGGTATTGCGCGAGGTTCCCGTAGCAGCGGCCCCGCGCACGGTGCTGCCGCGGCGCTATTCCTCCATCCCGCGGCCCACTGCCGAGCAGTATGTGGAACTGGTGCCCATTCCCGACCGCTGGCGCATCGTCGACAGCCTGGGCTACGAAGACAACTGGTGGGACCCCTATAACCAGAACACGATCAAGGGCGACAAGCCCATTCACGGTGACTGGTTCTTCAATGTCATCGCTATCTCCGACTCCGTGCTGGAACTGCGCGAGGTGCCGACCCCGGTCGGCGGCCAGAGCACCGGCGGTGCGGGTTCCCTCGATGTCCTGGGGTCCACCGAGCAGTACCTGTTCAACCAGAACCTGGCCGTGGAACTGGTTTACTACCAGGGCGATACCGTGTTCCGCCCCCCGGACTGGGAATTCCGCTTCACCCCGGTGTTCAACTACAACTACACCGAGCTCGATGAAATCCTCGGCGTCAACGCGGACCCCGGTGACGGCCGCACTCGCCACGACAACCATGTCGGCATCCAGTCGGCCTTTATCGACAAGCACCTGCGGGACGTGTCGGATCGCTATGACTTCGACTCGGTCCGGATCGGTATCCAGCCCTTCTCCAGCGACTTCCGCGGCTTCCTGTTTCAGGACGCGCCATTTGGTGTGCGCCTGTTCGGTACTCGCGACAACAACTACTTCCAGTACAACCTGGCGTGGTTTCGGCGCATGGAAAAGGATACCAATAGCGGCCTCAACGACGTCGGCGAGAGCCTGCGCGACGATGACCTGTTTATCGCCAATGTGTACTGGCAGGACTTCCCCAGACTGGGCTTCTTCTCCCAGGCCAGTTTGATCTACAACCGCAACCGTGAAGACAAGGTGTTCTTCGACACCAATGACTTTATCCAGCGTCCGGCCTCAATTGGCGAGGAGCGCCTGCGCGAATACGATGTTTATTACCTCGGCTACAACGGCGACGGCCACTTCGGGCGCCTGAACCTGACCACGTCCTTCTACCTCGCATTGGGCGAGGAGAAAAACGCCGTTTTCAGCGGCCGCAAATCGGATATCGAAGCCTACTTCTTCGCCATCGAGCCCTCCATTGATTTCGACTGGATACGCGCGCGCCTCTCCTTCCTCTATGGCAGCGGCGACGACGATCCCTTTGACGGCAAGAGCAAGGGCTTCGACGCCATTTTCGAAAATCCGCAGTTCGCCGGTGCCGACACCAGCTACTACATCCGCCAGGGGCTGCCTTTGATCGGCGGTGGCCGGGTGGCGCTGTCCCAGCGCAACGCAGTATTGAACTCCATGCGCCCCTCCAAGGAACACGGTCAGTCCAACTTCACCAACCCGGGCGTGTTCCTCCTTGGGGGCGGTGTGGATATGGACCTGCTGCCCGAGTTGCGCCTGTCCTTCAATGCCAACTACCTGGCCTTCGCGGAGACCGAGGTACTGGAAGTGGCGCGGCAGCAGCCCAATGTCGACAGCGAAATCGGCATGGACCTGTCCGCGGCGGTGATCTGGAGGCCGTTCATGAGCCAGAACGTAGTGGTGCGCCTGTCCTATGCCCAGCTGCTTGCCGGCCAGGGCTACAAGGACCTGTACGGGGACGAAGACCCCTACTCCCTTTTGTGCAACGTAATACTGACATTCTGAGTGGCCGTTATGAGCACATCTAATCACACCGGACCCAAAGGCAACCCTGTTCACTTGCGGGCGGCGGGCCTGCTGGCGGCGCTGCTGGCCCTACCCGCGAGCCTGGCCCTGGGAGCCAGCGGCGAGAAACCAGTAGAGCGTAACTATGTGACGGCGCCGAACGCGCCGGTCAGTCAGAGCGATGCACAGATGGAGGCGAAATCCGCCGGCTGCGTCACCTGCCACACGCAGACTGATGAGAAAACCATGCATGTTAACCCGGCGGTCAAGCTGGGCTGCACCGACTGTCACGGCGGCAATGCCAACGTGCGCCGTACAAGCGGCGACGGGATTGAAGATCCGGCCTACATGGCAGTGATGGAACAGGCCCACGTGCTGCCGCGCTTCCCGGAGTCCTGGAACTATCCGTCCAGCGCCAACCCCGAGCGCACCTATACCCTGCTGAACAGGGAAAGCCCGGAGTTCACCCGCTTCATCAACCCTTCGGACTACCGCATTGCCCGCGAGGCCTGCGGCGCCTGTCACCTGCCGATCATTGAGGCGGCCGAGCGCAGCCTAATGGCTACCTCGGCCATGCTCTGGGGCGGTGCCGCCTATAACAACGGCATCCTGCCCTACAAGCGCTATATCCTGGGTGAAGCCTATACCCGCGAGGGGGAGCCCGCGATGATCCCCGGCCCGGTGCAACCCACCGAGGAAATGACCATGGCCGGCATCCTGCCGGCGCTGTATCCGCTGCCAGCCTGGGAAACCGTCAAGCCCGGGGATATCTTCCGCGTGTTTGAGCGCGGTGGCCGCAACATTACCAACCTGTTCCCCGAGACTGGCCTGCCCAATGCCCTGGGCCAGCTGCAGCGCCTTGAGGAACCCGGGCGCCCCGACTTCCGCCAGTCCAACCGCGGCCCCGGAACGGGGGCGAGGATCTCGGTGCCTTTGATCAACATCACCAAGACCCGCCTCAATGACCCCCACACCTGGTTTCTCGGTACCAATGACCAGCCCGGTGATTATCGCTCGTCCGGCTGTGCGTCCTGCCACGTGGTCTATGCCAACGATCGCGACCCACGCCACTCGGGCCAGTACGCCCAGTATGGTCACACCGGCAAGTCCCAGACCGTGGACCCGACCATACCCAAGGATCGCAAGGGGCACCCGCTGCGGCACGCCTTCACCCGCGCCATTCCCACCAGCCAGTGCATATCCTGCCACATGCACCAGCCCAACATGTTCGTCAACAGTTTCCTCGGCTACACCATGTGGGATTACGAGTCCGACGCGCCGTCCATGTGGCCGGAGAAGCAGGTCTACCCGACACATGAAGAGCAGGTGTCGGTGCTGGAACGCAACCCGGAGGGCGCCGCGCCCCGCGGCAAGTGGGCGGATATCGATTTCCTCGAGAAGGTGTCGGAGCTGAACCCGACCCTCACCGACACCCAGTTCGCCGACTACCACGGCCACGGCTGGAATTTCCGCGCCGTGTTCAAGCGCGACCGCACCGGCAACCTGCTGGACGCGGAGGGCACCGTGGTGGAAGACGATGATCCCGACAAATTCCAGAAAGCCGTGCATATGTCTTCCATCCACCTCGACAAGGGCATGCACTGCGTCGACTGCCACTTCGCCCAGGATGCCCACGGCAATGGCCATATCTACGGTGAAGTCGCCGCGGCGGTGGAGATCGACTGCAAGGACTGCCACGGCTCCGCCACGGCCTATCCCAACCTGTTCACCTCTGGCCCCGCTGCCCTGGAGGGTGGCACCGACCTCGGTGCCATCCGCAACCCGGACGGGCGCCTGCGCTTCGAGTGGATGGGCAACACCCTGGTGCAGCGCTCGGTAATGGACTCCGACCTGGAGTGGGAGATGAGCCTGGTCAAGGACACGGTCACTACGGGTCACGCGGGTTACAACGAGAAAGCCGCCCGGGCCAAGCTCATGAGCAGGGACACGGCGGAACAGGATTATGGCCTCGAGGTCGCCAGCGACAATCTGGCCCACAGCGATGACAATATGGAGTGCTACACCTGCCATACGTCCTGGACCACCAGCTGTGCCGGCTGCCACCTGCCGATCGAGGCTAATTACAAGACCGAGCGCAAGCACTACGAGGGCGGCTATTCGCGCAATTGGGCTTCCTACAACCCCCAGGTGGCGCGGGACCAGATGTTCCTGATCGGCCGCCATGGAGAGGCCAAGGGCGGCAAGATCGCGCCGGTGCGCTCCACCTCGGCGCTGGTGCTGTCCTCCACCAACGCCAACCGCGAGAAAATCTACATCCAGCAGCCGCCTATCGCCTCCAGCGGCTTCAGCTCGCAGGCCTTCAATCCGCACTTCGCCCATACGGTGCGCAAGACGGAGACCAAGGACTGCGAAGACTGCCACCTGTCGAAGAACAATGACAATAACGCAATCATGGCGCAGCTGCTGATGTACGGCACCGGCTTCGTCAACCTGGTCGGGTACTATGCCTGGGTCGGCGGGGAAGGGCACGTCACCGGGGTGCAGGTGACGGAGTGGGACGAGCCGCAGGCGGTGATCGGTTCCTACCTGCACCGCTACGCCTATCCGGACTGGTTCGCCGAGCACCAGGGCAATGAGCGGCAGCTGCTGCACGGCTATCCGCACAGCAGCGGGCCCGCGTCCTGCGTCCAGCATCGCGGCGAGTACCTGTTTGCCTCCGAGGGAGAAAAGGGCATGCGGGTTTACGATATTGCGGGTATCGCCAACAAGGGTATTTCCCAGCGGGTCATCACCGCGCCCTTCAGCCCCCTGGGCCACGACACTCGCATCCCCAGCAGCAATGCGACCTGTGTGGTGCTGCCGACCAACCAGCCCATCCACCCGGATCGGAACGAAGGTGAGCTGATGCGGGATATCAACCTGGAGCAGCCTTTCCACCCGATCTATGACTATGCCTTGATCACCGATGCCGTTGAGGGCCTCATACTCACTGACGTCAACACCTTGTCCGACGGCGAGCCGCGCAACAACTTCCTCGAGCGCGAACTCACCTGGAACGAGAATGGCGTGCTCAACGGCGCCCGCCATATGGTGCTGGGCGGTTACTACGCCTACATCGTCGCCGATGCCGGCCTGGTGGTGCTGAACCTGGACAAGCCCCTGCAGCCGCGCCTGGTCAGCGTGGTGCCGCTGAACCGCGGCCACTCCGTGGCCCTGCAGTTCCGCTATCTGTTCGTCACCGACGCCGATGGCCTCAAGACCATCGATGTCACTGACCCCGAGGCGCCAGCGCTGGTCGCGGACAACACCATTTC
This sequence comes from Haliea sp., assembly GCA_041746975.1. Lineage (GTDB taxonomy): Bacteria > Pseudomonadota > Gammaproteobacteria > Pseudomonadales > Halieaceae > Haliea. The sequence continues at coordinate 3,293 of JBGTGB010000178.1, read as the reverse complement.
CCTGGGCCAGGCGCGGCGTCTGCACCTGGCCCGCACCTACGCCTATGTGGCGGCCGGTCGCGACGGTATTGCCATCGTCGATATCACCCGACCCGACCGGATGCGCCTGCTGCAGACCTTCCGCGAGGGCATGGTAGACTCCCACGATGTGGCGGTAGGCAGCACCAACGCCTCGCTGTTCGCCTACGTGGCCGACGGCGCCGGTGGCCTCAAGGTTATCCAGGTAACCTCGCCCTCCAGCCAGCCCAAGTTCTACGGCTTCTCGCCGGAGCCGGCGCCGGAGCTGATAGCCAGCTACCCGACCCGTTCCCCGGCGCTGTCGTTGAGCCGGGGCCTGGAGCGGGATCGCGGCGTGGATGAGACCGGTGGCCAGGTCGCGGTATTCGGCCGCCTTGGCTCGCGGCCGCTGAACCTGGACGAGATGCGCAGACTCTTCACTGACAAAGATGGCAAGCCATGGTTCGTAGAAAACTGACCGCACTGGCGCTGCTGCTGGGGCTTGCTGCTGGCAACGCCTCCTCGCAGCCGCTGCCGGAAGAAGGCCGCGACATCCACGAGGGTGTGGCCAGCTGTGCCACCAGCGTCTGTCACGGTAAAGTCAGCGCCGATCCGACGTCCAATGTGTGGCTCAATGAGTACCGGATCTGGCTGCGCCAGGATTATCACTCCCGGGCCTACCGCACCTTGCAGAGCGCCCAGTCCCAGGCCATCGCCGCCAAGCTCGGCCTGCCCAGTGCCCAGGGCGCCAAGATCTGTCTGGATTGCCACGCGGACAATGTGCCTGCAGAGGCACGCGGTCGCCGCTTCCAGATTTCCGATGGGGTAGGCTGCGAGGCCTGCCACGGCGGTAGCGGGCGCTGGCTGCAGTCCCACGCCGAGGCCACCACCACCCACGCGGACAACCTCGCCAAGGGCATGTACCCGACCGAAGACCCGATGGCCCGGGCGCGGCTGTGCCTGTCCTGCCACCTGGGAACCAAGGACAAGTTTGCCACTCACGAGATCATGGGCGCCGGTCACCCGCGGCTGGCCTTTGAACTGGAAACCTTCACCGTCAACCAGCCCGCCCATTACGAGGTCGACGCAGACTACCGGGAGCGCAAGCCCTACGTAGCGTCGGTCAATATGTGGCTGGCGGGCCTTGCTGTCACCGGCATGCATACCCTGGAGCTACTGCAGGAGGAGTGGTTCACCAAGCCGAGCCTGGTGCCGGAGCTGTCGTTCTTCCAGTGCCACGCCTGCCACCATTCCATGGACGAACTGCGCTGGTCAGAGGAGGCCGACCGGCTGCCTCCGGGAGCGGTGCGCCTCAACGACGCCAGCCTGGTGGTACTGCTGGCGGTGCTGGAAACCCTGGCACCCGGTGATGTAGCCGGCCTGCGCGGGGATCTGGATGCACTGCACCGGGCATCGCAACAGTCCCGGGAGCGGGTGGTTAGCGCTGCTCAGGCCCTGCATGCCCGGCTGGAACCGCTGGTGGATCGGCTCAGCAAGGCCAGCTACGGCCCCGAGCAGCAACAGCAGCTGCGCCGGGAGCTGCTGGCGCAGTCCGCCGCGGAGCGCTTCCGCCATTTCACCGCTGCCGAGCAGGCGTTCCTGGCGGTGGAGACTTTGTCGCTGTCACTGGGTGATTCGGAGCGGCTGAAATCGCGGCTCGACGCCCTCTATGGCTCTGTAGAGGATGAAAATCGCTTTGTGCCGCAGCAGTTCGCGGTACTCGCAAGGCAGCTGATGGGAGCCCTATGAAGCAGCAGCCCGACGCCAGCTGGCTGGCTTGCGGCGACACCGACGTCGGTCGGCGTGAGCACAACGAAGACGCATTTTTTGTCGACGATGTTCTGGGCCTGATGGTCGTGGCGGACGGTGTTGGTGGTCATCAGGCGGGTGAGGTCGCAAGCCAGGTGACCTGTGAGGTGCTGGCGCGAGACGTGCAACGCATGGGCGATCTTGAGGCCGCGATACGCCGCGCCAACCTGGAGGTGCGTGACGCGGTCACCGCCGGCCGTGGCAAGGCGGGCATGGCCACCACCGTGGTCGCCGCCCAGTTCGACGGCGCGCGCTATGAATTGGCCTGGGTGGGGGACAGCCGCGCGTATCTCTGGGACGGGCAGCTGAAGCTGTTGACCCGCGATCACTCCTACGTCGAAGCGCTGTTGGAAAAGGGCCAGATCACCTTCGCCGAGGCGCGCCACCATCCACGCAAGAATGTCATTGTGCAGGCGATCGGTCTGCAGGACGAGGACAAGCTGCGGGTTGGCGGCAACAGCGGTCAGCTCAAGGCCGGTGACATTCTTGTCCTTTGCAGCGATGGTCTCAGCGACGTGGTCGACTGTGATCGCCTGGCAGAGATCCTGGCGAAGGATGAGCCCCTGGAGCAGCGTTGCCACGAACTGGTGCAGACGGCGATCGGCAATGGCGGCCGCGACAATGCTACCGTTGTGCTGGTGCAGTGGGCAGGCAACGCATCCGGGCAAGCACCCGCGGCTGCGGAGGGGGCACCTCTGGAGCCCAACGTGGTCTGGCGGTATGATCCGGCCACAGGCGATTACCATGGCTTGCCGGAGCTGGTGCAGCCAGGTCTGCCGGTGGCGGATGGCGTCGCTGCCAGTGCGGCCCCAGCGCCGGCGCCGAAGCGGGCGCGAGTCGCCCCCAAGTCTCCCGAGGCCACCCAGATGATGTCGGTGGACGAGATGGCTGAGCTGCGCCGGGTGGCGCTGAAACTGCCGGGGAGGAATAAGCGCCGGCGCATAATAACCCTGGTACTGATTGCCCTGCTGGCGCTGTCTGCCGCAGCGGCATGGTATGTATTCGGTCCCGGTGGCGGGGCGTTAAGGAGTTAGAGGTATGAAGGCTGAATTCAGCGCCGCCCTGGTGGCGCAGGACGGCACGGAACACGCCTTGACAGGCGAGATGCGGGTTGGACGCACTGACGATTGCGAGCTTACCATTGCGGATCCGCGCGTATCCCGCAATCACGCGGTGGTCCGCGTCGAGGGCACCCGGGTGCTGCTGGAGGACATGGGCTCGGCCAATGGTACCCTGGTCAACGGGTTGCGCCTGGTCGGTACGGTGGAGCTCAGGAACGGCGACGATATCCAGTTCGACAAATACAAATTCCGGGTTGCGCTGACCGGGCTGGAACCCACAGCGGCTGATGGCGATGCGACGGTGGTGGCACCGCTTGGCGACGATGCCACCGTGGTGTCAGCGCTTGAGCCTGAAGCTGCCCCGACTCCCAAGCCCGCACCGCCGCCCGCGCCGTCGCCGGCTCCCGCAGCAACCCCGGCCCCGGA
>JBGTGB010000177.1:0-4959 GCA_041746975.1 Haliea sp. | reverse complement strand
CCCAAAGCCGCGCCGCTCAGCCCTGACCTCCCGGGCAGCTGGACCGAGGGCGGCACTGGGGAACACACCCAGTTCCTGTCCATGGATTCCGTGGAGGAGGCGTCCGCGGCGGATATTGGGCGCTCATCGGACCTGCCGCATCTCATCGTTGTGCGCGACGGTGCAGCCGCGGATGTTATGGAACTGGAGCCGGGCAGCAGCGGTGACCCGGATGTATGGGAAATCGGCCGCGAGGATACATGCGAGATCAAGCTCGAAGAGCCCAGCGTCTCCGCCCGCCACGCACAATTGATCCACCAGGGCGGCCGCTGGCGCCTGGTCAACCTGGTGTCTGCCAACGGCATCTTTGTGAATGGGGAAAAGCGCCTGACAGCCTATCTGGGTGACGGCGACCAGATCCGCCTGGGCAATGTCAACCTGGTATTCCGGGGCAGTGCCAACGCCCCGGCCTCCGGCAGCGCTGCGGCCAAGGGCGGTAAAAAAGCGGCTGGCGCAGAGGGTGGCGGTAGCAAACTGCCGCTGGTAATTGCTGCGGCAGTGCTTATTGCCGCGGCGGTAGTGGCGGCCTACTTCCTGCTGTAGACCAGGCACGGAAGCCCGGGGGCGCAGCGCGCCCCCACTGCTAGTCCAGCCGCTGCATTTCCTCCTCGAGTATATCCGGGTTGTCCATATGGGCCTGCAGCAGGGCCAGCAGCGGCGCGATGTTCTCCCGGTCCACGTGCTCGACGGTAAAGCCGAGGCGCTGGTGGTCAACACTTTGCAACCAGGCGTGCAGTTCCAGCGGCTCCGCTGCACCGGTATCTATCAACAGGGTAAAGGGCTCATTGTACTGGGCGTCCCAGGTATCCGGCTGATCAGTGGCGGCACCGCCCAGGGAAATATCTACAAGGCGCTGGTGCCAGGCACTGCCACCCTGCTGCACTTCCACCGGCAGGTCGATGCGGACATGGGTGAAATCCTGGTGTTCGCTGCGGGATTCTGGCATGGGTAGACTCTTTCAGTGATTCGATATGGGCATCATAGCGCCGCCCCACCGCCAATTCCACGTGGGAGCCCGCTCCCACAGTGCTGTATTCAGGTTTTCAGCTTGCGGTATTTCAGCCGCTGGGGCTGGGCCGCCGCCGCTCCGAGGCGCGCCTTGCGGTCCTCCTCGTAGTCGCTGAAATTGCCCTCGTGGAAGACCACCCGGCCGTCGTCCTCATAGGCGAGGATGTGGGTGGCGATGCGGTCCAGGAACCAGCGATCGTGAGAGATGACCATGGCGCTGCCCGGGAAGGTGAGCAGGGCTTCTTCCAGCGCGCGCAGGGTCTCCACGTCCAGGTCGTTGGTGGGCTCGTCCAGCAGCAGCACATTGGCGCCCTGCTGCAGCAGCTTGGCCAGGTGCAGCCGGTTGCGCTCGCCGCCGGACAGGTCCTTGACGAACTTCTGCTGATCTGAGCCCTTGAAGTTGAAGCGCCCGACATAGGAGCGTGAGTTCACCTCGTAGTTGCCGATGCGGATGATGTCCTGGCCGCCGGAGACTTCTTCCCAGACGGTCTTGCTGCCATCCAGGTCATCCCGGGACTGGTCGACATAGCCCAGCTGCACGGTTTCGCCCACTACCACCTCGCCGCCTGCGGCCTCCTCTGCACCCATCAGGATCTTGAACAAGGTGGATTTGCCCATGCCGTTGGCGCCGATGATGCCGACGATGCTGCCCTTGGGCACGGTGAAGCTGAGTTTGTCGAACAGCAGCCGGTCGCCGAAGGTCTTTTTCAGGTCGTGCACCTCGATGACCTTGTCGCCCAGCCGTGGCCCCGGCGGAATGTAGATCTCGTTGGTCTCATTGCGGGCCTGGAATTCCTGCGACTGCAGCTCGTCAAAGCGCTGCAGGCGGGCCTTGCTCTTGGCCTGGCGGCCCTTGGGATTGCTGCGCACCCACTCCAGCTCTGACTTGATGGCCTTCTGGTGCGAGGCCTCCGTGCGCTTCTCCTGCTCCAGACGCGCTTCCTTGGCTTCCAGCCAGTCCGAGTAGTTGCCCTCGTAGGGAATGCCGCGGCCCCGGTCCAATTCCAGGATCCAGCCGGCGGCGTTGTCGAGGAAGTAACGGTCGTGGGTGATCGCCACTACCGTGCCGGGGAAATCATGCAGGAAGGTCTCCAGCCAGCCGACGCTCTCGGCGTCCAGGTGGTTGGTGGGCTCGTCCAGCAGCAGCATGTCCGGCGCCGACAGCAGCAGCCGGCACAGCGCTACCCGGCGCAGCTCACCCCCCGACAGGGTGCTGACATCCGCCTCCCAGGGCGGCAGCCGCAGCGCATCCGCCGCCACCTCCAGCTTGTGCTCCAGGCTGTGCGCATCCGTGGCCTGGATAATGTCCTCCAGCCGCGCCTGCTCCTTGGCCAGAGCGTCGAAGTCTGCATCCGGCTCGGCATAGGCGGCATAGACCTTGTCCAGCCCCGCCAGCGCGTCGATTGCGTCCTGAAGACCCTCCTCAACATTGCCGCGCACATCCTTGTCCGGGTTCAGCTGCGGCTCCTGCGCCAGATAGCCGATCTTTATCCCGGGCTGTGGCCGCGCCTCGCCGAGGATATCGGTGTCGATCCCCGCCATGATCCGCAGCAGCGTGGACTTGCCTGAACCGTTGAGACCCAGCACGCCGATCTTGGCGCCGGGGAAAAAGGACAGGGAGATGTCTTCGAGGATTTTCTTCTTCGGCGGCACGACCTTGCCGACGCGGTTCATGGTGTAGACGTACTGGGCCATGGGGAATTCGTGTCCGTGGTGGGGAAAATGTGGGCGGATTCTAGCAGGAATACGGCACGGCTTCAGCGGCTGCGCCCTTCCCCTCGACGTTGACCGGAAAAAGGCCGGTGACTTTTTCGGGTTCCGGTGGCAGTCCCTGCAGCCCTCCCGGGACCCGCTCAAGCCTTCCATGGGCGCTTGTTCCTCGACATCCTGTCTCGGACAGTCCCGGGAGGGCTGCAGGGACCGCCACCTCCGGAGGAACCGAAAGGCTTCACGGTACTTTTCGCTGGCAAGGAGGGTGGGGGCGCGGTCGCGATCTGACTCCCGCGGTGCCCCGTCAAATCGCAATCGGCGCCGAACTCAAATCATCCGGATCCAACTCCGAAGCATCCAGCCCATAGGTCTCGTGGAGTTCCCCACCCTCCCAGTTGGCCTTGGACCCGATCTCGGCGAGGTGAAACAGGGCGTCGCCCTCGTAAGCCAGGGGTAGATTGGTGCGCCCCACCACGATACCGTGGCTGTCGGCGATCACATCGGTTTCGCTGGTGCCCATCGGGTCGGCGATGAAGGCGATGGTCTGGCCCTTGGCGACCTCCGCTCCCAACGGCACCAGCACCCGCAGGATGCCGCTTTCCGGGGCGCGGATCCAGTGGGTGCTACGACTGATGATCGGCGGTTTCACCCGGGCGCGGCTGCGGCGCAGCATGCCGATGTGGCGCATCACGTTGAGCACGCCCTTGACCCCGGCGCGGATGTAGATTTCGTCGAAGCGAAGGGCCTCGCAGGACTCGTACAGCAGTACCGGGACCCCGAGATCGCCGGCGGCCTGGCGCAGGGAGCCGTCGCGGAGTTTGGCGTCGATGGCAATGGGGGCGCCGAAGGCCTCGGTCATCCCCAGCACCTGTGGGTCTTCCAGATTGGCGCGGATCTGGGGGAAGTTGCTGCGGTGGCGGGCGCCGGTGTGCAGGTCGATGCCGTGGCTGCACTTGACCACGACTTCCTGCAGGAAGGTGTGCGCAATGCGCCCGGTGAGGGAGCCGCGGGTGGAGCCGGGGAAGGAGCGGTTGAGGTCGCGGCCGTCGGGCAGGTAACGGGTATGGTTGATAAAGCCGTAGATGTTGACGATCGGGATGGCGATCACGGTGCCGCGAATTCGTTGCAGATGCGGGTCCTTGAGCAGGCGGCGGATGATCTCCACGCCGTTGATCTCATCGCCGTGGATGGCAGCGCAGACGAACATAATCGGGCCGGGTCGCTCACCGCGCACGACCTGGAGGCTGATGGACAGGTTGTCATGGGTATAGGTGGGGGCGACGGGGATGTCGATCACCTTGCGTTCGCCGGGCAGGATTTCCTGGCCGCCGATCACGAGTTTCTTGCCGTTCGCCGGCATCGGTATGTGTCTCCCTGTTAACGTGCTTTTTTGCCCAGCAGGTAGGAGCTCCCGGGATCGACCAGACAGCGCCCGCGCATGGCAGTGCGGCCCAGCAGCATCCGGAAGCGCATGGTTTCACGGTCGGTAAGGGTCATTTCCGCCGCAAAGCTTTCGCTGCCGAGGGCAACGGTGGTGACTATTACGTACCGGGTTTCCCGATGACCGCCTGAGTCGGTGACCTGGCGCTGGTCCAGTACCCTGGCCTCGCAATCCACCGCCCGCGTGGTGTCGCCCTGTCGCGGGTGAATACCGAAGCGCACCCAAGGCTCGCCCTCGCGCTCGAAGGGCTCGACATAAAAGGCGTGCAGAGCGCTGGTGCGGGCGCCGGTGTCCACCTTGGCCTTGATCCGGTCAATACCCAGGTCGGGCAGGCTCAACCACTCCCGCCAGCCCAGCGTCACCGCTGTCGTCACGCCGCCGCCACCAGGGAGCGGCCGCGACCGATGCCGTAATATTCGATGCCGAGCTCCTCCATTTGCGCGGGATTGTACAGGTTGCGGCCATCAAAAATCAGGGGCTGGCTGAGCTCGCGCTTGATCAGCTCGAAATCCGGCGACCAGAAAGCCTTCCACTCGGTGCAGATTACCAGAGCATCGGCACCCTTGAGGGCGTCTTCCTTGTGCTCGCAAAGCTTGAGGTCGTCGCGCTCGCCATAGATCTCCCGGCAGGCCGCCATGGCCTGGGGGTCAAAGGCCCGTACCTTGCCGCCATAGGACCAGATCCCCTCCAGCAGGTAGCGGCTGGGGGCCTCGCGCATATCGTCGGTGTTCGGCTTGAAGGAGAGGCCCCAGACGGCGATG
>JBGTGB010000176.1:0-5576 GCA_041746975.1 Haliea sp. | reverse complement strand
ATCGAATCCGGCCGAGGTCTGGGTGGGGCTCTGGTACTCTGTGTAGTCGCCCGCCGGGGTCTCGGGCTCAGGGCTGCGTTCTCCCGGGAGCGAACCATCTGGATTGATTTCGGTGGCATCGGCGTCTGGCGCCCCGGGCCTCTTGCCGGGATCCGGTTCCTGCCTGTTGTCACTGTCTCCCAAACTGCACACTCCCCGTTACTGCTGTCGGCCACTCGGCGGGCCATTTATCTGAGTATAGAATTATGCCGAGCTGGCTGCTACCACCCGGCTCAGGACTCCATGTCCGCCACCAGTTTTGCTACCGCCAGCTCGGCTGCATCGGTGAATGGAGACAGCACCAGGTTGGCACCCTTGGCGCGAAGCCCCTCAATATCCTGGCTGTAATGTGACGCCAGTGCGACCCGGCCCTGGAACTGGCGGTCCCTGAGGCCATTGAGAATCAGCAGCCGCGGGTCTTCATGAGTAACGCCGAGATCGTGCTGGGGCAAGGCACATACCACCCACCTGACTCCCTGCAATGGCAGGGTCGCCATGAACTCCTGGTCCGCGGCATCACCAAATACCGCCTGCTTGCCCCAGCTGCGGAACTGGCGCACCACCTCGGGATTGAAGTCCACACCCAGTACTCTGTAACCCTGGTCTTCAAGAAATCGACTGATGGCCATGCCATAGCGGCCGAGGCCAAACACCACGACATCGTAACCGCGGACGTCCACCTCCTGGTCCACCACCGAGGCTTCCCGCTGGGGTTCGGCCCGCTCAAACATTCCCAGCACCGGCTCCAGCCACCGGTACAGTACATGCGACCAGGTAATCATGTACACGGACATGGCAATGGTGATCAGGCCAACCAGAGTCACCAGGCCCAGGGCTTCGGAGTCCACATGCCCAAGGGTCATGCCCATGGCCATGAAGATCAGGGAAAACTCACTGATCTGGGCCACGGTCAGGCCCGCCAGGAAACCGGTGCGCTTGCGATAGCCCAGAAGGCCCATGATGACCATCACGATCAGGGGGTTGCCGATCAGGACAAATACCGAGAACGCCATCGCCGGGCCGATCTGGGCACCCAGCAAACTTAGATCCAGTTGGGTCCCGAGGGCAATGAAGAAAAACAGCAGCAGGAAATCCCGCAGGGAACCCAGTCGCGCCACAATCGCCTCGCGATAGGGAGTCGATGCCAGGGAGATGCCAGCCAGAAGGCCGCCCAGTTCCTTGCTGAAGCCGAGGTAATGGCCGGCTGCCGCCAGCAGCGCCGCCCAGGCAATGGCAAAGGTCACCATCAACTCCTGCGAGTGCGCTATACGTCCCACCAGCGGCGTTGCCAGGTAGCGGATAAACAGCAGCACCAGCAGCAGCATTATTGCGCCGTTGACCATAATGCCGGCCACCCGCGCCACAGCGCCGCCACTGTCGCCATCGGCGGCGCCGATCCCGAACGAGGACAGAACCATCATCGCCAGCACCACCACCAGGTCCTGCACGATCAAAAAGCCGATCGCGATGCGCCCGTGCAGGGAGTCGACCTCGCGCTTGTCTGACAGCAGTTTGACGATGATGATGGTACTGGAAAAGGTCAGTGCCACCGCAACATAGAGCGAGACAATTACGCTCATGCCCAGGGCCAGGGCGATCATGAAACCGAACAGTGAGGTGAAAAGTACCTGCCCCAGCCCGGTCGCCAGGGCCACCACCCCGAGGGTGCGGACCAGTTTAAGGTCCAGTTTCAGCCCCACCAGAAACAGCAGCACGGCAATCCCCAGTTCCGCCATCAGCTCGATGTTGTCGTGGTCGCTGACGATATTCAGCGCCGAGGGTCCGGCGAGTACGCCGACTGCGATAAAACTGACCACCATGGGCTGACGCAACTGCAGGCCAACGAAGCCCACGAACGCTGCCAACGCCAACAGGGCTGCCCATTCATAAAACGGCGAGCTGTTGATCAGGCCCATATCGATCATGTGTGCTTGCTCCCCCTAAATCCCGGCACTTTACCACGGTGCTGTAAAGGCGGGGACAGGTCTCAGAGATAAGGCCGAGGCCCTCGGCTAACTGCCGCACTGTCACGGATTAATTTAACTGCGCATGCTAAGGTTAGAAGATGGCTGATGACGTTACAGAACAGAAGCGGCTGGGCACCGCCATGCAGGTGCTGGCCTGGGTCGTGCTCATGGCCCTGATTGCGGCGTGGTTCAACGACCTGCTGGGCCGACGGCACAACCCCAACCAGGTGCTGGAAACCCGCTATGCCGAGGACGGGATCCGCGAGGTGGTGCTGCAGCGCAACCGTTCCGGCCACTACGTAACGAGCGGCAAAATTAACGGTGAACCGGTAGTGTTCATGTTGGATACGGGCGCGACCGGGGTTGCAATACCCGAGAACATCGCGCGCGAGCTCAAACTGGAGCGGGGCCGCGCCTTCCGTACCCAGACCGCCAATGGCGTCGCCATCTCCTACGCTACCAGCCTGGACCGGGTCAGCGTCGGGGACATCGCCCTGGGTAATGTCAGCGCGGGTATCGTTCCAGGGCTGCAGACCAATGAAATCCTGTTGGGCATGTCGTTCCTGAAACACATCGAATTTACCCAGCGTGGCGACCAACTTATACTGCGGCAATTCTCCGGCTAAGGACGCCCATGCCCACGACACTGAAAGGCCCCTGGAGCCTGCGCGAAACCGAACAGTTCCTGGAGGACAGCCGCTTTCCCCTGCGCCTGGCCTGCACCAGCCGCGACGGCTACCCGCGGGTCGTCTCGGTGTGGTACGCCCCTGTGGATGGGGCGCTACTCTGCGTGTCGCACCGCAAGGCAGCCCTGATCAGGCTGCTGGAGCATGACCCACGGGTGGGATTTGAAGTGTCACCCAACGACCCGCCCTACCACGGAGTGCGCGGGCAGGGCACGGCCAGCCTGGCGCCACTTGGAGACCACGATGTCCTGGAAACCCTGCTGGACCGCTACCTGGGGCAGCAAGACTCCCGGGTCGGCAATTGGCTGCTGTCCCGTAAGGATGAGGAAATGCTGATTACTGTGCGTCCCGAGCGGCTGTTCAGCTGGGACTACCGCCAGCGCATGGCGGATGTCAGCGCGGGCCGGGTACCGAAGTAACCGGCCCGCGGTACGCTGGTCAGATGGCGAGTTCGAGCTTGCGCGCCATATTGGCTTCCAACTGCTCGTTAAGCTTCTCTGCAATTGCCTCGACCGAGGTCTCCAGTTCCTGCTTCACGGATTGTGCCTGCGCCTGGTCACTGGTGGCGGCCAGAGTGGGCTCCCAGTTCTCGATCAGCGGCGCGTCCGTCAGCGCCAGGGTAGAGCCGGCTTCGTCCTGCCCGGTGGTCTGCGCGAAAGCGGTGCTGCTCAGGGCAGCGGTCAGCGCCAAAGTGGCCAGCCCGACTTTTACAGCCAACGTTTTCATTACTACTCTCCTTGATGGTAGCGACCGAGGCGGACTGTCCACCTTGTAATCGCTAATGTGTTACTACATTGCACATATGGTAACACATATACCCATATTCAAGGATTCTGGATCATGAAGAGTTTGTTATAAACGTCCATTAACAGGCGCGATAAAACTCAACCTCTTCTAGTTAAATCTTATATAACATTGATTTTAAAGGATTTAAATAGCTCAATTTGTGAGCGCCGTCAGAGTGTGAAAATTACCGGAGCCGATGCATCGCAAAGTGTTACCTCAGACAGACAGTCTATGCGATCAGGCGTCCGCAGCGAGAGCGGCCAGTAGCTTCCCCAGCCCAGCGGAAACCGGATAGTCACCGGCAGTCCAGCCCAGCCGAACCAGCACCGCGCCACGGGAGGGAACAACCATCACGACCTGGCCCCGATTGCCCTGCATGGCATACGCATCCGCCGGCAGGTCTGGCCAGCGCGGGCTTGCACCGCCGTCATTAAGCCAGAGCTGGTAGCCGTAGCGCGGTTCGTTGGCGCTGGAGTTGGGCCGTGTTGCCCGGGCCACCCAATTCGCCGGCAGCAGCTGCTCCCCGTCAGCACGCCCCTCATCCAGCAGCAGCTGACCCAGCCGCGCCCAGTCCCTTGCGGAAGCGTAGATGTAGGAACTGGCGACCAGCACCCCGGAGGGATCCAACTCCAGCAGCGTCTGGCCCAGACCCAGTGGTTGCAGCAGCTCGTGGTGTAGAAAATCCAGCTGCGCCTGGGGGCCGCCAAGCTGGTCGTGCAGATACTGCGCCAGCAGGTTGCTGGTGCCGGAGGAATACGCGAAGTGAGTGCCGGGTGAATGCGCAAGCGGGCTGACCACAGCCACAGCGGCCGCACTGTGGGCCTGGAACAACATGCGGGTGGAGTCGCTGCCAGGGATATAGGTTTCATCCCAATCCAGCCCAGAGGTCATCTGCAGCAGGTGATGCACAGACAGCTCGCGGCGCTCATCCCCAGCCCAGGCTGGAAACAGCGGGCGAGGCGGGTTCGCGGGCAGCAGGCCCAGCGCCTCCATGCGCCCGAACAGGATCGCCACCACGCTCTTGCCCATGGACCACCCGAGCATCGGGCTGTCTGGGCCGAAACCCTCGGCATAACTCTCCGCCGCCAGTTTGCCATCCTGCAGCACCAGTAAGGCCCGGGTCTGCAGGCCCGCGGCCTCGTCGGCGGCAATCAGAGTCGCCACGGCCGCTTGCAGCGCTGCCGCCACCGGCTGCGCCTTCTCCAGGGCGGTTATTACATCCGCCCTGCTCTGCCCTACAACCAGCCGGTCCAGTGGCGCGGTGTCGCCGATGTCCAGGGTGCAGCCAAGGCCGGGGCGCCAGGTGGCGCTCGTGGGTGCCAGGCCAAACAGTGACGCCTGCACCCGGTTGTCGCCGTAGTCCAGCATCAGCCGGCGGTTGACGGGCGAATAACTGGCGAGGTCATCAATGATCTGCCCGGGAGCATGGCCGCTGACAAAGTAGCCCGAGCAGCCGAGCTTGGCACTCATACCGGTGGCCACTGCCAGCGCATCCCCCAGGCGCCAGATGTGAAAGCCCAGCAGCGAAGGGGCCGCGAGTGCCGCCCCAGCCAGCACCAACACCACCAGCAACAACAGTTTCTTCATCAATGCGATACCTGGATTAGTCGACTGAAGGCACAGAATAGGTCAGTCAGGCCGTCGAATAAACGCATTGCTTGAGCGGCGTGAGCATTTCAGTACACTGGCTTGTCACACTGCAACGAGAATCCCTCATGGCCGCAGCCGTGCCCGGCCCGCTTGTCATCACGCTCAGCCTGGCGGGGGATGGACCGCAACCGCTGCCCACAACACCCGCACTCGGGGAGCTGCGCACCGGACCTGATGGCCTGCTGCTTACGCTGGAGACCCGGCTCGGGATCCCGGTTACTGGAACGCCCTTCAGCAGCCGTCTGATCCAGTATCTCGCCTGCGTCGACCAGTGTGACCACCCCGCCGCCTTCTATCACGACTCCTGGCAGGCAGACCCTTTCGCCGTGGCCCGCAGCCTGCTGCAATGGCGTGACCAGTGGTACCTTGCGGGCTGGACCGGCAGTTTCGAACCCGCCGTGCCGGGGCGCCTGGCCGACATGGCGGTGATCGAACAGGCGGCCGCCGT
>JBGTGB010000175.1:0-4199 GCA_041746975.1 Haliea sp. | reverse complement strand
AGCATACCCACAAGTGCAAACTCGAGCCCCTTGTAGAAATCACCCACTTTTTCAGCAGCATCTCCCGCCACACGGACCAACGAGCTCAGCTCATCGCCAGACAGCGGCCGCCGGTACAGTAGTTTGCCTACATCGCCAAGGAACTCGTGGGCACAATCGTCATTGCCCGTTGATGCATCCGCAGGCTCACAGGGAATCACAAACTGACGATATTCCGGAGCTGTGATCTGAGTCGCCACCAGCTGCGCCGCGCGATCGAAGGATTCCAGGGCCCCTGTGGTGATCAAGGCCTGGGATGCACCCAGCGTCATCATGCCCTCAATGCGTCGCACCGGCGGAAAGCGCATATTAATGTCAATGTGCGTCCCAAAAATCGCGCGCAGTGAGTTGAGGTATTGATCGTAACTGATCAGCCGCATGTTTGGCTGCCGAGGTTCGTGCGCCTGCATGTCCTGGCTGGATATAGCCGGCATTGGCACAGCAGTGACCAGACACACCGTTAATCCAGCCAGCGCCACGGATCTGAAGGTTGATTTCGCATTTTTCCGAACTGTCATATTGTCACCGCGAAACTGTTGTCAGATTGACGACTGAAGTATCATCCGAGGGGTGTGCTATCAGGGCCCGCACCGCGCTTACGCGGTAACCTGCCGAAATTGCCGTGCACTGACCGGTTTCTGGATCGGGAAAGCCATCTGCATAGCGGTGTGCCGCGCGGTACAACCAAGCATTACTGAAGGGGCCCACTGACGCACCGCCGCCAGCCACACCCGATCTGCTGTGGACGCTCCACCAGATCGCCAGATCTTCGTATCCGCCCGCAATGCCATGGGCGCCGGTCTCCGTGAGCTGCAACTTCAACTGCATGTCACGCAGCAGACGCTCACCGGGAGTCTGTACCCAGAACAGCGGCAACCAGGCTTCATCAATGGGATCTGTAAGCAGGACTCCATCAACAATCCGTCCGCTTACCCGATGCATGTAGCGGGGAAAGCGTTCATCCACTCGCTGATTCTGGAATGGCCGGAAGCTGCCGGCTTCCACGCCCGGAGCGAGTCCATCCCTGCCCTTGTAGATGTGGACATCGACTTCAGGGTCGTTGTGCTCACTGTCGACACCTCTGATTTCAATCAGAATGCGATTGTGTGAGAAGTTGACGAACTCCTGCTTGATAAACTCGTGTGCAAAACCGCCGCGCCGCCAGGTCTCTGTACAGCCGACTACCCGCGCCAGCTGATTATCGACGGACTGCCCATCCGGGGTGGTGAACTTTTCATGGGGACAGGTTTTTGCAGTTGCCTCTCCCGAGCTAGTTCCATCCAGCTTCAGCCCAAAACCTTTATGGGTCTGCAGTTCAGGCGATGGGAGTGGATCTTCGACAAGCCAAGGAAAGTGGGTGACGGCTTCGCCATTGGGGCCCCGGTTTAGGTAGTAGCCGAATGTCTTCAAATGCTCCTCAGAATTCGGCATCGCGAGGTGCTGCTCGGTATCTGATGGACTGAAGCCACCGGGGCACTCCTCTTCACCTGAGGATGTCTCGTAGAGAGCGTGACTCCAATCGGTCAACACCAGACCAATGGTGCTGCCTGAGCTTGCGGTCGCGGGCAGGCTACATATGGCAGAGCTCAGCACTGCTAGAATTACATTACGAATTGTCATTCACCTATCCATGCTCCACCGGGCTTATTTTTTCTGCTCACCAGGTACTCCGCCACAATCTGGGGATACGCTGTTCCGATTTACGTTAAGGCTATGGCAGAAGGTTTGTCGGGAACAGGACGAAGAGCGGCACTCACAGGACATTTTCGCTCATTAGCAGTTATGTCACTGACTTCAGCTCCACCACATTATTATGGTTTGCGTGACCGTACTGGCAGGTGCAAACACTCCGAGGCCCCCGACACTGATCAGCAGACCCAGCACTTGTCATCGAACCTAGAGGTTACCGCCCAGACAAACGTCAGAAAGTGAAATCCGAAATAGATGATGCTCAGGAGCAATCGGGCACCGAGCACGTAGCGGCTAAAAATTAGAAGCAGCGGTAGTCCCATGATCATTGTCAGGGCCGAGAGCTGGAACAACGCCACTCCAATGCGGATGGTGGGCCCCTCCTCTTTTCATCCGCCAGCTTTTAACGCACCACCTGAGCCCGCCAAGGCCGTCCCGCCCGCGTCCCTGGCGGCGGCATACTGTCCTCTCAAAGAACGGAGGACCGGAGCACCTGCCCGCGCCAACCGCGAATCCGCGGCAGGAGCAACTCGCTGCTGCACCAATGCTTTTGCATCACACCATCGGAAGTGCTGGCCGTGTTTTGCCGGTTCTAAGCCCCTAAGAACCCCTCCTATTATGGCGGCTTTGCGTTTAAAACGGTCACCCTCATAGATCAACGCACGGAGCTACCCACAGCCTCATTATAAGCCCGCAAATTGATCAAATTGGCCCGCGCGTAATCACCCGCCAGTGAAGCATTGGCAATCGTCCCGATCTGCCGATCCACAAAGGCCTGGTCAGGCTCTGAAACCTTCCCATCGCTGTCCCGATACTGATCCTGCATTTCAGCTCGAAGCCTCTGCATCTCCGGTGACCAGGAATCAGGATCTCCCTCCCGGGTCATCCGCCCGAGCAAGCCCTCGTTGAAAGACTGAGCAAATATTCGGCTCTGCAGGTCCGTCAGGCCCATGGCCTGCCCTTCGCGGTACGCCTCCTGCTGAAACTGACTGGCACGTTGGTCCAGATATTCGCCGTAGCGGTTGCTGGCCGCCGCTCCCATTGCCCCTGCCAGCACGGCCTCGACCTTGGTCCCCCAGTTTGCCTCACGCAGAAACTGCTGCTCGGAACCGGCATAGCCTTCACGGAACGCAGCAAGTGGATTTTCACCCGTGGTTCCTGCAGTGTAGGCAGACCGCAGTCCCTCCCAGGAAGCTTGGCTGACCGCGCCGGATTGATGCAATGCACCACCGGCCCCGGGGTTGCTCAAGGCTGCTTCCCGATAGCTGTCATAGTCCGTACCGAAGTGCTCCACGGCGTACTTAGCCGCGTCAGTGTGTTTGGCACTGAGTTCGCCCAGCTTGTCGGTTGCCCGGAAGAACATTTCGGCGCCGGATACCCCCGAGTCATCCTGCATGATGCGCTGCCGCCAGATGCCTCCAGCTTGCCGCTGAAGATCCTGGCCATAAACGGCCTGGGCATCAACCACTAAAGATTGACCTTGCTCAGCGTGTCGACTGATCTCGGTAGGGCCGGATGACTGCTGAGCGGAAAACCCCTCACTCGCACTTCTGAATACTCCTGACACGACGGACGCCTCATCGACACCAGCGCCCGGCGCCTCACTCTGCACTGTCCGCCCAATCTGACCGAATGAGGGCATCGCTGCCGGGTCTCCCTGGAGGCTGCGCGCCTGAACATCCCGGAAGTCTGTACCTGTAGCCATACCTATCACCTGCAAGGCAGCCTGGTGATCATTGTCACGCTCTGCGGGAGTCGATGAGGTACTGTGGGTCAATGACTCGAGGGCGGCCGCCACGTAAGCCTGGTTGTCGTCTGGCAGCAGACGCTGGTACATGGGCAGCTTGTCCCGCATGCGGCTGGCCGCTTCCACATGCTGTGACATGTAACGGCCGAGGTAGTCCATCACCTCCGGTTGGGAGGCCGCCTGGCGGGTCAGGGTAGTCCCGTCGGTACTCCGCTGCTGGGCCAACGCATAACTTGCCTGGTCCAGCTGGCTGTAACGCTCGGACGCCGTGATGACATCCTGAGCCGAACTCTGCAGAGTCTGGTAGTCCTGCTCGGACAAGGAGCGCTCTACCCCTTCCCGGCGAGCATTGGAGAGATCTGCCACCATGGCATCGCGAAACTCGCTCCGCCTGGAATCACTGGCCGACAGGCTATGAAGTTCTCCCGTGAGAGTATTGGCAGTGGCCGAGCGCCCGCTCTGCTCACTGGATTCTACTTGCGTGCGGAAGTCTCCCCCCAAATCCATGCCTGCCCGTACGCGGCGCAATCTCGGCGTATTGCCCGATGTGGGGGATTCTATTCCCGGCAGTACCTGTTGCCCGGCACTACCACCCTGCACTGGCATGCCCAGTAGCTTGCCCAGAAAACTGTCGTCTGCCACTTCCTTGTTGTGGGGATTGTTAATCGACCCGTCCGCCCCCCCCCCCAAACCCCCCCCCAACACCCCCGCCCCCAGCCCCCCC
>JBGTGB010000174.1:0-17260 GCA_041746975.1 Haliea sp. | reverse complement strand
AGACCCTCGGCCGCCATCACGCGCTGGCGGATTTTGCCTTCGCCATGCAGGGCCTGGGCAGTGGCCCGGTATCCCTGTTCGGCACCCCGGCCCAGCAGCAGCGTTTCCTGCAGCCGGTGGCAGCGGGCCAGGCCCTGGCAGCCTTCGCCCTGTCCGAGGCCGAGGCCGGTTCCGACGTCGCCGCCATGAGCTGCAGTGCCCGCGAGGACGGCGACGGCTATGTACTCAATGGCGAAAAAACCTGGATCTCAAACGGCGGCCTTGCCGATTTCTATACGGTATTTGCCCGCACCGGCGAAGCTCCGGGCGCCAAGGGCATCAGCTGTTTCGTGGTACCTGCGGACACGCCCGGCTTCGAAGTGGTGGAGCGCATTGACCTGGTCGCCCCCCACCCCCTCGCCACCCTGCGCTTCAGTGACTGCCGTGTGCCCGCGGAGAACCGGGTCGGCGAGCCAGGCCGCGGCTTTGGCATCGCCATGGCGACCCTGGACGTGTTCCGCTCCACGGTGGCTGCCGCCGCTCTGGGCATGGCGCGCCGGGCCCTGGATGAAACCCTGGCCCATGTCACCACCCGCAAACTGTTTGGCGGCACCCTGAGCGAACTGCAGCTGGTACAGGGCAAGCTGTCGGACATGGCCCTGGCCATCGACAGCAGCGCCCTGCTGGTCTATCGCTCGGCCTGGACCAAAGACTGTGTCGCCGAGCGGGTCACCCGGGAAGCGGCGATGGCCAAGCTGCACGCCACCGAGTCGGCTCAGATGGTCATTGATGCCGCAGTGCAACTGCACGGCGGCAAGGGGGTGACAAAGGGCAATATCGTCGAGTCGCTATACCGGGACATTCGCGCCCTGCGTATCTACGAGGGTGCCTCAGAGGTCCAGCAGACCATCATCGCGCGGCAGGCGCTGGTCGCGTTTGCAGGATCCTCCAAACATGCCCTCACATTCGCTCAATGATTATTGCGATACCCTGCCCTACGCCAACACACATGGTGCACAGCGCATAGCGCCTCCCTCGGCGATGCAACTCATACATGGCGGTGGTTACCAGCCGCGCGCCACTCATGCCCAGTGGATGCCCCAGGGCAATAGCCCCGCCATTGGGATTGACATGAGGGGCATCATCCGCCAAGCCAAGGCCGCGCAGCACCGCAAGCCCCTGAGCCGCGAAGGCCTCGTTGAGCTCGATTACGTCCATGTCGGCGAGATCCAGCTCCGCAAGACGCAACACCTTGCGAACCGCTTCTACCGGGCCATACCCCATGATGCGGGGCGCCAGACCGCTGCTGGCCATGGCAACGATACGGGCACGGGGTGTCAGACCGTGATCACGCGCTGCCCGGGCAGACGCCAGGATCACAGCACAGGCGCCGTCATTCACTCCGGAGGCGTTGCCTGCTGTTACAGTACCGTTCTCCCGAAACGGGGTCGCGAGCTTGGCCAGAGTTTCCAGAGTGGTGTCTCGGGGGTGCTCATCCCGAACGACAGTCACGGGTTCAGCCTTGCGTTGAGGAATACAGACCGGCGTGATCTCTTCGGCAAGGACTCCCGCCGCTTGAGCTGCTATCGCGCGTTGCTGACTGCGAAGGGCAAAGGCATCCTGATCGACACGCGCAATACCGAATTCCTCCGCTACGTTTTCCGCTGTCTCAGGCATGGAATCTACACCATATTGCATGCGCATGAGCTTATTCACGAAGCGCCAACCAATAGTGGTATCGTAAACCTGCACATCCCGGCTGAAGGCGGCTTGGGCCTTGCCCATGACAAACGGTGCCCGGGACATGGACTCCACCCCGCCAGCAATAGCCAACTGGACCTCTCCGCACTTGATTGCCCGGGCAGCACTGCCGATTGCATCCATGCCCGAGCCACAGAGCCGGTTCACCGTTACCCCCGGAACTGTTACCGGAAGACCGGCCAGGAGGCTGCTCATCCGGGCCACGTTGCGGTTGTCTTCGCCGGCCTGATTGGCGCAACCGAACCAGACGTCTTCAACTTGCCCCCAGTCCACGCCCGGATTGCGGGCCATCAATGCACGCAGGGGAATCGCACCCAGGTCATCAGTCCGCACTGCGGACAGGGCGCCGCCGTAGCGACCAATGGGAGTGCGCAGGGCATCACAGATAAAAGCATCCTGCATAATTCAGACTCTCTGGCTGTAAATTCTGGTGATCGTTCTTTAAATATCTCAACCATTCTCCGACAAATTTTCACACATAGATTCAGTGCGGTCACCAACAGTTTTAACGCAACTTCGATCAGAGGGAGACACTATGAATAACACGACCATACGCTACCAACTAAACCATGCACTCGGCCTTATCCTTATCGACCATCCGCCGGTAAATGCGCTGTCGCACTCGGTGCGTGCAGGCATCGTGCAGGCACTGGATCAGGCCCGCGAAGACGGCTGCGAGTTACTGCTGTTGCGCTGCGCAGGCAAGACGTTTAGCGCCGGCGCGGATATAACTGAATTTGGTGAAAGACCACAGGCACCCAGCCTGCATGATGTCATTGCGGCCCTGGAAAACTTCCCCAAGCCGGTTGCGGTGGCCCTGCACGGCAACGCCCTCGGCGGCGGCCTGGAACTAGCCATGGCCTGCCACTACCGTGCAGCCCACTCCGCTACCCGACTGGGGCTACCCGAAGTCAAACTGGGTCTGCTGCCCGGTGCCGGCGGCACCCAGCGCCTGCCACGGCTGGTCGGCCCCGAGCTGGCGCTGGAGATGATCGGTAGCGGCGCGCCGATCAGTGCCAGCAAGGCCCTGGAAGCGGGGCTGCTTGACCACGTCCTCGAGGGCGATATGGAACGAACCGCCACAGCCTGGGCGCGGGGACTGCTCGAGCAGCAGGCCGCGCCGCGGCCCACGGGCGCCATGACGGTGGCCGCACCGGAACGAGCAGACCTGTTCGAGCGCCACCGCCAGCAGTCAGCCCGCAAGACCCGCGGCCAGATCGCACCTGGCTATATTGCCGAACTGGTACAACTGTCACTGACCGCCACTCTCGAGGAAGGGCAACAGCACGAGCGTGAACGCTTCATTGCATGTCGCGACTCGCCGCAATCGGCAGCCATGCGCCATGTCTTCTTCGCCGAGCGCGCCACCGGCAAGCTCCCCGACATCCCGTCTGACATTCCACTACGCCCAGTCCGGCGTATGGCGGTAATTGGGGCCGGCACCATGGGAGGGGGCATCGCCATGTGTTTTGCCAGCGCGGGAATCCCGGTCATTCTGGTGGAAACGACGCAAGAGAACCTGGACAACGGACTGGCCAAAATTCGCCAGAACTACGCCAATTCGGTCAAGCGGGGCCGCTTCAATGCCGAGGTCGTTGCCGGCTGGCTGAACAACATCAGCGGCACCCTGGACTACGCTGATCTCGCGGAGGTTGACCTTGTGATCGAGGCGGTGTTCGAAAACATGGCGGTCAAGCAGGAAGTATTTCGAAAACTTGACGCCACCTGCAAGCCCGGCTGCATACTGGCAACCAACACCTCCTATCTCGACGTCAATGCCATTGCCGGCGCCACCAGCCGTCCCGCGGACGTTATCGGTGCGCACTTTTTCAGCCCCGCCAATGTGATGAAGCTGCTGGAGGTGGTGCGTGCAGAAAACACCGCTGACGACGTGGTGCAGACCTTCATGAAGCTGGCTCGCACCATTGGCAAGATCCCGGTCGCCGTGGGGGTCTGTCACGGTTTCGTCGGCAACCGCATGCTGCGTGCCTATGCTCGCCAGGCGCAGCTTTTGCTCCTTGAAGGTGCTACCCCCGCGCAGGTTGACCAGGCAATGGAAGACTGGGGCATGGCCATGGGGCCATTAGCGGTGGGCGACCTCGCAGGGCTGGATATCGGCTACCGCTCGCGCCGGGACCAGGGCATCAAGTCCCGCTCGGTGATGGAATCCGCCCTCGCGGACACATTGGTGGAAATGGAGCGACTGGGACAGAAGTCCGGCGCCGGTTACTACCGCTACGATCCCAGCACCAGGGCTCGTGAATCCGATCCCGTGGTTG
The DNA here is from genome assembly GCA_041746975.1 of Haliea sp. Taxonomy (GTDB): domain Bacteria; phylum Pseudomonadota; class Gammaproteobacteria; order Pseudomonadales; family Halieaceae; genus Haliea. The sequence continues at coordinate 13,241 of JBGTGB010000174.1, read as the reverse complement.
AAGAACTGCTGCGGGACATCGCGGCCCAATGGCAAGTGCCCCAACGAGAGATTGACGATGCGGAAATTGTCGAGCGGCTGATTTTAGCCCTGGTCAGCGAAGGCGAAGCCATCCTCCAGGAGGGTATCGCCGCCCGCTCCAGCGATATCGACATCGTCTACATCAATGGCTATGGCTTTCCCAGCTGGCGCGGCGGCCCAATGTACTACGCCGATTCACTGCGCAACAGGAAGCGCTGAACCTTCCCGGTGGTGGTTTTAGGCAGGGCCGTGCAAAATACAATGCGGCGGGGGTATTTGTAGGGCGCAATAGTCGCCTTGACATGGGATTGCAGTTGCTCGACCTTGGTCTCATCGCCGATGACCCCCTCATTCAAGACAACATGGGCCTCCACTATCTGGCCCCGGCCTTCATCGGGCGCGCCGACAACGGCACATTCGAATACATCGGGATGCAGCAACATGGCCGCTTCCACTTCCGGGGCGGCGATGTTATAACCGGCACTGACGATCATGTCGTCGTTCCGGGCGGCGAAGTGGAAGTAGCCATCTTCGTCGCTCCAAAATGCGTCACCGGTCAGGTTCCAGCCATTGCGCACGTAGTTCCTCTGCCGCGTATCGGCAAGATAACGGCAGCCAGTAGGCCCACGCACGGCAAGCAAGCCAATTTCGCCCGCCCGGCACTCATGACCATCCTTTCCTATGATCCGCGCCTCGTAGCCCTTCACTGGCTTGCCCGTGCAGGCAGGGCGGTGGTCGTCAAGGCGGTTACTGATGAATATGTGTAGAAATTCGGTTGCGCCAATGCCATCGATCATCGGTTTGCCGGTCCGCGACATCCATTCCTCATAGATCGCTGCGGGTAGTGTTTCCCCTGCACTTACGGCGGCACGAAGGCTGGAAAGATCGGCACCTTCCGATATCTCGCGCAACATAACGCGGTAGGCTGTCGGCGCTGTAAAGCAAATGGTGGCCTTCAACTCCTGGATCAGCTCGACGAGGCGCGACGGAGTGGCGGTTTCGAACAGGCAGGCTGCGGCGCCGAATCTTAATGGAAAAACTGCCAACCCGCCGAGACCAAACGTAAATGCGAGCGGCGGCGAGCCAACAAAAACATCGTCCTTTTGCACATTCAATATTTCCCTGGCGTAACCGTCGGCAATGATCAGAAGGTCGCGGTGGAAGTGCATAGTGGCTTTCGGCTCGCCTGTAGTACCGGAGGTAAAACCCAGCAGAGCGACATCATCACGGCCTGTTTTCACGGCCTGGAAATCGCCGGAGACGGATAAGGCACATTGATCCAGCTCGGCATCATGCCTGTCGGTGCCGTCGAAAGGCACAACGCGCTTCAGGTAACGGGACGTTACTGCGCACTGTTCCAACTCAGCAGTCAAACGGCTGTCGCAAAGCGCCAATGAGACTTCCGCCTTGTCTATGATCTGTGCCAATTCTACGGCACGCAGCATCGGCATTGTATTAACCACCACCGCCCCTGCCTTTGTGGCAGCGAGCCAGCAAGCCACCATGGCTGGATTGTTCGCCGAGCGGATCAGTATCCGGTTTCCTGGTTTCACCCCGTAATGCGCTACCAGAGCTTGAGCCAGGCGGTTGGTCCAATCATCCAGTTCCCGGTACGTGCGCCGACAGCCTTCCCCTATCAGGGCCATCCGTTCGCCGAAGCCTCGCTCCACCATTCGGCCTGTAAGTTCTTCGGCAACGTTAATGTGTTCCGGATAGGAAAATCCGTCAAGCAACAATTCAGGCCAGTCTTCGGGTGCAGGCAACCGGTCACGGCTGAACGTGTCAATATGTGCGCTGGGACCTAACAAGACGGCTCCTCCTCCGAGTCCTTATCTCGCCACACACCCGACCTGAATGCGGTTCACCAGATGGCGATTGATGCTGGCTAAATGTGTGTCGATTCAAGCCAAAGCGAGAAAATCAAGCATTAATTCGTTGAACTCCTCGGGACGCTCGAGGTTGCTGAGGTGCCCTACGCCGTCAAATACGTACAACTGGGAGGCGGGTATGATCTGGTGCATGGAACGCATCGACGCCAAGGGTGTTACCTGGTCGTGAGTGCTGGCCACCAGCAGTACTGGTACCTGTATATGGGCAGTGATGTCCGAACTGTCAAACTCGACAATGGCTTCTATAGCCTTGATGTACGAAGTCTTGTGGAGCGTGGCGATGCTGTAGCTTATGGCCTCGACCGCCGATACTGGCGGATTCAAACCCAGAAGCTTCTCCCGAATATCCACTACGAGGTCGACAGGGTTCTTACCTTGCAACAGGGGTTGTTTGCGCAAACGAACAAACTCATCTTTCTCAGACTGACTGAATGCCGCGCCGATACCCACATTGGTATTCGCGAGGAGCATGCCACGTACACGCCGAGGATGGCGGCGATAAAACTCCTGCGCAATCATCCCGCCCATGGAAAGCCCGACAATGTAGAAAGCTTGCGCGGAAAACTCATCAAGTAGCCTGAGTAGATCCAGGCACAAGTCATCCAACAACAAGGGGCCTTCATAGTCTTCACTGTTACCGTAGCCGCGCATGTCCCAGGCTACAGCTGTATAGTTTGGAGACAATGCCCGCAACTGCTGGTCCCAGTTACGAGCATTACCGCCAATACCGTGCAGAAAAACAACAAGCGGACCCGCGCCACAGTGCCGCACCGAAATGGCAGGGGTTGTGCCGGACAACAAATACTCATGGATATCAGTCATAACGTGTCCGGTCCCGGTCATCGACCGCCGTTTGGGGAGCGGGTACAGCGCCCGCACCAACATCTTCAGATCGCCAAAGCTTGTTTCTTGCTACCCTGAATCAGAAGTTGTACTCGATCGACGCCCACCACTCCGCACCGCGGGAGTAGACAGCCTCGGTGAAGCCGCCGTCTGGTTGGGAAACACCGGTCATGATGTATATCTCGTCTGTGACATTGCGGCCCTGCAGGGACATGCGGACACGCTCATTGGGTGAATTCCAGAACAGACCCACATTCACCAGGTGATAGGCATCTTGCCTCAATGAGGGCGTGTTGGACGCATCCTTGTAGACGTCGCCTCGATACGACCAATCGACACGAGGCGTCAGGGTGCCATTTGCGCCCAGGGCAATGTCGTAGGAAACCCCCGCGGCCATGGTGAACTCGGGAATCATACCCAGGTCATTATCCTCCAGGATGCCCACAGTAGCGGCCAGTGGGGTCAGCGTCCCTTTGGCCCACTGCGCATCCAGGTATCCAAAACTGAAATCTATCAACCAGTTGGCGTCGGGCACCCAGTTGGCTTCCAGCTCAATCCCCGTTATTTCTCCGTCGCCACAGTTAATGGTGGTTGGGGCAATACCAATCACCACAGCGCACTGAATATCCTGGTAGTCCGTGTAGAAAAGTGATCCGTTCAGGCGCAACTTGCGGTCGAACAGGGTGGATTTGAAACCGACTTCATACGCGTCGGCAAATTCCGGGTCAAAGGTCAAGGCAGCTGGTACGGGGGACGCCAAGCGCTGCTCGAAGCCTCCCGCCTTGTAGCCCCGCGACAAGGACGTGTACGCCATCAGGGTATCGCTCACGTGCCAGGCCAGGTTCGCATGGTAGGTCGTTTCTTCAAACGACAGTGGTGTCGGGTCATCAAAAATGGTTATGGGCGGGATCTCGATCTTGTCATCTGCAGGCGTAGCGCCGGGAATCCCCAGAGCGAGAGGCCGAAAGGACAGCAGTACCTGAGTGCGGCCAAAGAGAAAATTGTCACTGACGGCTCGAAAGGTTTTATCTTCGTTGGTGTGGCGCGCACCCAAGGTAAGCTCCAGGTCGTCGGTCAGGTCAAAGGTACCCTGACCGAACACAGCCCAGTTCTCATTGGTAAAATCGCCGCCACTGAACAGGGTCAGCGGCCATAGCGCCACTGAGTCCAGCTGGTAACCCTCCTCTTTCATGTAGAAGAACCCGCTCACCCATTCCAATCGCTCATTCACAGCGAGCCCGGATAACTGGAACTCTGTGGATATCTGGTCCTGCTCCAGGTCACTGTTGGCTTCAAGCACATTGAAGGGAGTATGATCGGGGTTGCGTGGATTGCGAGACTCCACTTCGCGATAGGCCGTAACTGACTTCATTGTTACCGCGTCCAGATCCAACTCCAGTGTGATGCTGGTGCCAAAGACTTCTGTGAAATCCTTGGATTGAAACGGCTCTTTGTTAAAGTCGTTGAGAAACCGGTCGTCTGTACTGTAGCCGTGTACTGTTTCATGGGGTCCACGAATATAATACTGGTCAACACAGCTGCCACCGGTGTTTCCCTGGGAAGTGCCGCAGCCAAGCCCCAAATTCGCCAACGCCACAAATGTCGGTGCGCCGGGAACAAGTGGGTTTTCGTCAAACAGGTCAATGAGAACATAAGGCGCCGCGCTATTGTTCTCGCGCGTGTAGTCAAAACCAGTCGTGACGACAAAGTTGTCCGTCGGTGTCCATTCAATGATGGCTCTGGCCGCCGAACTCTTCTTGCTGCCAAAGTCCTCAATATTAGCCACATCATCAACATAGCCATCCTGGGATTTGCGCAATGCGGAAACCCGCGCACGGACTGTATCGGTCACCGGCAGATTAAGCATTCCACCGACACTCCAAAGCGAATCGGTACCATATTGAGCCTTGAGACGTCCTGCATATTCCTCGTCCGGACGCTTGGATCGAATGATTACGGCGCCGCCTACACTATTGCGGCCAAACAACGTCCCTTGTGGACCACGCAGAACCTCAATGGCTTCGACGTCGACAATATCCATGACATTACCGCTGGTGCGGGCAAGGTAGACGTCATCCACATACAAGCCAACACCTGGGTCGGTACCCAGGGAAAACTCAGTCGTGCCGATGCCCCGGATAAAGATAGAGCCGTTGTTGCTGGACCCGGTTAACGGCGCCGTAGGCTCAAAGACCACGTTGGGGGCCACCTCGGTAACCTGAGAGACCTTCTCGATGCCGCGGGCCTCAAGACCTTCACTTGAGATGGCGGTAACGGAAAGCGGCGTTTCCTGCAGGCTTTCCGCTCGCCTCCGCGCCATCACGACTATTTCCTCAATACCGCCAGCGCTTTCTCTGGCACCATTGTCCTGCTGTGCGTTGACGCTTGAGGGCTCCAGCATAAGCGCAAGCCCCAGGCCAACGGTTCCAGCTGTTATAGTTCTCATTGAGTCTTTCATACTATTGCTCGCATTGAATGGACGGTCGATTCGCAGGGGACTTCCCCACACCCAGATCCGATCCGGGCGCTGCTATTGCTGCATTGCCCTTGCTCGTAAAGATACTGCGCCGAAAAAAATCAGGGGAGAAAACCTGCGCAACCATAGGTTGCATTTGCGCAAGCATTGGTGCTTGGCGCGGCCCGTGAAACATCTGTTTCAGATATCCAGTTGCTGACGAACAAAACCATCAATCTCATCGCCATAAGGGGGACGCAGGAAACGGAGTAGATTATCGTCATCGGTCTGGGTGAGCACTGAAACTGCATTGCTGAAAGTCTTGAACCCTTGCTGGCCGCGGTAGCGACCCATACCACTGGTGCCAACGCCGCCAAAGGGAATTTCTTCGTGAAAAATCTGGCAAACGACGTCGTTTATTACGATGCTGCCGGTTGTAATGCCCTCGCATACCCGCTGTCGTTCCTGGGTGTCATAGCCAAAATAGTATGCAGATAATGGATGCGGCCTCGACTGCACATATTCAAGAACCTCGTCCAGTTCCGTGTAGGTGAGCACTGGCAGGATCGGCCCGAATATCTCCTCCTGCATCACGTGCATTTCATCGTTTACGCCTCTCAGCAGGTGCAGGGGAAAACGAAGGCTGTACTCAGCACCCACTGGCTCCTTCGCCGGGTTCAGGCACTGAACCTCTGCGCCCTTTCCTTGTGCATCGTCCACCAGGCCTTTCAGGCGCTCGAAATGTTGGATGTTGACTATCGGAGAGTAATCTTCGTTACCGGTTACACTTGGGTACATGCGCGCAGCTGCTTCAAGCAATAAACCCGTAAACTCATCTTCCCGCTCTTTTGGTACGAACAGATAGTCTGGCGTCACGCACACTTGCCCACCGTGAAACAGCTTGCCGTTGGCCAGCCGTTCCACGGCGATACGCATGTCCGCATCCCTGCCGACAATGACGGGACTCTTGCCACCCAACTCCAGCGTCACCGGCACCAGGTTCTCGGCAGCGGCGGCCATGACCTTCCTTGCTACCCGCGTAGAGCCCGTATAAAGCAAATGGTCGAATGGCAGGCGTATAAATTCCTGCCCCACCTCAATACCTCCGCAGCAAACAGAGATCTCGGTCTCGTCAAAATATTTTGCGATGATACGCGCCAGCAACTCCGCCGTGTGGGGCGCAAGCTCCGATGGCTTGATCATCGCCCGGTTGCCCGCTGCGAGGATCCCGGCGAGTGGCAGGCAGGTTAGTATCACTGGACCATTCCAGGGTGTCACGACTCCGACGGTCCCCAGGGGCTGGAACTGTACTTCCGCGTGCACGCCAGCGCCCTCGAAATGCTCCGCCAGAGTCACCGGCTCCGGCTTCATCCACTCTTCAACTTGCGCGTGCACATAGCGCAAGGCGCTCACCGAACCCATCACCTCGGCCATCCGGATCAGTACCGGCGATTTGTTCTGAAAATCCCTGCGCTCGGCATCAATGATGTCGCCCTGATGTACCAGGAGCATGTCGATCAGACGTTCGATCCGATCTTTTCGCAGGGCTGCGTCCGGCTTGCCTTGCTGCCGAAAGGCGTACTTCTGCCGATCAAGCAGGCCGATCAACCGAGTCTGTATGTCATTCATCTGGCTGGGCCCTCCACAGGCATTGGTCTGAGACTACCGCAAGGTCTATGACCAGATATTCATGGTTGACGAATTGACGGACGCATCCTCCATCAACCAACTCATTAGCTCGTCAACCAACGGTACGGGATACTTGATAGCGCTTTCCGGGTCTGTTTTTACCTGGACTATGGCAGGTTTGGCGGCGGCAAAGGCCCTCCTTACAGCAGCCTGGATGTCTTCAACGCGATCTACAAACTCGCCATGCCCGCCCATGGCCTCGGCCATGTGGTCAAACCGTACCGGGCTGAAAGAAACCTGGATCGTGTGTCCAATGTGCTCCATATGCGCCTGCACCTCGGCGCCCAGGGCCTGATCATCGTTGATGATGATGACAATGGGTAACTTGTGCCGGACGGCGGTTTCAAACTCCATGAAATGGAAGCCGATTCCGCCGTCGCCGGTGATCAAGCACACAGGGGTGGTGGCGCCAGTCTGCAACATCGCGCCTATGGCATATGGCATGCCAGAACCGAGGTGGCCGTACTTTGATGTCCATAGAAAGTGCCTGCTGCGCTTCTCGAAGTACGCAATCTGGTGCATCAGCGTAAGGCCACTGTCGATGACAATGATCGCGTCGTCAGGAACGGCGTTCCGGGCCTCAACCATGAGCTGCGAGGGATTGATCGTTTCGGCACCGGCCAGACTGTCGATTGCAGTCTGCCTTGCCGAGAGATACTGCTCGCGCCAGGCTGACAGCTTCGGGTTCGCGGTCAGGCTATCGCAGGATTCCAAGGCGTCAGTTAGTTGCGGCAGCACATCCTCAAGCTTGCCGACCAAAGCCAGGTCGATGGGGCGATTCACGCCCACGGCGGCCGCATCCTGCTCAACCAGTATCCATTGGCGCGTTTCGTCACCGGGACGGAAATGACGCTGTCGTCCGTAGTTCATCGTTTCCGGGATCGAGGTGCCCAGCGCGAGAATGAGATCACAGTCACGAATCACATCCTGACCGGCTTCGCTAAAGTACGGCAGCCACTGTGGGTCGGTTTCTGGCAACGTGCCGCTACCTCCGATAGTGGTGAAGACCGGGCAGCCAAGCTTGCGGACCAATTGCAACAGCCCTTCGTGGGTGCGTGAAGTGTGAACGCCAGTGCCACTCAGAACCACCGGGCAGCGGGCATTGGCGAGCAGGCCAATGGCTTGCTGAATCAGATCAGCTGCGGCCGGCAGTCGTGTCGTTCTGTAGCGGTGCGGGGCAAGCGGCGGCACCGGAAACTCCCATTGACACTCATGCATGACAAAATCGTATTCGAGGTAAACCGGGCCGGGGGTACCCGTTAGCGCCTGCCGGAAAGCCTCGTATAAAAGCTCGTCCAGTTCGCCCGGATGGGTAATTTTGGCGGCGAACTTGCACACGCTGGCAAAGCAGTCAATCACTGGCGCATGTAAAAAGCGGCTCCGTCGCACACCGCTGTCAACAACGGCCTGGCGGCGCGAGCCGAAAACAATCACGGGTACGTGTTCCTGGGCGGCACAGACTACTGCTGGCAACAGGTTGGCCTGACCGGGCCCCATCGCACCGATAGCCACTTGCGGCACTCCCGACATACGATAATACGCATCGGCCATAAAGACACCGGCCGCTTCATGTCGCGGGCCGACAATTTTCATGCCGGCTTTCTCGGCGTGCAATTGAATGTCACGCATGGTCAGATCACCCTGGCAGAACAGGGCCTGGACACCCTCGTTCTGGAGTAACTGGACCAGGCGGCGGCCAAAGCTCATTTTTTCAGCTGTCATCAAGAACGATCCTTTACAGTTTATAAATTGTGGCGTCAGTCAAACCGGGAACCAAACCACCGCTCTTTGGGCCCAGCAGGATTGTCCAGGGCTCGGCTACTCCTGTGATGTCATCACGGAAAAGTCCTCGTGTACCCAGCCATAAAGCTCTATACCGCTGAAAGGCGGATACTTCAGGCCGCTTAGCTGATCTGTTTTAACCTGCACCAACGCGGTTTTGCCCGACTCAAACGCGCGACGAATGGCCGGCTGGATGTCCTCCGCCGCCTCTACGTACTCCCCGTGCCCGCCCAAGGACTGCACAAATTGATCAAACCGGCCGGCGGCGAAGAAGCTCTCGGGCATCGCACCCATATACTCGTCAAGCGCTGCCAACTCTGCTGCGAAAGCCTGGTCATCGTTTAGCACCACCACAAGCGGCAGTTGGTGACGAATCGCAGTCTCCAACTCGGACAAGTGCATCGCCAGTGCACCATCACCACACAGCAGACACACAGGTCGGTCGTTACCGACTGCCAGTTGCGCGCCGATCGCCTGAGGCAGTCCAGCTCCGACGTGGGCGGCAAACGACCCCCAGATAAAATCATTGCTGCGCTTTTCAAAACAATCATGTTGGTAAACGATAGTGAAGCCAGCGTCGGACACAATTACCGCGTTATCAGGCACCGCTGCACGCGCTTCCAGCATCAGTCGATTGGGATCGATGGGCTGAGTCATCGCGACACTGCCCCACCGCTCCGCACGCTCGGCCTCAAACGCTGACCGCCAATCCTGCATGTCTGGATGCGGACGGCGCTCGCCCATCACCTGCAAGCGGTCGCATAGCTGGGGTAATACATCGCGCAGGTCGCCTATTACCGGCCAATCGACCAGCCGGTTGATACCAATAGCCGAAGCATCGGGGTCAATTTGTATCCAACGGCGTTGCTCGTTTCCGGGTGCGAAGTGCCGCTGACGCCCATAGTTGATATTCTCTGGAATACAGGTACCCACAGCCACTACCAGATCTGAGGCCTGGATCGCGGCCTGGCCAGCACGACTGTCATAGGACAGCCACTGTGGATCGGTCTGTTTCAGCGCGCCTGCACCGGCAAAGGTGGTAATGACCGGACACTTCAGAATACGCGCCAGGTCGAGGAACGAATCGTGGGTACGGGTACTGTGAATTTCTTCTCCCCCGATAAGCAACAGTGATTTGGCTTCCTGGATCATCTGCGCCGCCTTTTCCACCGCAGAGGCAGCCGCCGGACTCGATAGCACGCGATACTGTCCCGGCTCGGCCAGGTTTTCGTAATCCCAGCTGTCGGTCTGCCCCGCATAGTCCACTTCTACGTAAACAGGGCCTGGCGTAGCCGACAGCGCCTCTCGGAATGCAGCCTGCATCACCTCATCCACTTGTCTCGGGTGGTGAATGCGACGAGCAGACTTGCAGATCTCCTTAAAGCAACCGAACAGGGATTCCGCATGCAGAAAGCGCCCACGGCGTACTCCGCTGGTAGACTCGTACTGGCGGCTCGCACCGATGATAACTACCGGAATGTGTTCCTCCGCGGCCCAAACCACAGCGGGCAGCATATTGGCGACACCCGGACCTTGCGCACCCATGGCGACCTGAGGTTTTCCAGTCATGCGGTAGTAGGCTGTGGCCATCCACACACCGGACGATTCATGCCGCGGCCCGACCATTTTGATACCGGCGGCCAGTGCGTGTTTCTGGATATCCTTCAGCGAAAGCTCACCCTGGCTGAAAATACATTCAACGCCCTCGCTTTCCAGTACGCTAACGATACGTTGACCGACTGTCATTCTCTGAACTGCCATATCACCCTCCATTCAGGAGCGGGTTGTGAGACAGCGAGTCTAGACTAGCGTCGACGCATTCAAGGATGGATTTTGTGCACGGAAGGGGGACATCTGCGCAATGTACGGGAGCCCGCAGTCCGCTGCGGGGTCAGAATTGGGAATACGGCCGGTTTAGGGTCACTGACGGCCATTCACCGAACTCCTTCTTGTACACCTTGGTGAAATAATGGCGATCAAAAAAGCCCAAACTGGCCGCGATATCCGCCACTTTAGAGGTCTTCGGATCGGAGCCTTTCAGCAAATCCCTGGCCCTGTTGAGCTTTTCCTGTCGGACCTTGGACATGGGGCCCATGCCGAGGCTTTTAGCGAAATCGTACTGCAGTTTACGTAGGCTCACGCCCGTAGCCGCCGCCAGATCCGAGGCAGAAATATCCTTTTCTATGTGTGCATGTATATAGTCGAGTGCCTCCTGCAGCGTTGATTTTCCCTGCAGATTGACTTGCTTCTGTAGATTGGGAACGTCCTCGGAAGCATACAGTAATGAGGTGACAAGGATTTCTTCTATTTTCTTGCTGGTAAGTCCTCTACTGAACAGAGAATTTTCGTCATCGAGCTCACTAACGATGGTGCTCAATGAATTGCCTATACTGAGCCCAAGACCGCGGTTCAGCTGGACGCGAGAGGGGAATTTGATGTTCCCGCTACAGGTCCCGCCAAAGTGGCTGCGGACCATATCCACCAATATATGCTGGTCAATCCACGCTACGACGGCCACGCAATCCTTGTGCCAGTCGAGGTCAACTGGCTCACCTGGGCCGAGCAGAAATCCTTCATTGGGTGAGGCGGCGTACTTGACGCCGTTGTGGTTCCGGACAATTGAGCCGGTCAACGGTACTACCAGCTGAAGCGCGTTGATGGGTGCGGTACCAGCATGCAGACGTGAACCAAAGCGCACGCCGAACAACACCATCTGGCTAAGCCGCACGCAGGTGATGCGTGAGCGCGATGGATCACAATCGTCCAGAAACGAAAAGTCATGTTGCGCGATTTCCCGACTTACTGCTCTTTGCAGGTCGTTTGTGTCCTCGCTCTCTACAAGCTTGTACTTACCAAAAGGAAACCAGTCACGCTGATGTATGTTCACGGCTTTTTGTCGCTGTTAGGCAAGAGTTGGTAATACACGTCATTGGCCACTGATAGCACAGAGCGAAAGGGGCGTCAATCGAGACCGATCATGCTGCTTCGCCAAACCGGGTCCATGTCTAGAAGGCCAATCTCGGAATCCGTGATAGCATCAGTTGTCATTTTGCTATTTAAGGGGTGCCTAGATATGGTTTCGGCTATTATTTTAATGAACATTCGGCGCGGCCAAGTGAATACAGTTGGCGAGAAACTCGCTGCGATGAAAGGAATTACTGAGGTCTTCTCGGTCGGTGGTCATTATGACCTTATAGCTCTTGTGCGAGTTCCCACTAACGAAGACTTGGCCGTACTTGTAAACTCCAAGTTGGCCGCGGAAACAGATATTGAGAAGACTGAGTCTCTCATCGCATTTGAGGTATTTTCTCGTCACGACCTGGAAGCGATGTTTTCCATAGGCATGGAAGGCGGCAGTCTGTAAGTATGGTCCGACTTGATGCACTTATCGCTCAGATGGATGGCCGGCACCCCTGCTGCGTTCGGATTGCGGATATTCGCAGCTAATCAGCATTCTCCTGATCTTCTGACTGTCCAGTGGCATGTGTTCGCCACTGATCATTTACTGAAGTCATGTGCCGGCCTAGCATATTTCCCGAAAATAGGTTTCCGCGATTGCAGGGTGGCACTTTCAAGCCCTTCTGCTGTTCAGCCAGATGTACGTATTCCATTTTTGTGGCCGCTACCGGAGCAATATCTACTCTCGCTCCGGCGCGAGGACAGACTTGGAGTGCAAGTCTGTCCGTTGAGCAGCGTCTACTCCCAAGGCATAGCGACACCGCTGCAACGCCGTTTAGATTGGTAGTTCAGGTTGTCACGGTGTTATCAGTATCGGTTAGTGTTTCTGATCAAGCAGAGGCGCTAACCCACCGCATCCGGTAACCGGCAAGGATCACGGGACACCACTCCCTTACAACCTGAATGCGCCTGTAAACAGGCTACACGACCGATCTCCTGGGGGAGATCGCTGTCGTGTATACACACGTGGCCCCAGGGGGCCGACTGATAACGGGTGTGACATAAACACCTCCTTTGAGTTAAGCGACGATCCGTCGCGATGTGGATGAAAACGTTGCCCGGACGGTCGACAGGCCAGGCCTGGCGACCGCGCCGGAAGCAACGAGGGGGTTTGATGGAAAGCACCGACCGAAGTCGATGGCGTGGAGAATGGACTGACGACCCTGGAGTCGGTGCGCTGAGTGCAGTCCTGGGCGCACGGGCCCGATTTGACCGAAGGGTCGAGGGCGGGCGCCCTCTGTGCCACTGATCCGCAGTGGCCACGGGTAATTCTGTCTACGGCGGCCAGTCTACGAACCCGTCACGCGCGCGTCCTGCCGAAAATCCGCCTCGACGCAGCGTACTTTCGGGGCTCCGAGCCCTCGTCACTACCCCGCTTGGCGCGGTAGTGACGAGGGCACCAGCCTCAAGCGGGCAGCTTACATGAAGGATGAGCCCCCGCACAGGCGCGAGCTCTACCCGTGAGTGATCCTGCCCACCAGTGATGGACACCGACTGGAGCGAGTAAACTACGCTACAGAGGTGAATCATGACAAAGCAAACAGGAAAGAAATCCGCCCCACGGCGGCAACATGCCCCGGAGTTCCGCGCCGAAGCATTGGCCCT
>JBGTGB010000173.1:0-20267 GCA_041746975.1 Haliea sp. | reverse complement strand
CCCTACGATGAGCCGCCGGGCTGGCACGCGCCGGTGCGGCAGACCCTTGGTGCGGTATTGTTGGAGCTGGGTCAGGCCGAGGATGCGGAGGTGGTCTATCGCGAAGAGCTCAAGCGCAACCCCGAAAACGGCTGGTCCCTGTACGGTTTGAATCAGGCGCTCACCGCTCAGGATCAGGCGGAGGAGGCGGCCGAGGTACAGGCCCGTTTCGAGCAGGCGTGGGCTCATGCCGATTTCCCGCTGACGGCGTCGCGGTTGTAGCCTCCGGGGCGGGATCGGCCCCGGTAATCTGGCGCTGCCGCTCCCCGCAAACCGCCCTACTGTCCGGGCGGCGTCACCGCATGTTTCTCCCAGTCGGCGAGCAGGGCCTCAATCACCTTTATACCGACCAGATAGGCATTCTCCAGCGCGGCATCCAATCCTGCGTAGCTGTCGTGCTGCTCTTCACGCAGGTATTCCGCGGCGGTTTTGCCGGGGGGTGGCAGGGTAAAGTTGGAGGCGGTGCGCAGCACCAGCACGCGCTCCTTGTCGACCTTGCCTCCCGCGTGCAGGTAGGTGAGCGACTGATAGGTGCCGGTGTCTTCCATCGCTGAACTGACGAACTCGCCCTCGCCGTTGGTCCAGTACTTCACCCACTGGTTGGCCCAGTCGTTGAGCAGGGTGCCGTGCCAGAAGGTCATGGCAGCGAGCTGGTCGCCTTTCAGGACGAAGGGCTTACGCTGGGCGATGGGATAATCCACGTACAGCTTGCGGGTTGCTTCAAGGGTTTCGTGATCCGGCAGTTCCATGCCCTTGGTGAGTTCGTAGGCCCAGTTCACCAGGCCGGTGTTGAGCTGGAACACTTCCCCCAGGTTGTAGCTCTTGCGCTCCTGGTCCCCCGGCCCCTGGCTGAACAGGGGGAAATAGCCGTGGTCCCAGTCATCGGGCATTTCCCGCGGGTCGATTTCATGGGCCAGGTCGCCATCGACCAGCCATTCGGCCCAGGCCACGGAACCCAGGGAGGCATCCGCCGGATCGAATCCGGAAATGCCCGCCACCAGCCAGTAGGCTTTGCTCAAATCGAATCGCGGGTCCAGGCCCAGTGCCATGACACTGGCGGCAGCGTTGGCCGTGCCCATGCCCGTTACGATGCCGAGTATGCCGGATTCCAGGTTCATGTGGATATCGTGGTGCATATGCGGTGCCGGAAAGCGGGTGTCCAGCGGCACGCGCTCATACCAGCGCTGGAACTCACCGGCTTCATCGCCGCTGTCGGCGCCGGTTTCGAACATGGTAACGACCACGACCTTGACCGAAATGGGGCCGGATGCCGCGGTTTCCGCCAGCGCAGGTAGTGCCAGGAGGGCGCACAGCAGGGAGAACAGTACAGATTTCATCATGGTGAACTCGCATCCGTTGTTGCATGGGTATTGAGGAATGATTCTATCGCAGCTCGCGTCGGCGCGCTCGACTGCGCACCGTGCAGCTGCACAGAGAGCGCCGCAGCGGCCTGGGCGAAGCGTATGGCCTGCGGCAACGACAGTCCCTCGGTAAGGGCTACCGCCAGGCAGCCGTTGAACACATCACCGGCCGCGGTGCTGTCCACGGCGGTGACCGGGAACCCCGGGAACTCACTGCGCACCGGGTCGCGCGCACCATCCCTCTGGGACAGGTAGACGCCCTTTGCGCCGCGGGTAATGAGCACGGTGCCGACGCCGCGTTGATGCAGTATGTCGGCTGCGGCCGCAGCGGAGCCCGGGTCGTGAACCTCGATTCCGGTCAGCAGCGCGGTCTCGGTTTCGTTGGGGGTAAGCATCTGCAGCAGGGGATACAGCTCCTCCGGCAGCAACTGCGCCGGGGCCGGGTTCAGGATGACCACCGCATCCGCCCGGCTGGCCCGGCTGGCCGCTGCCAGCACGGTGTCCATGGGTATTTCCAGCTGGAGCAGGACCACGGTGGCCTTTTCCAGCAGGCGGCCGGCCGTGTCTATGTGTCGCGGGCGCAGGCAGGCGTTGGCGCCTGGTGCCACCGCTATGCTGTTCTCGCCGTTTCCGTCCACCACAATCTGGGCGACCCCGGAGGGCGCCTGCGGGTCGACCATACAGTGATCGGTGTTTATCCCGACGGCGGCAAAGGCTCCCAACGCGGCATAGCCGAAGTCATCCTTGCCGACGCAGGCAACCAGACTGACGTCACCGTCGGCCCGCGCCGCAGCTACCGCCTGGTTGGCTCCCTTGCCGCCCCCGGCAGTGCTGAAGCTGCCTCCGAGTACGGTCTCTCCGGGCGCCGGCAGATGCGGCACCCGGATAATCATGTCGGTGTTGCTGGAGCCCACAACGACCAGTCTGCTCATGGCCTGCCCGTCAGAACGTGCTGGACAGCGACAGACCCCAGACGCGCGGCTCATTGGTAAAACCGGTCAGGTTATTGAAGTCGATCGCACCCTGCACGTTTTCCTCGTCGGTGATGTTGCGGCCGAACAGGGCCACTTCGTAGCTGCCGTCACGCAGGCGCCAGCCCAGGCGCAAACCGCCCTCAAACTGGCCGTCGGTGACAAACTCGGCGGCATCGTAGAGGAATAGCTGGGTGTCACCCTGGTAGGACCAGTCCGTGAAGGCGAACAGCTCGGACTCTCGACCCACGGGAACAGTCCAGGAGGCGGTGAAGTTGAACGTGGTCTCCGGTGCCTGGGGGAAGGGGTTGCCGTCGACGGACACCAGGCCGTCGCTGTCAATCGGGTTGCGAATGGTGCAGGCACCGCTGCCACAGGGGCCGACGCGCAGGTTGCTGTCCTCGATCTCGGTGTCGGCATAGCCGGCGCCGAAAGTGACGGCAAAGTTGTCGGTAATGGCCCACTCGATGTCGAGTTCACCACCTTGCCCGGTGCCCTGCTCGGCGTTCACCAGCTGGATGGAGTTTTCCGCGCCACCCACGGCGGTGAACTGGATGTCATCGACCTCGTAATAGAACAGCGCCGCGTTCAGCCGCATCCGTCCGCCCAGGTACTCCGCCTTGTAGCCCACCTCGAAGGAGGTGATGGTTTCGGAATCGGCTATCGAGGGTGGCGCACCAAAGGCGACGTCCCGGCCCTGAATGGTGGGGGCGCGGAAGCCGGTGCCGACCCTGGCCCAGTACAGGGAGGTTTCGCTGGCGGCAAAGGACAGGGCGAGATCGCCGCTGACCTGGTCATCGAATACGCTCTCCTGGAAACCCGGAGCAAAAAAGTCCTTCTCGTCGTCAGTCCAGCGCAGGCCCGCGGTAAGGGTCCAGGCCTCGGTGAGCGCGTAGTCGACCTGGCCGAAAACTGCTACCGAGGTATTTTCATGAGTGACCGTGGTGGCGGGAATGAAAAAAGGGTTGGTCTCCACATCCAGCTCGGAATCGAAGTAGAACAGGCCCGCCTGCCAGTTGAGGCGCTCGCCGCTGTTACTGGCCAGACGCAGCTCCTGGGTGAACTGCTGCACATCGGCCGAGTCCTGGGTCTGGGCGGGGAATGGGATGAAACCGGGACCCATGAATGGCAGGAAGGATGCACCAAAGCCGCCGTCGATATCGCCGAGGCTGCGGCCCTTGGCATCTTCGCCCGCAGTAATGGAGGTCAGGGTAACGCTGTCGAAGTCATACTCCACCTTCAGGTTGACGCCGGTGTTGCGGTACTCCTGCGGATTGTTGTCTCCTTCGTCGAAGAAAACCGTATCGCGAATGTAGTTTTCGTTCAGCTTGTTGCTGCCGGTAGTGAAGACATTGGCGCGGAATACGGCGGCCGTGCCATCGAGGTCACGATGGTGGGCGCCCAGTAGTGCGCTCATGCGATCACTGGGCTCGAACAGCAGGAAGCCTTTCATCGCTTTTTCGGTAAACCCGCCGAGGGCGTTGTCTTCACCGGTAAAGGCGTTGTCGATCCAGTTGCCACGGCTCTGGTACAGCGCCGCGACGCGACCGGCGACCGTGTCAGTAAGGCCGCCGCCGACCGCGCCCTCAAAGTTCAGAGTGTCGAGTTCGCCGATGTCCACCTTGGCGCGGCCTTCGAGTTCCTGGGTGGGCTTGCGGGAGTCGAACTTGACGATGCCGGCTGTGGTGTTGCGGCCAAAGAGGGAGCCCTGGGGTCCGCGCAGCACTTCCACCTGCTCGACGTCGAACAATGGGAAGCTCTTCAGCACCACGTTTTCTTTCACGACCTCATCCATGATGATCGATACGGGCTGGGATGCAGCGAGGTCGAAATCGATATTGCCCAGGCCGCGAATATAGAAGCGGGGCGCGACACGGCCGTTGGACGACTCGACGTACAGGCCGGGGACCCTGGCGGCGAGGCCTCGGATATCTGCGCCACCTTCAAACAGTGCCGTAAAGCGTTGGCCGCTCAGGGTGGCGACCGACAGGGGAACGTCCAGCAGGCTTTGCTCGCGCTTCTGCGCCGTGACAATGATTTCCTCTAGCTGCGCCAGGGCCGGGACTGCCGCTGTGCTTGCCGCAACAATCGCGGCGGTCAGGGCCAACCGGGGCACGGTGATCCTTTTCATGGATGTATCTCCTGAGTAAACGGGTGAGATGCTGTCAGTGGTTTCTTGCGGAGCGATAACGGGTTCTGGTGCCCGCGACTGGCCTTGACGGCGCATTTGTGCAAAATTTACACCTGTGCAGCGGCGGCCGCAGCCCCCCGCGGCAAAAATACCAGAATTTGCCCACGTTGATGGGCAGCCCACTGTAATGAATCCCCGAGAGCGAGGGACGGGAGAATGCCTGTGTTGAAGCTGTTCGTGTCCTGTTTCGTTTTAGGCTGTCTGAGTCTCCCATGGTCGGCGGCGGCGAGTTCGTCCAGCGGTGCCGACCTCATCGTCTATGGCGACTACCTGCTGACCATGGACCCTGCGCAACCGGAGTTGCGTGACGCTGCGGTGGTGGTGCGCGACGGCGTGATCGTGGATGTGGGCTCCCGGGAGCGGATCGACCGGGCCTGGGTGGCGACGGCCAGTATTGCCGGCGAGGGCCGGGTGTTGATGCCCGGCCTAATCAATGGCCACACCCACACCGCCATGACCCTGTTCCGGGGCATGGTCGACGACCTCGACCTGATGACCTGGTTGAACCACTACGTGTTTCCCATGGAAGGGCGTTTTGTCACTGCGGAGTTTGTGCGCACCGGTTCCGAGCTGGCCTGCTGGGAGATGATCCGCGGCGGCACCACAACCTTCGTCGACATGTATTTCTACCCGGATGAAATTGCAGGGGTGGTTGATCGCTGTGGCCTGCGGGCGGTGATCGGTGCTGCGCACATTGACTACCCCAGCCCGGGCTTCACCGGGTGGGACGATTCTTTTGCCGCGGCGGAGGACTTCGTCCGCCGCTGGCAGGGCCGGCACCCCCGCATCACGCCTGCATTCGCGCCACATGCGCCCTACACAGTTGCAGCAGAACACCTGCAGGCCACGGTGGAAAAAGCCACTGAATTGAACGCGGTGGTGTCCATGCATCTGGCGGAGGCGCCGGCGGAGACCGAGTTCATCGCCGCGACGTACGGCACCAGTCCGGTGCGCCATGTGGCAGGCCTGGGGATGTACCAGCTGCCGCTGATTGCAGCGCATATGGTGCAGCTGGACGTCCAGGACATCGCACTCACCGCCGAAGCCGGGGTGGGCGCGATTCACAATCCCACCTCCAATATGAAGCTGGGCGCGGGAATCTCCCCGGCACCGGCCATGCTCGCGGCGGGAGTGAACGTTGGCCTGGGCACCGATGGCGCGGCGTCCAATAACGATCTCGACCTGTGGGAAGAAGTGCGCATGGCGGCCCTGCTGCACAAGGTCGCCAGCGGCGACCCCACCGCAATGCCTGCCGGCCAGGCCCTGGCGATGGCGACGCGGTTGGGTGCCGCGGCCATCCACATGGGCGCTGTTATCGGCCAGCTGAAAGTGGGCATGCAGGCGGACATGATCCAGCTCGATATCACCCAGACTCAGCACATGCCTCTGTACGATGTGCAGTCGCATCTGGTGTACGTGCTCGACAGTCATGACGTGCAGACGACTATTGTCGCCGGGCAGGTGCTGATGCGCGATCGCCAGGTGCTGACCATTGACGAGCCGGCGCTGCGGGCCGCGGTGACCGAGGCCAGCGACCGCATCCGCAAAGCGTTGCAGGAGCAGCCGGAGCAGCCGGGGCAGCCGGAGGACGAGGCATGAAAACCGCAGCCATCGCCTTGAGCTGCGCCCTGGTGGTGTGGGCAGGCCGGGTGGAACATGGCGTTGCCGAGGAGGCTGTTGTGAGACTACCGGACAAGGCGACAATCATCGCTACCCTGGGTCTGCAGGCCCATGTCGAAGGTGGCTATTTTGCCCGCACCTTCCAGCCCGACCACCGGGCGCGGGTGGAGACAGCGCTCGGGCCGCGCTACACCATGACCTCCATCCACTACCTGCTGACGGACGATTCCCCGATTGGCCACTGGCACCGCAACGAGTCTGACATTCTCCATTTCTACCACCTGGGCGCGCCGGTGCACTACTACATGCTGCATCCCGACGGGCACCTGGAAACCGCGGTGCTGGGGCCTGACCTGGCGGCCGGCCAGCGGCTGCAGTTGACCGTTCTGGGCGGGGTCTGGAAGGCTTCACACCTGCCCGCTGGGGAGTACGGGCTGATCAGCGAGGCGGTCGCCCCGGGTTTCGAGTATGCGGATATGGCCCTGGGCAAGCGTGCCGACTTGCTGGCGGAATTTCCGCAGCACGCTGATGTGGTTCGGGCCTACACCCGCGAATAAATCCTACTGACTCTTGGTTTTAAGGCAGTGTTCCAGCTCTGTCATGATGCTGGCGAGCTCCGGCTTGTTGGCGCGTATCTCCGTGGAGGTCAGGCCGTGCAGTTCGTGCGGAAATACCAGCCAGTCGCTGGTTTCGTGGATATAGTAATCCGGCACCCGGTCGGTTCGGTTGTTGCCTGGCTTGTAATAGGGTGTGGCAATGCGGATGTCCGGCGTATTTTTTTTGCAGGCCCGGCGCAGGTCGTGGATAACCTGGTCGATGGACAGGCCGGAGTCGTGCACGTCGTCGACAATCAGCAGTGAATCCTCCGATTCCAGGTGTTTGATCAGGTAGGTCAGACCATGCACCTGCACGTGCCGGCTGCGCTCGCCGATACCGGTATAGGATGAGGTGCGAATGGCGATATGGTCGGCCTCCACCCCCAGCACGTCCAGCAGTTCCTGTACCGCGATCCCCACCGGCGCCCCGCCGCGCCAGACCCCGACGATGTAGTTGGGTCTGTAGCCGCTGGTGTACACCTGCCAGGCCAGCCTGAAGGAATCTTCCAGCAATTGTTGGGCGCTGATGTAGTGCTTGTGCATAAAGATGCTTTCCTTAAGGGATTTTGTGGGCGGAAGGCGAAGAGGTTAGCACAGCTTCCCGGCTATGGTGCCCCCCGCGGTGATTGCGTAAACTGCGCAATTTCCGCACTTGCCTGACAGAGGGAGCAAGCAGCACCATGGAGCAAGTCAACGAGCCTGCGGCAGGCCCTCTGGAGCGTTTTTTCAGCTTGTCCGAGCACGGCACCAACGTCCGCACCGAGTTGCTTGCCGGCGCCACCACCTTCGTCACCATGGCCTACATCATCTTCGTCAACCCGCAGATGATGGCGGCCGCCGGTATGGACCCGCAGGCCGCCTTCGTCGCTACCTGCCTCGCCTCGGCCCTCGCCTGCTACCTTATGGGCCTTTACGCCAACTGGCCTGTAGGGTTGGCTCCGGGCATGGGCCTGAACGCCTTTTTCACCTACACCGTGGTCGCCGACATGGGCTACAGCTGGGAGGTGGCGCTGGGGGCCGTGTTCCTGGCCGGCGTGCTGTTCGTGATCATGAGCGTCACCCGCCTGCGGCGCTGGATGCTGGATAGCATACCGCTGGATCTGCGGGTTGCCATGGGTGCGGGAGTGGGCCTGTTCGTAGGCTTTATCGGCCTCAAGAGCGGCGGCATTATCGTCGCTAGCGACGCCACCTTCATCACCCTGGGTGACCTTACGGAACCGGGGCCGTTTCTGGCGGCACTGGGTTTCCTGGTTATCGCGATTCTCTCCATCCGCAAGATGCACGGCGCGATCATCATCGGCATTCTGGCCATTACCGGTATCGCCCTGGGCCTTGGCCTGGTGCAGTACCAGGGCCTTGTGGCGGCGCCGCCAAGCCTGGCGCCCGTGTTCATGCAACTGGATATTCGCGGTGCCCTGGATGTGGCCATGACCAGCGTGATTATCGCCTTCCTGTTTGTGAACCTGTTTGACACCGCGGGCACCTTGCTGGGGGTGGCCAATCGCGCCGGCCTGGTAAACCCCGACGGCAGTATCCGCAACATGGACCGGGCACTGAAGGCGGACAGCACTTCCAGCGTGTTCGGCGCTTTCCTCGGCTGTGCCCCGGTGACCAGCTATGTGGAAAGCGCGGCCGGCGTTGCGGCCGGCGGCCGCACCGGCCTCACCGCCGTCACTGTGGGCACACTGTTCCTGGTGGCCATTTTCTTCGCCCCCCTCGCCGCCATGGTGCCGGCCTTTGCGACTGCCGGAGCCCTCGTCTACGTCGCCATGCTGATGCTTACCAGCCTGCAGGGACTGGTGTGGGAGGACATGACCGAGGTGGTGCCGGCGCTGCTCACGGTGGTGATGATTCCGCTGACCTTTTCCATTGCCAACGGCATCGCGGTCGGTTTTATCAGCTATGTGGCGATCAAGCTGTTTGTCGGCAGATACCGGGATATTTCTCCCGGTGCCTGGTTTCTGGCGCTGATCTTCATCGCCAAGTTCGCGCTGATGTAAGCCAGGGCCACGCTCGCGTATAATCCCGACGATGAAACCAGACGCTTATCCCGCCGATCCCGAACATATCTGGGAACACTTCTATCGCATTTCGCAAATTCCCCGGCCCTCGAAAGCCGAGGATGCGGTGCGCAACTATGTTATCGGGCAGGCGCAGGCCCATGATTGCCGCTGGCAGCTGGACGCCACCGGAAACCTGGTGGTCTATGTGCCGGCGTCGCCCGGACGCGAGCATCACGGCACTGTAATCATCCAGAATCATCTCGATATGGTGACCGTGAAAACCGGCGCCAAGGATCACGATTTCTTTGCCGATCCCTTGAGCCTGAAGGTTGAAGACGGCTGGCTGCTGGCGGACCAGACCACCCTGGGCGCGGATAATGGTGTTGGTTGCGCCGCCGCTCTGGCGCTGATGACCGACAGCGATGTCCAGCACCCGCCGCTGGAACTGCTGTTTACCGTGGACGAGGAAACCGGCCTTGGCGGTGCGCTGGGGCTGGACGCCAGCATGCTCAGCGGCAAGGTGATGCTGAACCTGGACACCGAGGATTGGCACGAGCTGTATATCGGCTGCGCTGGAGGCGGCGGCTGGATTTTCACCGGGCGCTTCCCTCAGGCGGCTCCGGCTGCGGAACTGTCTTGCTTCAGTCTGGAATTGCTGGGTCTGGCCGGCGGTCACTCCGGCGTCGAGATCCATCACCAGCTTGGCAATGCGCTGAAAATGCTTGTGGAATGCCTGGCGGATGTGGAGGCAGTGCAGCTGGCCAGCGTCAGTTCCGGAGTCGCCCACAACGTCATCCCGCGCGAGGGCTCAGTGACCTTTGCCTGTACAGCAGCGCAGGGGCAGGCGCTGGCCGAGCGCCTGGACTCTCTGGCCATGCGCTGGCGCAGCTACCTGCCGCCGGCGGACCATGAATTGTCCCTGAGCCTGTCGCCAGCAGAGCCGCTATCAGTGCTGTCGGTGGCCGACAGCCAGCGTCTGTTGGCGGTGCTGGCTGCGTTTCCCCACGGCCCCCAGGCCTATAGCCTGGCCCAGCCCGCGGACCTGGTCGACTTGAGTATCAACCTGGCGCGGCTGCAGCTGCAGGACGGTGCCATGGAGTTGGAGGCCAGCTATCGATTCTTCAACGCTGAGCAGGCGTTGCCGCTGCGTACCGGAGTGGAGTCGCTGGCCCGGCTCGCGGGTCTGGAAATACAGCGCATCGACGGCTACCCCGGCTGGCAGCCGGATTTTACCAGTCCGCTGCTGGCTCGGGGCAAGGCCCTGCACCAGCGTCTGTTCGGATCTGAGCCGGCGGTCAAGGCCATTCACGCTGGCCTCGAGTGCGGAATTCTGAAGAGCAAGAAGCCGGACACCGACATTCTTTCCTTCGGCCCCACCATACGCGGCGCCCACTCGCCGACCGAGCGGCTGCGCATCGACACGGTGCCACCCTTCTGGCACTACCTGACCGCCCTGCTGGCGGAACTCTGACTTTCCCTACAAGGACAACCGCCATGCTGGAAACACTGCCCCAGGTTCCTGAAGATTCCATACTCGGCCTTGCCGCTGCCTGCCGCGCGGACCCGAATCCGCACAAGGTAGACCTGACGCTGGGGATCTACATGAACGAGAAAGGAGTGTGCCCGGTGTTCGAGGCCGTGCGTCTGGCCCAGCAGTCACTGGTGCAGGAGGAAACCACCAAGGCCTATATGCCCCCCGCTGGGGACCCGGTATTCAATCACGAGATACAACGACTGGTGCTGGGTGAAGACAGTTCCGCTTTGGCAGATGGCCGGGTCAGCAGCATCCAGACTCCGGGCGGCTGTGGCGCCCTGCGTATCGGTGCGGAAATCATCAATGTTGCGGCACCGGGGGCGCGGGTGTGGGTGTCCGACCCGACCTGGCCAGTACACATTCCGCTGCTGGGCAGCGTGGGTCTCAAATTCGAAACCTACCGCTACTACGAACCCGCCAGTCACGGCGTCGACTTCGATGCCATGGTGGAAGATCTGAAGCAGGCACAGCAGGGCGATGTAGTCCTGTTGCACGGCTGCTGCCACAACCCCTGTGGCGCGGATCTCAGCCTGGAGCAGTGGGGCGCTATCGCGGACATGGCCGCGCAGCAGGGTTTCCTGCCCTTTGTCGACGTGGCTTACCAGGGCTTGGGGGACGGCCTGGAGCAGGACGCCGCGGGTCTGCGACTGATGGTGCAGCGCCTACCGGAAGTGATCATTGCCGCCTCCTGCTCCAAGAACATGGGCCTCTACCGGGAGCGCACCGGCGCGACCATTTTCGTTTCGGCGAACCGGGCCAGCGCCCTGGCCCTGCGCAGCCAGGCCCAGGTGGCGGCGCGGCGTATCTACTCCATGCCCCCGGCCCACGGGTCCCTGCTGGCGGCGCGGATTCTGGCAGACGATGAACTCAACGCCAACTGGCAGGACGAGTTGCAGGCCATGTGTCGGCGCATCAACGGCCTACGCACCAGCCTGGTGAGCAAGCTGGAGCAGTGCACGGATCGCGATTTCAGCTTTATAGAAAGGGAAAAGGGCATGTTTTCCTTCCTCGGCCTGAGCCGGGAGCAGGCCATCGCCCTGCGCGAGGAACACAGTGTCTACATGCTGGATTCATCCCGCATCAACGTGGCCGGGGTCAACGGCTCCAACATCGACTATCTCGCCGAGTCCGTCGGCAAGGTGCTGCTAAACCACTGATCGGGAGAGTCGCAAAAAAAGGGGTCAGGTCCATTAAGTATTTAAAGGACCTGACCCCTTTTTCTGGCCCCCTGTTTCCGGGCTTTCAGGTGGCATGGTCAGCCTTCCAGTTCGGTCCAGCGCTCGATTGCGGCTTCCAGGTCGCTCTCTACCACGGCCAGCTCCGCCAGCAATTTGTCCATGGTGGCCCGGTCCTGCTGATAGAAGGCCCGGTCTGCGGCCTGCGCCTGGTAGGCGGCCTGCCGTTGCTCCAGCGCCTCTATCTTTGCCGGCAGGGCTTCCAGTTCGCGCTGCTCCTTATAAGACAGCTTACGCCGGGGGGACGTGGCCGCTGTCGGAGCTGCGGCGATCGCAGCTGCTGGTTCGGGCTTGCTGGCGGGCATCTGCTGGCCGCGGCTGGCGGGCTCGGTGAGCCTCCCGCCGCGGGCCTCCCAGTCGCTGTAGCCACCCGCCTGTTCTTCCACCGTACCGTCGCCGCGCAGAATCAGTAGCTGGGTCACCACGTGGTCCATGAAATCGCGGTCGTGACTGACCAGGATCACGGTGCCGTCGAAGGACAGCAGAATGTCCTCCAGCAGTTCCAGGGTTTCCACATCGAGGTCGTTGGTGGGCTCGTCCAGCACCAGCAGGTTGGCGGGCTTGCTGAACAGGCGCGCCAGGATGGCCCGGTTCTGCTCGCCGCCGGACAAGGCCTTGACCGGCGTGCGCACCCGCTCAGGACTGAACAGGAAGTCCCCCAGGTAGGAAATGGCGTGGCGGCGCTTGCCGTTAATCTCGATGAAATCCTGGCCGCCGCAGATGTTGTCGATCAGGTTCTGCTCCGGTTCCAGCTTGTCTCGCAGCTGGTCGGAGTAGGCGACTTCCAGTTTGGTGCCCAGCTTGATCTTGCCGCTGTCCGGGGCGAGCTGCCCGAGAATCATCTTCACCAGGGTAGATTTACCGGCCCCGTTGGCGCCGACGATTCCCACCCGATCACCGCGCTGGATGATAGTGGAGAAATTCCGGATCACTTCATCGCCGTCGAAAGCCTTGCTGACGTGTTCCAACTCAGCGACGATCTTGCCCGAGCGGCTGGCCTCCTCAATATTGAAATTGGCGCTGCCCACCTTCTCCCGCCGCTGCTGGCGCTCCCTGCGCATCGCCTCGAGGTCCCGCACCCGGCCCTCGTTACGGGTACGTCGAGCCTTGATCCCCTGGCGAATCCACACCTCTTCCTGGGCCAGCTTCTTGTCAAACAGGGCGTTGGCCCGTTCCTCTGCTTCCAGTTCCTGCTCCCGATGGTTCAGGAAACCCTGGTAGCTGCCATGCCAGGTGGTCAGAAGGCCGCGGTCCAGCTCGGCGATGCTGGTGGCTACGTTTTGCAGGAAGCGGCGGTCGTGGGTGATCAGGACAATAGCGCCACGGAACTGCTGCAGCTGCGTTTCCAGCCACTGGATTGCGGGGATGTCCAGGTGGTTGGTGGGCTCGTCCAGCAACAGGATATCCGGGTCCGCGACCAGAGCCTGGGCCAGGGCCACGCGACGGCGCCAGCCGCCGGAAAGCTCACCCATTTTGGCGTCCTGGGGGAGTTGCAGCTGGGTGATGGTGGTTTCGACCCGCTGCTGCAGGGCCCAGCCATCCGCGGCCTCGAGCTTCTGCTGTACCCGTGCCAGGTGGTCAAAGTCGATATCCGCATCCTGCAGCAGGTGGTGATATTCCGCCAGCAGCTTGCCAGCCTCCGCCAGGCCATCGGCGACCACGTCGTAGACGCTGCTGTCATCGGCGTCGGGCAGAGTCTGCTGCAGGCGAGCGATCCGTACGCCCGGGCGCATCCAGCGCTCGCCCGCGTCCGGCTGCTGTTCCCCGGCGAGAATGCGCAGCAGGGTGGTCTTGCCGGTGCCGTTGCGGCCCAACAGGCCCCAGCGCTCGCCGCGGCGGATAGTCAGGTCCACATGGTCGAGCAGCACCTGGGTGCCGTAGTGCAGTTGCAGGGATTCGAGGCGGAGCAGGGGCATGGGGGCTGGTTACAGTAGTAAAGGGCGCGCCATTCTACGTGACTGGCTGCAGTACAGCCACCATCCTGGGGGAGCCTGTTAGCCCAGGCCACCTTCTCTGAGCAGGCGAATAATATTTGATAAATCTGACCGCCTGTATGAAGCTGGGCGCCTCACAGAGGAGAACAATCACGATGGCCGGATTCGACAAGGTGGTGGGCAGCTATACCGAGGCAATGGCAGGCCTGGAGGATGGCATGACCGTGGTGGCCGGCGGTTTCGGGCTCTGCGGCATTCCGGAAAACCTGATTGCCGAGATCAAGCGCAAGGGTACCCGCGACCTGACCTTCGTTTCCAACAACTGCGGCGTGGATGGCTTCGGCCTGGGTATTCTGCTGGAGGACCGGCAGATCCGCAAAATGGTCTCGTCCTACGTGGGTGAGAACAAGCTGTTCATGGAGCAGCTGCTGGCAGGCGAGCTGGAAGTGGTGCTGACGCCCCAGGGCACCCTGGCGGAGAAAATGCGCGCGGGCGGCGCCGGTATCCCGGCATTTTTTACTGCTACCGGCTACGGCACGCCGGTGGGGGAGGGCAAGGAGGTACGCGAGTTCAACGGCCGCCCCTATATCCTGGAAGAATCCATCGTCGGCGACTTCGCCATCGTCAAGGCCTGGAAGGGCGATCGCTATGGGAATCTGATCTACCGGCACACGGCCATGAACTTCAATCCTGAGGCCGCCACTGCCGGCCGCATCACCGTCGCCGAGGTAGAAGAGCTGGTGGAGCCCGGCGAGCTGGAGCCCAGCCAGATCCATACCCCCGGCATCTACGTTGATCGCCTGATCCAGGGCAGCTTCGAAAAACGCATTGAACAGCGCACCGTGCGCGCAGGCTGAGGGAGCAAACAGCGATGGCACTTTCCCGCGAACAGATGGCACAGCGTGTGGCCCGCGAGCTGCAGGACGGCTTCTACGTCAACCTCGGCATTGGCATACCCACGCTGGTGGCGAATTACATTCCCGAAGGTATCGAAGTCATGCTGCAGTCGGAGAACGGCCTGCTCGGCATGGGGCGCTTTCCCACCGAGGCGGAGCTGGACCCGGATATGATCAATGCCGGCAAGCAGACGGTTACGGCGATCACCGGTGCCTCCATATTCTCTTCCGCGGAGTCCTTCGCCATGATCCGCGGTGGCCATGTGGACCTCACGGTGCTGGGCGCCTTTGAGGTCGATGTGGCAGGTAACATCGCCTCTTACATGGTGCCCGGCAAGCTGATCAAGGGCATGGGCGGCGCCATGGACCTGGTTGCAGGAGCCGACAACATCATCGTGCTGATGACTCATGCCTCCAAGGACGGTGAGTCCAAGCTCCTGCCGCAGTGCACCCTGCCGCTAACCGGGTCCGGGTGTATCAAGCGGGTGGTGACCGACCTCGCCTACCTGGAGATTGCCGAGGGCAAGTTCTGGCTGCGGGAGCGGGCGCCGGGGGTGAGCGTGGAGGAGATCGTGCGCCTGACCGCGGGTGAAGTGGTGGTGCCCGATGAGGTGCCGGAAATGACCTTCGAGCTGAGCTAAACCCCACCCGCAGCCAATTCGGTTATCATTGCCGCCCTCAGGATACTGCGGGCCGAGGCAACGCAATGGTACTTTCCCGACAAGCTGACTACGACCGCCAGGTCGCCGCCTGGCTGATTCTTTGTGCTGTGGTGATTTTCGGCATGATCCTGCTGGGCGGCGTCACCCGCCTCACCAATTCCGGGCTCTCCATCACAGAATGGCAGCCTATCATGGGCGTGATCCCGCCCCTGTCCGACGCGGCCTGGGAAGAGGCCCTGAATAAATACCGCCAGTCTCCCGAGTACCTGCTGATCAATCGCGGCATGTCCATGGACGCCTTCAAGGTGATTTTCATGTACGAGTACCTGCACCGGGTGCTGGGACGCTTGATCGGGGTGCTATTCTTTTTCCCCATGGTCTACTTTGCCCTGCGCGGGCGGATTCGCGCGGGCATGATGCCCAAGCTCTGGGGTCTGTTCATTCTCGGGGGCTGCCAGGGCTTTCTCGGCTGGTACATGGTCAAGAGCGGCCTGGTCGATGTGCCGCACGTCAGCCAGTACCGTCTGACCGCGCACCTGGGGCTGGCGGTGATTATCTACGCCTGGATGCTATGGCTGATTCTGGACCTGGTCTTGAACCGCCATCCGCGAGGCCGCACCCCGCACCCGCTCGCGCCCTGGGGTCTGGCCCTGGTTGCTCTGGTGTTCCTGATGATCCTCTCCGGTGGGCTGGTGGCCGGCACCAAGGCGGGCTTTGCCTACAGCACCTGGCCTCTGATGGGGACAAGTTTTATTCCGCCCGGGCTATACTCGGGCGAGCCCGCCTGGCTGGATGCCTTTGAGGACATCACCGCGATCCAGTTCAACCACCGTATCTTTGCCTACGTTCTGTTTGCCCTGGTGCATGTCTTTGCCTGGAAACTGTGGCGCTCCGACCTGGGGCCGCGCGCCAGGATGGCGACGGTGCTGCTGGTGCTGGCACTGTGGGTTCAGGTCATTCTTGGCATCACCACCCTGCTGTACCTTGTGCCGGTGAGTCTGGCGGCGGCGCACCAGGGAGGGGCGGTAGTACTGCTGTCGGCCATGCTGTACGCGGCGCACGTATTGCAGCGGGGAACAGCGCGGGTGTAAGGGTAGCTGCACCCGCCCGGGATCAGCGTGGGTGTTGGGTCACCAGAACTTCGGGCTTTTGTCGTCCTTGCGGCGGCCGGCGTGAGAGCGGCGGTCTTCCTTGTTGATGTCGAAACGCACCTCGTCGCGTCGATCGTGGTGATCCCTGCGGTCAGTCCTGCGCCGTTCGACGCCGGTATACTTTTCTTCGCCCTGCTTATCCTTGCAGACGGGTGGCGCGAGGTCGCGCGCTTCGAACACGGGTTGTTTGTCGGACATAGGAATACCTCCTCTGTCAGGATGGATCCGTGACATGGGTACATTGTGGCTCATTTTAATCTACTTGCACAAACCCGGCCTGCGGTGCGCAGACGCCAGTTGTCCGCTTTGTGAAGTGAGTCACATGGTATTTGGCAGGTAACTGGCTTATCCTTCGCGGCAGCTAAATTCTGCCATATTCAGTAGTTTAGCTCTTATTGACAATAATATGGTCCCGCTCGGGGCCACGGGGAGGTAAGCGCCAGAGATGACTGCCAGCTTGGATGATTCGCTGCTTCAGACCCTGCTGGCAATGTGCCGCTACCACGGCAATCCCTCCACCGGCGAGGCACTGGTTGGAGGGTTGCCACTGGAAAATGGCCAGCTGACCCCGGCCTTGTTTGAGCGCGCCGCCAGCCGGGTCGGGCTGGTCAGTCGCATTTTACCGCGCAGCGCCCGCGACGTGGAACCCGCGCTGCTGCCCGCCGTGGTGCTACTGAAGAATGATCGCGCCTGTCTGCTGATGGGCTGGAGCGATGACGGCGCTACTGCCACGGTGATTTTCCCCGCGCTCAACGAGGCGGCGGTGGAAGTGCCGGCAGAGAAACTGCTGGCCAAGGAGAGCGGCAAGGTGATCGTTTGCCGTCCGCGCTTTCGGTTTGACCAGCGTGCCCCCCGCACCGGGACCTCCGCGCGCGGCCACTGGTTCTGGGATGCCATCCGCGCCAACATGCCGATCTACCGGGACGTGCTGGTGGCGGCCTTTTTTATCAACGTTTTCGCCCTGGCCCTGCCCCTGTTCACCATGAACGTGTACGACCGGGTGGTGCCCAACTACGCCGTCGAGACCCTGTGGATGCTGGCGGCGGGGGTGATCATTATCCTCCTGGCCGATATTGTCCTGCGCACCATGCGCGGCTATTTTCTGGATCTGGCCAGCCGCCGGGTGGATATGCGCCTCTCCGGGCAGATCATGGAGCGGGTACTGGGCTCACGGCTTGAGCACCGCGCGGCCTCGGTGGGTTCCTACGCGGTTAATCTGCGCTCCTTCGAAACTGTGCGCGATTTCATTACCTCGGCCTCGGTAACCACCCTGATCGATGTCCCCTTTGCTGTCATCTTCATTGCCGTGATCGCGTGGATCGCCTGGCCGGTACTGATCCCGCTGGGAATCGGCCTGCTGATTGTGCTGGGCTATGCTCTTGCGACCCAGGGCAAGCTGAAGGAGCTGTCCGAAACCACCTACCGCGCCAGTGCCCTGCGCAATGCCACCCTGATCGAGAGCCTGGTCGGTCTGGACACCATCAAGGCCATGGGTGCCGAGTCCCGCATGCAACGCAAGTGGGAGGAGGCCACCGCCTTCCTGGCGCACGTCGGCGTGCAGCTGCGGCTGGTGTCCAACTCCACCATCAACGTCACCCAGTGGGCCAATCAGATGGTCACCATGTTTGTGATCATCACCGGGGTCTATCTGATCACTGCGGGCGAACTCAGCATGGGCGGACTGATCGCCTGCACCATGCTCAGCGGCCGGGTTATGGCGCCTTTCGGGCAGGTGGCGGGACTCATTACCTCCTGGCACAACGCGCGCATTGCGCTGACTTCCCTGGACGAGGTCATGGCCAAGCCCATGGAACGGGAGGAGGGGGCCCAGCTGCTGTCCCGGGAAATGTTCAAGGGGGACATTGAATTCCGCCAGGTATCGTTTGCCTATCCCGGGGCGGAGATGGAGTCCCTGAGTAGTGTGTCGTTCCGGATCAAGCCCGGGGAGCGGGTGGCGATCCTGGGGCGGGTCGGCTCGGGCAAGTCCACGCTGCAGAAACTGGCCATGGGCCTGTACCAGCCGACCGCCGGCAGCATCATGATCGACGGTATAGACCTGCGCCAGCTCGATCCCAGTGAGCTGCGCTCACGGGTGGGCTATGTGCCCCAGGACGTGACCCTGTTCTACGGTAGCCTGCGCGATAATATTACCCTCTCGCATGCCAATATCGGCGATGCGGCCCTGGTGCGTGCCGCCGAGATCGCCAATCTATCCGATTACATCAACCGCCATCCCAAGGGTTTCGACATGCAGGTCAGCGAGCGCGGTGATTCCCTGTCCGGGGGGCAGCGCAAGTGCGTCGCCCTGGCCCGGGCGGTGGTTCATGATCCGCCCATGCTGTTGATGGACGAGCCTACCGGCTCCATGGATCACTCCACCGAAGTGGCAGTGAAGCAGCAGCTCACTGACTACATCCAGGGCCGCACCTGGGTGGTGGTGACCCACCGCAACTCGTTGCTGGAAATGGTCGACCGGATCATCGTTATCGACAACGGCCGGCTGGTCGCTGACGGGCCGCGCGACAGCGTGATCCAGGCCCTGCAGCAGGGCAAGATAGGGGCCGCCACATGAAACAGGAACGGCAGCCCAAAGGGTATGTGGAGCCGCTTCCGGAAGGCCCCCGGAAGCGCTATCTGGCAGACTTCATCTTTGCTCCCTGGCTCAAGGACGCAGCCGATGCCCCCCGCAACTGGGAGCAGGATGCGCACCGCGCCTATGTGGAGCAGCAGCCCCTGCGGGCCCGCGCCCTGCTCTATATTGTCGGCCTGATCGTCATCGCTCTGGTGGCCTGGGCCGCCTTTGCCGAGATTGATGAAGTAACCCGGGGCGAGGGCAAGGTTATTCCCTCGCAACAGATACAGGTGATGCAGTCCCAGGACGGCGGTGTGGTGACCGAGATCCACACCCGCGCCGGGAATATCGTCGAGGCCGGGCAGCTCCTGGTGCGGCTGGACCAGACCCGCTCTGAATCCAACCTGCGCGAGAACCAGGCCGAGTTCCAGGCCCTGTCCGTGCGTGCGGCCCGCTTGAGTGCCAACCTGGCGCGCAGCGAGTTCGCAGTGGCTTCGGCGTGGCTGCAGCAGGTTCCTGAGATTGTAGAGCAGGAGCGTGCCCTGTACGAGTCCAGCCTGGCCCAGCTCAATCTGCAGCGCCAGATCGCCGAGGAGCAGCTGGAGCAGCGGGAGCAGGAACTGGCAGAAGTGAATGCTCGCTCCCGCCAGCTTGCCCGCTCCCTGGACCTGAGCCGGCAGGAGCTGAGTGTCACCCGGCCGATGGTATCCTCCGGGGCGGTGTCCCAGGTTGAAATCCTGCGCCTGGAGCGCGAGGTCAACCAGCTAAGCGGCGAATTCGAGCAATCCCAGGCCCAGATCAAGCGCATTGCTTCCGCCATTCAGGAGGCCCGGCGCCGCCTGAGTGAGGTGGAAGTTGAGTACGAGAACAAGGTGCGTGAAGAACTGACCAACACCATCGCCCGTATGAATGGCTTGCGGGAAGCCGGCCTGGGCCTCAGCGATCGGGTGCAGCAGACCGAAATCCGGTCACCGGTCAAGGGTACGATCAAACGCCTGTACCACAACACCATTGGTGGCGTGGTGCTGCCGGGCAAGGAAGTGGTCGAGGTGGTGCCGCTGGATGACACCCTGCTGGTGGAAGTCCGGATCCGGCCCCAGGACATCGCTTTCCTGATCCCCGGACAGGAAGCGTTGGTCAAGCTCACTGCCTACGATTTCGTGGTCTACGGTGGGCTCGAAGGAACCGTCGAGCATATTGGAGCAGATACCATCATGGATGACGAGGGCAACCCCTTCTATGAGGTGCATGTGCGCACCAGGGAAGCCGGTTTTGGCGACGACATGCCGATCATGCCCGGGATGACGGTGCAGGTGGATATCCTGACGTGGAAGAAGACTATCCTGGCGTATCTGATGAAACCTGTCCTGCGGGCCAAGCAGTACGCCCTGACGGAGCGCTGATGAAACAGGTCTTTGTGGTGAGCGAAGTCAAGGTTCGCGAGCGCTGGCGGCAGGCGTTCCCGGAAGCGCATGCCGTTGCCTGCATGGCCGATGTCGCAC
>JBGTGB010000172.1:0-8706 GCA_041746975.1 Haliea sp. | reverse complement strand
GAGACGAGCCGGGTCAGCTCGTCTTCGTCGAAGGTCGCGCCTTCGCCGGTTCCCTGGATCTCGATAAACCGGCCGGCGCCGGTCATGACCACGTTCATGTCCACCGCGGCGGCCGCGTCTTCGCGGTAGTCCAGGTCGAGCACCGGGACGCCCTGGAAAATTCCTGAGGAGACGGAGGCGACCATCTGCAGCAGCGGGTCGGTGGTGATCAGCTTCTTGCGCTGCAGGTGATTGAGGGCATCCACCAGCGCCACGCAGGCGCCGGTGATGGCGGCGGTGCGGGTCCCACCGTCGGCCTGGATGACGTCGCAATCCACGGTAATGGTGTATTCGCCCAGCTTTTTCAGGTCGACGGCGGAGCGCAATGAGCGGCCGATCAGGCGCTGGATTTCCAGTGTTCTCCCACCCTGCTTGCCGCGGCTGGCCTCACGGTCCATGCGCGAGCCCGTGGAGCGCGGCAACATGCCATATTCGGCAGTCACCCAGCCGCTGCCGGTGCCGCGCAGGAAGCGTGGCACACCGGCATCCACAGACGCGGTACAGATGACTTTGGTGGCACCGAATTCAACCAGCACCGAGCCCTCGGCGTGGCAGGTGTACTCGCGCGTCATGGTGACAGTTCGCAGGTCGGCGGGCGCGCGGCCGCTGGGTCTTTGCATCGGTTGCAACTCCGTTGGGATTGACAGCGCGACAGTATACGCGAGCCCTGCCCCGGCTGCAGGCAAGACGGTGCTCTCGCGCTGTGAGCCGGCTGGGCAAGCTGCTAGACTGGCCGCTTCCCATTTGCAGCAATGAGGCGCTCCCTTGGCAGCCATATACAGCATGACCGCCTTTGCCCGCGAGACCGTCGAGACTGAGCAGGGCGCACTCACTGTCGAAATCAGGACCGTAAACCACCGCTATCTGGACTGCAGCTTCAAGCTGCCGGACGCCCTGCGCAACCTGGAAGTCCGGCTGCGCCAGCAGGCTGCAGCAACGCTGGCCCGGGGCAAGGTCGAATGCCTGTTCCGGCTGCAACAAGAGGCGGCCGCAGCCCCGGCGATCGCCATAAACGCTGAGCATATGCAGCGCGTAATCGATGCCGCCACGACCGTGGCCGCGGCCCTGCCACAGGCGCAGCCCATCAACCCCCTGGAAGTTCTGCAATTCCCGGGCGTGTGCAGCGTTGCTGAGACGGACGAGGAAACTCTGCAACTCAGCGCCGGAGCGCTGTTCAGCACGGCGCTGGAATCACTGGTAGAGAACCGCGCCCGCGAAGGTGCCCAGCTGGCTGCCATGATACTGGAGCGTCTCGGGCAGGTGGAGTTGGAGACCGCCGCGACCCGCAAGCTGTTGCCGGAACTCAAGCAACAGCAGCGGGCCCGCCTGCTGGTGAGGCTTGCGGAGCTGCAGGTAGAGGCCGATCCCGGTCGCCTGGAGCAGGAACTTGTATACCTCGCCCAGAAAGCGGATGTGGACGAGGAGCTGGACCGCTTGCAGACTCACGTAGAAGAGGTGCGCCGCACTCTGGATCAGGGCGGCCCCTGCGGCCGGCGGCTGGACTTCCTGATGCAGGAGCTCAACCGAGAAGCCAACACCCTGTCCTCCAAATCCATCGCCAGCAGCAGTACCCACAGCGCCGTTCAGCTCAAGGTTCTGATTGAGCAGATGCGGGAGCAGATTCAGAACATTGAGTAGTTTTTACAGGGAACAGGGATGCACAGATTTATCGTTTATCAATATGGCAAGGTGGGAAGTACCGCAGTAGTCGACACCCTGAATACACTGCCGGAAGTGGAAGCCCATCAGGTGCATTTTTTTGGCCCCAGCGCATTTGAAACCATTTTTAACACGCTTCTCGAACCCCACTTGTCCGAATACCTTTTTGAGCACTCATCGGGACAACTGATAGGCAACATGAAGGTCTACCGACAGTTTCAGCAGGCGCGGGAGAAGGGTGAAAAGGTCAGCGTATTCAGCATGTTCCGGGAGCCGTTCGACTGGTTCCGCTCCTGTATAGCCCAGGACATCGATGATCATATCAACACTTTCCGCTATAGCCTGGACCGGCATGGCGTTGCCTGGGAAAGCGACGAGGAGGCCGTGGCCCTGGGGCTGGAAATGCTATTGGAGCGTATTTTGCACGCCCTCGAACTGGCTGGCGGCATAGACAATATGTCCTTTGAGACACGAACTGCCCTGAAGCAGACAATGGAATTTGCAGACGATAGAGACTTTCAATCGTTCCTGTTCTTGCTGGGACGCTTCCTGGCGCCGCATTTTTGGTTTTCGACCAATCTGCGGCCGGCGTTGCAGGTCGATTTTCATGACATGGAGCCAATGTCGACGGATCTGTTCCGCGCCCGCAAGGACTGGGGCAACCTCTACCTGATGCGCTACGAAAAATTGCAGGAAGCTTTTGAGTCTGCACTGCGAGATCTTGGCTTTGACAGCCCACCGCTACTGGTGCAAGCGAATGTCACCGCCGACAAACCGTTTAATGACTCCATAAAAACCGTCTTTGCCTCACCTGTGGCGTGCAAGCTGAAAGGCTACTGCCATTCAGAAACGGACCGTTTTCTGGGTTACGGCGGCCTTCGCACCGCGAACCAGCCGAAGAGACTACTTGCCCCATGGGCGACGGCACTGTGTAATACATTGCGAACCTGGAAGAGGACAAGCTGAGGCCATGAGCGGCACTGGAACCCTGTACACCGTCTCCGCACCCAGCGGAGCCGGCAAGACCAGCCTCGTCAATGCGCTGATTGCGCGTTGCGACCGGCTGCGGGTTTCCGTGTCCCACACCACCCGGCGGCAACGCCCCGGGGAGCAGGATGGCGTCAACTACCACTTTGTAGAGGAAGCCACCTTCCTGGGCATGCTGGAGCAGGCTGCCTTCCTCGAACATGCCAGGGTCTTCGGCAACCTGTATGGCACCTCCCAGGCCTGGGTAGAGCAGCAAATGGCCGCCGGCACCGACGTCATCCTGGAAATCGACTGGCAGGGCGCCGAGCAGGTCAAGCGCCTGCTACCCGCTACCCGCGGTATATTCATCCTGCCGCCCTCGCGTGAGGCCCTGGAACATCGGCTCACCGGCCGCGGCCAGGACGACCCGGGCATCATCGCCGCGCGCATGGCGCAGGCAGTGGAGGAAATGTCGCACTATGTCCAGTCGGATTTCCTGGTGATCAACAATGATTTCGAGCAGGCACTCGCCGAGCTGGAAGCCATCGTGATCAGCCAGCGGCTGCGAACCAGGCGCCAGCAGGACGTACTGACCGATCTGTTGCAGAACCTGCTGAACGGCTGATTACGGCGCGGCATTATTCACATCGCCCCACTCCCATCCGATGCTGTACCTTAACCCCATCAATGCGGGTATAATTGCCGGTTCCCTACTCCCACAGGACTGATACACAGATGGCACGCGTAACCGTTGAAGATTGTCTGGAAAACGTAGATAACCGTTTCGAACTGGTCATGGTCGCCAGCAAGCGCGCCCGCCAGATCGCCACCGGCGGCAAGGATCCTCTGGTGGAAGAAGAGTCGGACAAGCCTACCGTGATCGCGCTGCGCGAAATCGCCGAGGGTCTGGTCACAGCCTCGATCCTCACCCGCGAAGAGGAAATGGACGCGGAAGACGAGTTCGCCGAAGTGATGGCGGCATCCCACGAGTCGTTCTGATGTCTCCCGGGCATCCTTGCTAGCCAGGTAACTTTACTGACATGCAAACCATCGATGCCCTTGATTCCACCCTGCGCAGCTACCTGAACGCCGAACAGGCCCAGCAGGTTCGTCGCGCCTACTATTTCGCCGAACAGGCCCATTTTGGCCAGATCCGCCGCAGCGGCGAGCCCTACGTCACCCACCCCCTCGCCGTCGCCGGCATCCTCGCCGACATGCACATGGACCATCAGAGCCTGATGGCCGCCATGCTGCACGACGTGATTGAGGACACCGGCATCGACAAGGACTCCATTGGCGGCCAGTTCGGGCCGGCGGTGGCGGAACTGGTGGATGGGGTCAGCAAGCTGACCCAGATGGAATTCAGCTCGCTGGCAGAAAGGCAGGCGGAGAACTTCCAGAAAATGGCCCTGGCCATGGCCCGGGACATCCGCGTTATCCTGGTGAAACTGGCGGACCGCCTGCACAACATGCGCACTCTGGGGGTCCTGCCTCAGGACAAGGCCCGCCGCATTGCCCGCGAAACCCTGGAAATCTACGCCCCCATCGCCATGCGCCTGGGCATGAACGCGGTGCGCATTGAGTTCGAGGATCTCGGTTTCCACGCCCTGTACCCCATGCGCGCTACCCGCATCGCCGCGGCGATGCGCGCCGGCAGTGGCAACCGCAAGGAGCTGGTCGACAAGATCCGCCACCAGATCGAGTCCACCCTCGAGCATGAAGGGCACGACGTAGAGGTGATTGGCCGCGAGAAACATCTCTACAGCATCTACAGCAAGATGAAATCCAAGAAGAAGTCCTTTGCCGAGATTATGGACATCTACGCCTTCCGTATCATCGTCGACTCGGTGGACACCTGTTATCGCGTACTGGGTTCCGTGCACAGTCTCTACAAGCCGGTGCCGGGTGAGTTCAGCGACTACATCGCGATTCCCAAGGCCAATGGCTACCAGTCCCTGCACACAGTCCTGATGGGCATGCATGGGGTACCCATCGAAATCCAGATCCGCACCCGGGAAATGGAGGAAATGGCGAACAATGGCATCGCCGCGCACTGGCTCTACAAGAGCGACAGCCAGTCCGCCAACGGCAGCCACGCCAGGGCCCGGGAGTGGGTGCAGGGGCTGCTGGAAATGCAGCAGCGGGCCGGCAATTCGCTGGAGTTTATCGAAAGCGTCAAGATTGACCTGTTTCCGGACGAGATCTATGTGTTTACGCCCAAGGGCCGTATCCTGGAGCTTCCGCGCGGCGCCACGGCGGTAGATTTCGCCTATGCGGTGCACACGGACGTCGGCAACAGCTGCGTGGCCTGCCGCATCAACCGGCGCCTGGCGCCCCTGTCGGAGCCGCTGCAGAGCGGCCAGACCGTCGAAATTCTTACCGCGCCGGGCGCCCGCCCCAACCCGTCTTGGTTCAACTATGCGGTTACCGCCAAGGCGCGGACCAACATCCGCCACTTTCTCAAGCACCAGACCCGGGAAGACTCTGTGGCTCTCGGCCGGCGCCTGCTGGACAAGGCCCTGCAGGCCTTCGACAGCGGCCTGGAACAACTTCCAACGAGTCAGCTGCAGGATTACCTGAAGCGGCACGAATATGGGGCGCTGGACGACCTGCTGGTGGATATCGCCCGCGGCAACCGCCTGCCACCGATTACCGCCCAGCAGATGCTCGGCGAGCTGGCGGCTGGCCTGCTGGAACCGGCTGACCAGAAACCGCAGCCGATGGCCATCCGCGGCACTGAGGGCTTCATGGTGACCTATGCGCGCTGCTGTCACCCGATTCCCGGCGACCCGATCGAGGGCTACCTGAGTTCGGAAAAAGGTGTGGTCGTGCACCGTGAGCGCTGCAAGAACCTGGCGGACATGCGCGAGAATCGCGAGCGCCTGGTAGCCTTGCGCTGGGATGAACAGGTGCAGGGCGAATACCTGACCGAGCTGCGTATCGAAGTGGAGAACCGCCGCGGCATGATCGCGGTGCTCGCCACCCGCATCAACAGCATGGGCGTGAACATCGAGAAGATTTCCACCGAGGACAAGGACTACCAGTTCACCTTCGTCGACCTCGCCATGCAGGTCAACAACCGGATCCACCTCGCCCGGATCATGCGGCGCCTGCGTACGGTCAACTCCGTGCGCCGGGTGTCGCGACTCAAGAATGAAGCGCCGACACGGCGCCCGAAGCAGGGAACAAGCAAATGACCAACCGCGCCATTATCTCCAGCCCCGATGCCCCAGCGGCAATCGGGCCCTATTCCCAGGCCGTCAAGGTGGGCAACACAGTGTGGCTCTCGGGCCAGATTCCCCTGATACCCGGGACCATGGAACTGGTCACGGGTGACATCCAGGCCCAGGCGCGACAGGTATTCGGCAACCTGGCCGCGGTGGCGGAAGCCGCCGGCGGTACACTGAACAGCGCGGTGAAAATCAATATTTCCCTGACTGACATGGGCGATTTCGCCACCGTCAATGAGGTGATGGCCGAATTCCTGCAAGAGCCTTTCCCGGCCCGGGCCTGCGTCCAGGTCGCGGGCCTGCCCAAGGGCGTCGCTATCGAAGTCGAGGCCATTCTCGCACTCTGATATCCGGACCGGCGCTTCAGTTGCCGGCCAGCGGGCTTTCCTCCAGCACAGCGGTATAACCTGTCCGATAGTCGGGATGGCGCAGCGCATAGCCGCTGGCTCGCAAAGCCCTATTGCGGCAGCGCTTGTGGCCGCCGCCGCGCGGGCCGCTGGCCCGCATATCCCCGGCTTGAGTCCGCCACTCGGTCACTCCCAGTTCCCGGGCCAGCCATAGCTCCACCTCGAATTGTGGCGCCGGTTCATTGTCCACGGCAATCATGGTCCGCGACGGGGCGATGCCCCGGTCCCATTGCTGTAGCAGCCAGGCCAGTAGCCCGCCCACATCGTCCCGGTGGATCCGATTGCTGTAGCGCAGAGGCGTCTGCGGGCACAGCTCGCCGCCGGCGATTCGACGCAGCAGGAAGCCCTCCGGCTCACCGTAGATGCCGGAGCAGCGCAGGACACAGACCGGATGCCCTGACGCCAGTAGCTGGCTCTCGGCGTCGATAATCGCCAGG
The DNA here is from genome assembly GCA_041746975.1 of Haliea sp. GTDB lineage: Bacteria > Pseudomonadota > Gammaproteobacteria > Pseudomonadales > Halieaceae > Haliea. Next base: position 1,968 of record JBGTGB010000172.1, on the reverse strand, counting down.
GCAGCGGGATCCGATGTCGCCAGGGGACTATCGTCCTCCACCCAGCCACCTTCCACCTCGGCATAGACGCGGGTGCTGGACACCATGATGATTCCCGCCGGCCGGTGCTTGCCCAGGCCCGTCAGGACATTGTCCATGGCCTGACTGAATCCCGCGCGGTAACCCGCCTCGCCGCTACCAACCGGTTTCAGCGTGAGGATGATGTAGTCCGGTGCCAGTTCCTCCAGCATGGCCAGCGGCGAGTCGGTCGCGGCGTAGTCCGCGGCGATACCGGCGAAGCCGTCCGGAAGCTGAGAGGTATTTCGTCGCAAGCCCGTCAGCGACCAGCCGGCTTGCTGAAGGATTGCGCCCGCGCGGGCGCCGAGATCACCACAGCCAACAATCAACACGCTTTTACTCTTCATCTGCCCTTCCCTGACTGGGTACACTGTGCAGCATTGACTCAACGGGCCCGCCGCCGTGAACCCAGTGTACTGCACCTGCGCCCGCATCCCACGCTCCGGAGCACACAGCCTTGGCTGTGCTTGAACCCCAGCCGGTCAGCACACTGCGCGGAGTCGGGCCACGACTTGCCCAGCAACTGGCGGACTACGGCATCAGCCAGGTGGAGGATTTGCTGTTCCACTTGCCGCTGCGCTATCAGGATCGCACCCGGGTCACGCCGATCGCCGCATTGCAGGAGGGTGGCGAGGTGTCCATCGAAGGGGAAGTGCGGCTTGCAGACATCGTCTTCGGACGCCGGCGCAGCCTGGTGGCGCGGATCCAGGACGGCACCGGAACCCTGACCCTGCGCTTCTTTCATTTCAGTGCGGCACAGAAAAACAGCCTGCAACCAGGCGCCAGGCTGCGCTGTTTCGGGCAGGTGCGACGTGGTGCTAGCGGTTATGAGATTTTTCATCCGGAGTATCGGATGCTGGAGGATGGGCAAGAGGGGGAGGGAGACCACAGCGAGGCGACGCTGACGCCGGTGTATCCAACTACCAGCGGCATCGGCCAGGCCCAGTGGCGCAAGCTCTGTGCCCAGGCAGTGCAGCGGCTGGAGCAGGCGCAGCCCCGGGACCTGCTGCCCGCGGGCAGCGGCCTGCGCTACACCCTGGTGGCAGCTCTGCGCTATCTACATGCGCCGCCGCCGGATGCGCCCCTGAACCAGCTGCTGGCGGGAACCCACCCGGCGCAACTGCGCCTGGCAGTGGAGGAGCTGGTCGCACACAACCTGTCCCTGCTGCAGCTGCGGGAGAAACAACGGGAAAGAGCCGCCCCTGCCCTGCAACTGCGTCGGGCAGGACCACTGCAGAAAGCTCTTTTGGCAGGACTGCCCTTTACGCCCACCGGGGCCCAGCTACGCGTTATGGAGGAGATCGGCCAGGACCTCGCAAAGCCCCTGCCCATGTTGCGCCTGGTCCAGGGGGATGTCGGCTCCGGTAAAACCCTGGTCGCCGCCCACGCCGCCCTGCAGGCCATTGCCAACGGCTATCAGGTCGCGCTGATGGCGCCCACCGAAATCCTCGCCGAGCAACATCGGCTGAATTTTGCCGACTGGTTCGAGTCCCTGGGCATCGGCCTGGAGTGGCTCAGCGGCCGGGTGAAGGGCAAGGCGCGCAAGGCGGCGACCGCCCGAATTGCCTCTGGCGAGGCGGTCATGGTGATCGGCACCCACGCCCTGTTCCAGGAGGATGTTGCCTTCCACCGCCTGGGCCTGGTCATGGTCGACGAGCAGCACAAGTTTGGGGTTCACCAGCGTCTGGCCCTGAGCGAAAAAGCTGGCATCGCCGGTCGCCCGCACCAGCTGGTCCTCACCGCCACCCCCATTCCCCGCACCCTGTCCATGGTCGCCTATGCCGACCTCGACAACTCGGTTATCGATGAGCTGCCGCCGGGCCGGCAGCCGGTGACCACCCTGTTGGTGGACAGCCAGCGCCGGGAGGAGGTCATCGCCCGGGTCGCCAACGCCTGTGGCGAGGGACGCCA
>JBGTGB010000171.1:0-2515 GCA_041746975.1 Haliea sp. | reverse complement strand
ACGATCGGCTTACGGGACTGACGCTCCTTGTCGCTGAGTAAGCACAAAGCCAGGGCAGCGGTCGCGAGCGATAGGGTCTTGCCGAGCCCGACCTCGTCGGCCAGCAGCAGACGCACGATGCCGTGGTTATGGTAGTGCCGAAGACATTCTGTGATGAAGCCTTGCTGCCAGGGTTGGAGCGAGAGGCCTTCTCGGTAGAGAGGAGATTCGATCAGCGCCGCGGGCGCCAGATCCTCGTCCTCGCCAATCTCGTCGAATAGCACCTCCCGGCGGTATCCACGCCGGCGGACTTCCCGAATCACGGCATCTGGTAAGGGGCGGGCTGCGTTCCACAGGAACTCGAACTCCTTCTCGATCCAAGCCACTCCCTCAGGAGAATCGTCTTCCCAGAGAATTTCGTAATGCCGCTGCCAGCCGCTACTGGTTTCGTTCATGGATCCGATGAAACCGAGCTTGCGGCCATCGGCGAGCTCGATAACGCCCGCTTTGCCATGCAGGAAGCCACAGATGCTATCCGGTGCCACCCGAACCGCTTGTCCATGCTTGGCGAGAAACGCATCCAGCCGGCGATAGCGATCGCGGTTGAGCAGGGCCTCTGCCTCGAGCGCCCTGTCATTCCAACGGCCAATCATCTTTGACTCGCGCAGCTGAGCCACCTTGAGGTCGTCCGGGTGGATGTCCACGTTGCAGACGATCTTCACCTCTGGAATGGACTCCAGCAGCTCGTTTGCCACCTCGAACAGTGAGCTGGTGAAGTAGCCAGCGATGCGCTTGTAACTGCGCGCACCCTGCAGATGCTCTAGCAGGAAACTGCTGTCCAGCCGGTGAGTGCGTGAGGAGAAGCGCCGAATGCTCATCAGTCAGTGAGCTCGCTCGAGTGCGACTACGTCACCGCTCATTGACCCAGTGCACGCAAGTTGCGCAGGCGGGCGCCTAGTACCTCGGCAACATGACGGGCCTCAGGTTCCGGGGCCTTGCGCTCGATGAATGAGAGCGTATCGATCAGGAGGGGACGTATCTCGATGAAATCTGGCATCTCAGCCTGAAGTTGGCTGATCACTGTTTGCGGTTCGACTTCGCCTAGCAACTGCTGCAAGCCGATGATGAGGCGACCCAACCATGTAGCGCCGATCTCCATACTCTCGGTCAGATCTCGTGAGGTGAACTCGGCAACACGTTTTAGGCGGGCCTTGTTCGCCGCCATATTGCCCATTACACGGGCGTAGTCTTCAACTCGGAAAGCCTTGGCGAAGTTTTGATAGTTGTCCAGTTTGGAGGCGCCTGTCGTCTCCATGTCCATCATGCGTAGGTAGAAGCGTTGGATACCACTGAGCCTGGCCCAGGTCTCCGCGCCGAGTCCCTCAGGCACCAGTAGGCTGTTTGCGGCCTCGGCCGCCTGCTGCACAATTTCATCGACGACAGTGACCTCGCCGCGCTGCCGCGGACGTAGCGCAAAGCTCGTCACGTCTTCATCGCCAATGCTGGTGTAAGACGTCAGTACCTTCAGCGCTGCCGCGTAACCAGCCATTTGCAGGTCGGAGTCGTTGAATACGGGCTCGCCGAGTTTGTCCTTCACCTCGTCATTAAGGTGCATCATGGTCTCGATCTGCCGCTGCACCTCGGTGCGAACTGCCGGCAGGATGCGCTGTTTGAATCCTGCGCGTTTGCCGGCCTGCCGCTTCCTGAGCATCAAGATCACCGTTCCCTGGACATAGCCCCCCTTCTTGAGCTCCGAGGTGGTCTCGGTGGCGATGTACCAAGCAGCGACTACTTGCAGACCTGCTGCCCAGAAGATCCCGACCATATCCGACCAAACACCAGTGTCCTGATGAGTGAACATCACGCACTGCATACCATCATCTGGCATGCGATTGGTCATGGCTCGATAGGCGCCGACCATCCCCCGTCGAAAAGCGTCTCCGGTGCCTTTAATTGCTAGCGCGCGGCGTGAGTCCCAGGTCCAGTGATCAAAGGGCGGGGGCACCTTCTTTCGAAGCCAAGAGATGAAAAACTCAGTGATCTCATGGTATTGAACCGCATCCGCATAAGGAGGATCCGTGATGAAAATGTCGTTATCACTGCGCAGGACGTCCGCGGCCGCGCAATCAATTTCGGTCGTGCCTGAGAAATCAAAAGAACGCTTCGGGAACTTTGCTGGCGCGAAAGCGAAGGATCTGGAGCCGTAATCATAAAAGGTGTTTAGTGCTTGATTGGCGAAGACCCCTCCAATCCAGATCTCTTCGGAACGGGACCCCGCGCCACCCGGTTTCATAGCGCATAATCGAGAAAAGTAGTTAAGGAATTCCGCAAGATAAAGGATCGCTACCGGATCGGCAGCAGCCAGCTCCTTGTACTTGGCGAGGTAAAGGAGATTTCGTGGGTTAAACAAGTGATGCCAGTACGTCCACCCTCGCGTGCGAATAGGCTCGTCTGTCTTATTGCCCGGCTCGATAGCCATGTCAGGCACCAAGCCTTCTTCCTGCCAACGGTCGAGGTTCTCGGCCACGAGAACCTC
>JBGTGB010000170.1:0-2271 GCA_041746975.1 Haliea sp. | reverse complement strand
GCCGGCGCCGCGCGCCACGCCGCCGGCGACGTTAACTTCATCGGCGAAGCCCCGGCATTCCGCCATATCCTGATGGTACTGGTTCATGTCGACGCCCTTGGTGTCGACAATGGGCCGGGGTGTGCCCGAGCACGCGGCCAGGGCAATGACTGCGGTTAGCAACAGCATGTTCGGCAGTTTCATGGTGACCTCGTCGGCTTTCAGTGCTTCCCCGCTTTGGCAGCGAATACTGCCAAGGGTTCAGTTCAGAGTGTAGCGTACCGGCAGCGCTTTCAGGCCGCCGACGAAGATCGCCTTGACCCACTCCGGGTCGCCAGCGAGTTCCATGTTCTTGAGCCGCGGCAGGAGTTCGCGGAAGAAGCAGGACACCTCCAGCGCCGCCAGGTGCTGGCCCAGGCACATGTGGGAGCCGTAGCCGAAGGCGAGCTGGAGCTTCGGGTCCCGCTGCAGATCCAGGCGGTTGGGGTGGTCGAAGACCTCCGGGTCGCGGTTCGCGGCGGGGTACCAGAGGGCGATATTGTCGCCGGCGCTGATCTGGCGCCCGTGCAACTCCAGGTCTTCGGTAGCGGTGCGCACCATGTGCCGCACCGGGGACACCCAGCGGATGATCTCCTTGGCGGCGCCGCTGTCCAGGTCCGGGCGCTCACGCCACAGGGCGAGCTGGTCGGGGTGCTCCAACAGGGCTTTCATGCCGCCGCCGATAGTCGCGGACGTGGTGTCGTGGCCGGCGGTGGCGGTGATAATGAAGTAGCTGGCCTGGTCGAGGACATTCATCGGCTCGCCGTCCACCTCTGCATTGGCCAGTACCGTAGCAAGGTCTTCCTGTGGGTCTCTCTTGCGGTCCTCAATGACTTCGCTGAAGAAGGCGCCGAAGTCATTCAGCACCTCGAGGCCGGCGGTCTGGCTGTCGCCGCGTTGCAGGGTCGGGTCCTGGCCACCGAAAAGCTGTTGGGTCAGCTTCAGCATGGTGGCCTCGGCCTCCCGCGGCAGGCCCAGAATCGACAGAATGATGCGCAGCGGGTAGAGCATGGCGATGTCGCGGACAAAGTCGCACTCGCTGCCCATCTCCTGCATCTTGTCGACAAACTCTTTCGACAGTGCCTGCATTTCTGCGGTAAGGCTCGCGATGGAGCGGGGCAGGAACCACTCGCGGGTGACCCGCCGCAGCTTAAGGTGCTTGGGCCGGTCCATGTGGATCAGGGTTTCCAGCCCGTTGCGGGTGCCAAAGCGCTCCAGCAGCGCTTCCTCGAACATCGTGGGCACCAGCAGCGTGCGCGGTGCGCTGAGAAAGTGGTCGTTCTCGCTGCCGATATGCCTGATGTCATCGTAGCGGCTCAGGGACCAGAACGGGCGGTAGTCGGGGTGTTCCACCCAGGCCACCGGATCGTTCACCCTGAGGTGGTCGAACAGGGCGTATATGGTCCGCTCATCGCCCATGATGTGGGGGTCAAGCACATCGGCGGGCTTGAAGAGCGGTTGTTGCTTGTGGGTACTGGTACCAGTCACGGTGGTCTCCTGGCAAACGCGGCGGTGGGCAGTATGCCAAAAGACAGGCAGTCGCACAGGGTTGAATGTGGCCATTGCGCGGTCTTCTTGGGCAGCGCCTTGTGAGTGATTATGCCAGCGGCTTTCGTTGCAGCCGGTCAGTGGAAATCCCGCGACTGCAGCGGCAAGTCCGCCAGCGCCTCGCTGTAGTCATGCAGGGCGCCGGCAATGATGTGAGTGACGCCGTCCTTGCGCTCCAGGGTGCCCTTTATCACCAGCAGTCGGCCGTTCATCAGTTCGCGCCGGAAGTGCTCCTGAGTGCGGGTCCAGACCACGATATTGCTGCTGCCGGTTTCGTCTTCAAGAGTAAGAAATAGGACTCCGGAAGCGCTGCCCGGGCGCTGGCGGCAGGTGACCAGGCCGGCGATGCGGACAAAGCCCCTGTTCGCCACGGTGTGTAACTCCGCGTGGCGCTTGCAGCGGTTGAAGGGGTACTGGTCGCGCAGCAGGCTGAGGGGGTGGGCGCGCAGGGTCAGGCCGGTGGCGCGGTAATCCGCCAGCACCTCCTCCGCTACCGCCGGTGCCGGCAACTGGATGCCGTCATTGAAATAGCTGGCGGGCTGTTGTTGTTCCTCCCGCAGCAGGGGCCGGGGCTGCTCCAGGGCCATGACCTGCCACTGGGACTGGTGGCGGTTGCCGCTGAGGGAGGCCAGCGCATCCGCATCCGCCAGCGCTTCCAAGTCGCGTTTGTCCAGCTGCGCCCGCTGCCGCAGCTGGCTGATCTGA
>JBGTGB010000169.1:0-6747 GCA_041746975.1 Haliea sp. | reverse complement strand
CTGGCCCTGACCGCCCGGACCCTGAAAGAGGGCGAAGCACACGAGCACGGCGCCTGGGAGTCAGTAGCCAACGCCCTGCCCGGCAGCCTGGAGGCCACCGCCAGCAGCGCCCGTGAATGCGGCGCGGAGACATTGCTGCTGCGCTCCGACATTCTCGATACCGCGAGCGTGCTCGCGGCCGCCGAGGAGGCCCTGGAGCACTTTGGCCGGGTCGACCTGCTGTTCAATAATGCCTGCTATCAGGGCCCGGGCAATCTGCAGCGGGTGCTGGATGTCACCCTGGAGCAGGCAGAGAATGTCTACCGGGGGAATGTGCTGACACCGCTGGCGCTGGTGCAGAAACTGCTGCCCGGGATGCTGGCGCGGGGCGAGGGCAGCGTTATCAATATGGTGTCGGGTTCCGCTATGGCGGACCCACCCGCGCCGGCGGACCAGGGGGGCTGGAGCTTCGTCTACCCTTCCTCCAAAGCCGCGTTGATCCGCATGGTACCGAGTCTGCGCGTGGAGCATGCCGGCAGCGGCGTACGTTTCTTCAGCGTGGAGCCGGGTTTCGTGCTGACCGAGGTTATGAAGGCCAACGGTTACGGGGTGGACATACCCACCCTCTACAAACCCACCGAGCCGGAGTCGATTGCAGAGGTCGTGGTATGGCTGGCGGAGGACGATGATGCCATGGCGTGGCATGACAAGGGCATCATCCGCGCACCACAGCTGCACCGCAAGCTGTTCGCAGGGGACGGACAGGACGCCTGACGGACGAACTCAGGGCTTCCAGGGTACGCCGTTGATATGCCCACCCCCGTCGACATAGAGGGTGTTGCCGGTCATATAGCGCGAGCCCTCGCTGGCCAGAAACAACACCACCGGTGCAATATCCTCCTCCGGATCGCCGCTATAGCCCATGGGAATCATTTTCTGGATGCCCGCCATCATTTCCGGCATCTCCGCCATCCGCGCCTTGAATGCCGGCGTCGCCGCTCCTGGACAAATCGCATTGCAGGTAATTCCGTCCTTGCCCCACTCCACCGCCGCCGTGCGCGTCAGCGTGCGCACCGCTTCCTTGGCGCAGTTGTAGTCCACCGTTCCCGCATGGGCATTGACGCCATTCAGTGAGCACATGTTGATAATCCGCCCCCAGCGCTGGGCCGCCATGCTCGGATACACCGCCTGCATCGCGGCCAGCACCGCGTGGAAGCCCGCGGTCATTGAACCAGATAACCTTTCCTCGCTGACGGCGCTGACACTGGTGGGGCCGCTGCCGGTGGGATAAGCGTTGTTGACCAGGACATCCACCCGACCGAATTCGCTCAGGGTTTGGTCGACCATGGCGCGCACGCTGGCCAGGTTACCGACGTCAGTCTCGACAAATAGACCCCGGCCGCCGAGTCCAGCCAGCGAATCCGCAACCGCCTGGCCGCGCTCGCAATCGATTTCAGCCACCACCACGGTCCAGCCTGCGCGGGCAAAACTGCGGGCGACACCCTCGCCGATACCGCCACCAGCACCAGTGACAATAACGATTTCAGGTTGCTGCATGGTTAAGCTCCTGTGCAGATTTCAGAACCGCAGGCATGCGGACCATCGGCAGCAGCACCAGCCCCAGCAGCAGAGCCACTACAAAACCGAGAAAGGCTACGGTGTAGCTGCCCGTGGTGTCGTGCACCAGTCCCGCTACCGGCGGCCCGAGCAGGGTCATGGGCATGATCACCGGATTCATCATGCCCATGACCCGGCCGTAGTTGGTGGCGCCAAACAACACCGCCAGCAGCGCTCCCCATACCGGCAACATGCCGCCGGCGGCGAGGCCAAGACTGAGACTGCCAAACAGCAGCATGCTGTAGCTGCCGCCGACGACGTAGAACACTATCCCGGCAATAACCAGCGCCATCGCCGAGGCGAGCCCGACACGCAGATCGACGCGGTCGGCAATGGCGCCGAAACCCAGCTTGCCGACAATGCCGGCCAGCGCCATCGCGGAAATCAGGAACGCTGCCCGTTCCGCCGTGGCACCTGCATCCAGGGCAAAGGGCACCAGGTTGGCCAGCAGCGCGGAATAGACCCCGAACAGCAGGCTGATGGAGATTGCCACCAGCCAGAAATTGCGTTCCCGCAGCAGCGCGGCAGTGGACAGTGGTGGCGGCAGCGGGGCGCTGCTTGCCGGGGGCGCATCACCATCCGGTTGCAAGCCCCGGTCGGCAGGCCGATTGGCCACCAGCCAGATCGCGGGCAGGGTCAGCAGCAGGGACCCGGCGCCGAGAATGCGCAGAGCGTTGCGCCACTCAAAACTGTCGATCAGCCACTGCACCAGCGGCGGAAACACGAAACCACCCACCGAGGTGCCGACAGCGGCAATCCCCAGAGCCATGCCGCGGCGACGGGTGAACCAGCGCGCCAGCAGGGTGGAGGTGGTCAATGGGCCGAGCAAATTGATGCCCAGCATCATCAGTGCCGCATAGATGATCGGCACCTGCCAGCTGGCGGTGGTGAAGGACAGCAGGATGTAGGCCAGGGCCAGCCCCGCGGCGCCCAGGAACATCATCAGTCGCAGCGACCAGCGGTCGATGAGGCTGCCCATGAATGGCGACAGCAGCCCGCCGGCCAGGGTCATGCCGGTGATGCCCAGCATCATGGTCATACGGCTGGCGTCAAAGGCCGCACCCAGCGGGACTGCAACGACGCTGTAGGAGTACATAATGGAGCCACTGCTGACCATCAGCACCAGGAACGCCACACCCACCAGCAACCAGCCGTAAAACATCACCTCCCTCCCGCTAAACCGGCATGTACTCGCCGCCATTTACATCCAGGCCGGCACCGGTAACAACCCGCGCGTAATCCGAGGCCAGGAATACCGCGGCCTTGGCACAGTCGCCGTCGTCAGGAATGTGGCCCAGGGGTATATTGCGGGCGACTTCGGCGATGAGCTCCTCTTTGGGCCTTCCGCTGCTCTGGGCCTGCCAGTCGAAATAGCCCTCCACTGCCGGGCCCCACATCCAGCCCATGTGGCAGCTGTTGACGCGGATATTGTCCTTGCCCAGCTCCAGCGCCAGGTGCTTGGTGGCATTGCGCAGGGCCGACTTGGAGGCGCCGTAGCCTCCCTGGGTGGCCAGTGGCTTGTGTTCCACCATGGTGGCGATCATGACGATGGCGCCGCCGCCACCGGACCGCAGGTGCGGAATGCAGGCCTGGGTCAGCTGCATGGTGCCAAAGAAGTTGACCTCCATGCTGCGGCGCCAGCCGTCCAGATTCGCCTCGGCGATGGGCTCGAAACTGCCGGGGTCGTAGGCGCTGTTGAACAGTACGTCAATACGGCCAAAGGCTTCCATGGTGGCGCTGGCCAGCGCCTCGCACTGGTTCTTGTCGGCAATGTCCGTCACCACCTTGAGGGTGCGGGTGCCGAGCCCCAGAGCCTCGATCTCGGCTTCCGCGGTATCCAGCTTGGCCGAGGTACGAGCTGCCAACACTACCCCCGCCGCGCCCTCGCGCGCGGCCAGAGTGGACAGCTCCTGGCCCAGGCCCGGTCCAATTCCGGAAACAATCACAACCTTGTCTTTTAGCAGCATCGCAGGTACTCCCCGATTATTGTCGTTGGCAAATAGTGGAGCCCGATTCTGGGCGCTGGGGGACCCGGGCGCAATGCAGTGGCCGAGGTAGCGGGAACTGGTGCAGCAGATCGAACCGGGGGGATCAGGCGTAGTGCAGTGCCACGCGATCAACGCCGACACAATCTCGCAGCTGCTGCAGGAGATCGTCGCTGGGCACCACGGACCAGCGCTCGCCCAGCCGCACCCGGGCGCGATTGTGGGGCTGGCGGTAGAGGAGCGACACCGGGCAGCTACCGCCACCGGCACCCTCCAGGGTCTGGGCGAGGCGCTCGGCCAGCTTCTCGTCCAGCATGTCCTGCCAGACCTCGATGGTAAGCTCGGCAGCGAAGGACTGCCGCGCCTCCAGCAGGCTGCGGACCTCCTTGGCGCGCACCGACAGTCCGCCGGAGTAATCGTCGTGGGCAACGCTACCCTCGACAATCACGATCTGGTCTTTGGCCAGAATGTCGCGCTTCTCATTGAAAGTATCGGCGTAGACCGTCACCTCAATACGCGCGCTGCGATCATCGAGCTGAAGAATCGCCATGGTGTCGCCGCGCCGGGTCTTCATGGTCCGCGAGGCCACCACCAGGCCCGCCAGCATCTGCGTGCCCTGCTTGTCCGCGCGCAGGTCGGCGATGCGGGTGGGGGCGAACTTGCGCACCTCCTGTTCATACTCGTCGATGGGGTGGCCGGTGACATACAGCCCCAGCGTATCCTTTTCCCCGCCCAGGCGTTCGCGACCGCTCCAGGGACGCGCCGCGCGGAACCCGGCGTAAACATCCCCACCGGCGCTGATCGGGCCCGGCACTACCTCGCCGAACAGGTCCGCCATGCCGCTGTCGCGGTTACTGGCGCTCTGCTCCGCGGTTCTCAGGGCATCGTCCAACGCGGCCATCAGCACCCAGCGGTCCACCCCGAGGCTGTCGAAAGCGCCGGCGCGGATCAGCGCCTCGATCGCTCGGCGATTGACCTTGCGCGGATCGGTGCGGGTGCAGAAATCGAACAGATCCCGGAACGGGCCGCCCTCCTCCCGGGCCCGCAGGAGGTTTTCCACCGGGCCTTCGCCCAGGCCCTTGATCGCGCCCAGGCCGTAAATCACATCGTTTTCGGCATCCACCGTGAACATGTACTGGCCTTCGTTGACATCGGGGAGGCGCAGCACCAGCTGCATCGCCCGGCACTCCTCCACGAACACGACGATCTTGTCGGTATTTTGCAGTTCCGAGCTCATCACCGCCGCCATGAAATGCGCGGGATAGTGGGTTTTCAGCCAGGCGGTCTGGTAGGACACCAGAGCGTAGGCGGCGGAGTGCGATTTGTTGAAGCCGTAACCGGCAAACTTTTCCACCAGGTCGAAGATCCTGATCGCCAGCTCGCCGTTCACACCCTTGTCGCTGGCACCCTGCTCGAATACCGCGCGCTGCTTGGCCATCTCCTCGGGTTTTTTCTTGCCCATGGCCCGGCGCAGCAGATCCGCCTCGCCGAGGCTGTAGCCGGCCAGCTCCTGGGCGATCTGCATCACCTGCTCCTGATACAGGATAATGCCATAAGTGGGCTCCAGGATCGGTTGCAGCAGCGGGTGCTGGTACTGGGCGTCCGGAAAGGAGATCGCCTCGCGGCCATGCTTGCGATTGATAAAGTTGTCGACCATGCCCGACTGCAGCGGCCCAGGGCGGAACAGGGCCACCAGGGCGATGATGTCCTCGAAGCAGTCCGGCTGCAGGCGCTTGATCAGGTCCTTCATGCCCCGGGATTCGAGCTGGAACACGGCGGTGGTTTCCGCCGCCTGCAGCAGCTTGAACACCGGTTGGTCGTCCAGGGGAATAAGCGATATGTCCAGCGCCGCCTCGCCCCGGGCGCCGCGCACTGTGTTGATCATGCGCACCGCCCAGTCGATGATGGTCAGAGTGCGCAAGCCGAGGAAGTCGAACTTGACCAGCCCCGCATCCTCGACGTCGCCCTTGTCGTACTGGGTGACCAGGCCGGCGCCGGTCTCGTCGCAGAACAGGGGCGAGAAATCGGTGAGTTTCGACGGTGCGATCACCACGCCCCCGGCATGCTTGCCAACACCCCGGGTAATGCCCTCGAGTTGCAGAGCCATGTCCCAGATTTCCAGGGCCTGGTTGTCCTCCTCGAGGAAAGTGCGCAGCACCTCCTCCTGCTCCAGGGCCTTCGCCAGGGTCATTCCCACTTCGAAGGGAATCATTTTCGACAGCTTGTCCCCAAGGCTGTAGGGCCTGCCCTGCACCCGCGCCACATCGCGCACTACTGCCTTCGCCGCCATGGTCCCGAAGGTAATGATCTGGGAGACGGCCTCACGGCCGTAGGTCTCCGCCACGTAGTCGATAACCCGGTCACGCCCATCCATGCAGAAGTCGACATCGAAATCTGGCATGGACACCCGCTCCGGGTTCAGGAAGCGCTCAAACAGCAGATCGTACTGCAACGGGTCGAGGTCGGTGATCTCCAGCGCGTAGGCCACCAATGAGCCGGCGCCTGAGCCGCGCCCGGGCCCCACCGGGATCTCCTGCTGTTTCGCCCAGCGGATAAAGTCCATCACAATCAGGAAATAGCCGGGAAAGCCCATCTGGACGATGGTGTCCAACTCGAAATCCAGCCGCGCCCGGTACTCCGCCTGCTGCCCGGCGGACTCCGCGTCGAACAGCTTGGCCAGGCGCCGGTCCAGTCCTTCGTGGGACAGCTGGCGAAAGTACTCGTCCATGGTCAGCCCGGCGGGCACCGGATAGTCCGGCAAGTAGGGCTTGCCCAGCTCCAGTACCAGATTGCAGCGGCGGGCAATCTCAACGCTGTTGGCCAAGGCCTCCGGAATATCGGCGAACAGCTCGGCCATTTCCTCAGGCGTTCGCAGGTACTGCTGCTCGGTGTAGCTGCGGGCCCGGCGCGGGTCGTCCAGGGTGCGGCCCTCGCTGATGCAGACCCGGGCTTCGTGGGCCTCGAACTCGCTGGCATCCAGAAAGCGCACATCGTTGGTCGCGACCACCGGACACTGCAGCCGGGCCGCCAACTCCACCGCCGCGTGCAAATGGGTTTCGTCACCCTCGCGGCCGGTGCGGTGCAGCTCCAGGTAAAAACGCCCGGGATACAGGGACAGCCAATGCCTGACACGCTCCTCGGCCAGGGCCGGACGCTCCCCCAGCAG
>JBGTGB010000168.1:0-17712 GCA_041746975.1 Haliea sp. | reverse complement strand
GCGCGCGACAGCAGCCGCTCCGTATCCCCGCTGGTACCCGCTGAAGACGCCATGGTCATCGACAGCAGTCATATGCCTATTGCCGATGTGTTTGCCGCAGTCATGGCAGCGGCGCGTGAGAGAGGCCTGGCCTGAGCTCACTCGCTGTTGCTCGCAGTGGTAACAATGGTTTAAAAGCACTGTCCCCGGCGCCGGTTCCAGAAGTGGCGCGGGAGCGGTTTTAACTGGATAACCCGTGCCAGCTGGAGGCGCGGCAAGGCGGGCAACCGCCGTAATCACACTGACAGGTAATGTCTAATGAGCGAATCCTTCGCTGAAATGTTTGCAGAAAGTCTGAAGACCGTCGAAATGGAACCCGGCAGCATTGTCACCGGCGTTGTCATCGACATCGATAACGAGTGGGTCACCGTCCATGCAGGCCTGAAGTCTGAAGGCGTGATTCCTCGTGCCCAGTTCCTCGACGCCGCCGGCAATTGTTCGCTGAGCATTGGCGATGAGGTTCAGGTCGCCCTGGAAACCGTGGAAGACGGTTTCGGAGAGACCAAGCTGTCCCGCGAAAAAGCCAAACGCGCCGAGTCCTGGAAAGAGCTCGAAGCTGCGCATGAGGCGGACGAAGTGGTCAAGGGTGTTATCAATGGCAAGGTCAAGGGTGGCTTTACCGTCGATATCAACACCATTCGCGCGTTCCTGCCCGGCTCGCTGGTCGACGTGCGCCCGGTTCGCGACACCGCGCACCTGGAGAACAAGGAACTCGAATTCAAGGTCATCAAGCTGGACCAGAAGCGCAACAACGTGGTTGTTTCCCGCCGTGCGGTGATGGAAGCGGCCAACAGCGTCGAGCGCGAAGCCCTGCTGGAGTCTCTGCAGGAAGGCATGTCGGTCAAGGGTATCGTCAAGAACCTCACCGACTACGGTGCGTTCGTGGATCTGGGCGGGGTCGACGGCCTGCTGCACATTACCGACATGGCCTGGAAGCGTATCAAGCACCCCTCCGAGATTGTCGAAGTGGGCCAGGAAATCGACGTCAAGATCCTCAAGTTCGACCGCGAGCGCAACCGTGTGTCACTGGGCCTCAAGCAGCTGGGCGAGGATCCCTGGGTGGAAATCACCAATCGCTACCCCGAAGGCAGCCGGGTCAAGGCGCGCGTCACCAACCTCACGGACTACGGCTGTTTTGCCGAGCTGGAAGAGGGTGTGGAAGGCCTGGTGCACGTGTCCGAGATGGACTGGACCAACAAGAACGTGCACCCCTCCAAGATCGTCCAGCTGGGCGACGAAGTGGAGGTCATGGTGCTGGATATCGACGAGGAGCGTCGCCGCATCTCGTTGGGTATCAAGCAGTGCCAACAGAACCCCTGGGATGCCTTCGCTTCCCAGTACAGCAAGGGCGACAAGATCGCCGGCAGTATCAAGTCGATCACTGACTTCGGTATCTTTATCGGCCTGGAAGGCAACATCGACGGCCTGGTACACCTGTCCGACATCAGCTGGAACGAAGCTGGCGAGGAAGCGGTGCGCAACTACAAGAAGGGCGACGAGATCGAGACGGTTATCCTCTCTATCGACCCCGAGCGTGAGCGCATTTCCCTGGGTATCAAGCAGCTTGAAGACGACGCCTTCTCCGGCTATGTAGCCGAGAACGATCGCGGCTCCATCGTGACCGGCGAAGTCATCGAGGTGGATGCCAAGTCGGTCACCATCAAGCTGGCGGAAGAGGTCGAGGGTATCCTCAAGGCCTCCGATATCAGCCGCGACAAGGTGGACGATGCTCGCAGCCTGTACAAGGTGGGTGACAGCGTCGAGGCCAAGATCATCTCTGTCGACCGCAAGAACCGTGGCTTGGCCCTGTCCATCAAGGCCAAGGACTTCGACGACGAGAAAGAGGCGGTCAAGTCGCTGAAGGACCAGGAGGACGCTTCCTCCCCCGCGACTATCGGCGACCTGATCAAGGCGCAGATGGAAAAGTAACCACTGCTCTGGCAGTGCTTAAAGGCTCACCCTCGGGTGGGCCTTTTTTCGTTATAAAATAACAACTTGCGCTACAGTCCCGGCAGCGGCACAATGGCTCAAACAGTGCAGGGGCGGAGACATAATGACCAAAAGTGAACTGATCGAGGCGATCGCTGCCCGGCAAACCCAGCTGTCGCTGAAAGATGTGGAGCTTGCGGTTAAAACCATTCTCGAGCACATGTCGGAGGCACTGGCCGTAGGGGAGCGCATTGAGATCCGCGGCTTTGGCAGTTTCTCCCTGCACTACCGCGAGCCCCGCCGGGGGCGCAATCCCAAGACCGGTGATACGGTCGAGCTTACAGGTAAGTATGTGCCTCACTTCAAGCCCGGCAAGGAACTGCGCGAACGCGTTAACCTGGGCCTGCAGGCAGGGTTCTGAGCGGCGGTCGGGGAGCGGAATCGGGGACAGTCTTATGAACGCGTTGCGCAAGGTGATTTCGCTGCTGGTAGCATTGGCGATGCTGGTCGTGGGCGTGCTGTTTGCCTTGCAGAATCATCAACCGGTGGCTCTGGACCTGCTGGTGCACGAGTTCGCCCCCCGGAGCCTGGCGCTGTGGCTGCTGGCGGCACTCGCCCTGGGTGGCGGGTTGGGCATGCTGGTTTCGAGCATCATTATCCTGAGCTTGCGTGGGAACCTGGCGGCCGCGCAGCGCAAGCTCGATAAGGCCAGGCTGGAACTGGATCGGTTGCGGGTCGCCGGCATCAAAGAAGGTGAATGACCTGCTGGTATTTCTGCTGTTGTTCGCGGCAATCGGCATTGGCTGGTGGCTGGGGCGACGCAGCGTTCGCATTGCCGCGCCCGATCTGCCCGGCCAGTATTACAAGGGCCTGAATTACCTCCTCGATGGTCGCCCGGATGGTGCGGTAGACGCATTCATCAACGCCCTCGAGGTCAACACCGAGACCCTCGAAACCCATATTGCGCTGGGCAATCTTTTGCGTAAACGCGGCGAGGTGGATCGCGCTATTCGCATTCACCAGAACCTCCTCGCGAG
The DNA here is from genome assembly GCA_041746975.1 of Haliea sp. GTDB lineage: Bacteria > Pseudomonadota > Gammaproteobacteria > Pseudomonadales > Halieaceae > Haliea. The sequence continues at coordinate 14,707 of JBGTGB010000168.1, read as the reverse complement.
GCCCAGTCTGCCGCGGGAGCAGGTGCATCAGGCGCACCTGGAACTGGCGCGGGACTACATCAGCGCCGGCCTGTTTGATCGGGCGGAACGCCTGCTGCTGGATCTGGTCAAGGATTCGCCGGAACAGCGCCGGGCCAGCCAGCGGCACCTGCTGGAGATTTTCCAGAGCCAGCGCGAATGGGCCAATGCCATCGAAGTGGCTACAGAGCTATTGCCGCGCAAGTCCCTGCTCAGCCAGGCAGTCTCTGCACCCTTCGGCGCCAATCGGCAATCGGTGGCGGTGGCGTTGGCACACTACCACTGCGAACTGGCAGCAGAGCTGCTCAAGCAGGGCAATATCCAGAGTGCGCGCAAGGAACTGCTGCAGGCCCTGGCCCACGATCGGCTCTGCGTCCGCGCGTCCCTGATGGTGGGCGATCTGGAGTATCAGGCCGGGAATTACCGGGAGGCCATCAGAGCCCTGCGCAAAGTCAGGCAGCAGGACCCGGACTATATTCCCGAAACCATTCCGATCTTGCAGGAAGCCTATCGCCAACTCGGCGAGGGGCAGACCATGCGCCAGTATCTCGAGGAGTGTCTGCAGACCAATCCGGCGGCTCCGCTGGTGCTTGCCCTGGCTGAAGATATTCGCGGCGGTAGTGGCGATGAGGCTGCGGTGACTTTCCTGTCGACCCAGCTGGCAAAGTATCCCAGCCTGCGCGGTCTGTCGCGTCTGATCGGTTTGCAGATTGACAACACCGAGGGGCAGATCAAGGACAATCTAAGTCTGTTGGAGCGTCTGGTAGAGCGCCTGCTGGCGGAGCGGCCCACCTATCGCTGCAGTCACTGCGGTTTCGCCGGCCGTCAGCTGCACTGGTTCTGCCCTGGCTGCAAACACTGGGGCACCGTAAAATCCATCCGCGGCAACCGCGTTGACTGAACGCGGACTGCGCAAGACCAAGGTTGAAAACATGGACTCCCCTGTACTGGTGGCGCTGGATTACGCCGAAGAGGCCGCCGCGCTGGCGTTGGCCGAGCAGCTGTCGCCGCAGCTGTGCCGTCTCAAGATTGGCAAGGAGCTGTTTACCCGCTGCGGGCCCGGCCTGGTGCGGCGGTTACAGGATTTGGGTTTCGAGATATTCCTGGACCTGAAATTCCACGACATTCCCAACACGGTCGCCGGCGCTGTGCGGGCGGCTGCCGACCTCGGCGTGTGGATGGTGAACGTGCATGCCAGTGGCGGCCGTCGCATGCTGGAGGCGGCCGCCGGCGCATTGCGGTCTTATGACCGGCCACCGCTGCTGATCGGCGTCACCGTGCTGACCAGCATGACCGATGCAGACCTGGCCGAGCTTGGCTACGCGGAGACAGCTGTGCAGCGCGTGCAGCGCCTGGCCGGCCTGGTGGCGGAATGTGGTCTGCGCGGGGTGGTATGTTCAGCTCAGGAGGCGCCGCTGCTGCGCCAGCTGCATGGCCCGGGCTTCTGCCTGGTAACGCCGGGCATTCGCCTGGCGGGAGATTCGCCGGGCGACCAGCGCAGAGTGGTTACTCCAGCTGATGCGCGTGAACTCGGCGCGGATTACCTGGTGATCGGCCGCTCCCTTACCGGTGCTCCGGACCCGCTGGCGGCGCTGGAGCGAGTGCTGTCGGAACTGGGCCTCGCCGCCAGATAACATCAAATGCGGCCAACGGGCTTGGCCGCCCCGCGCCACTTGCTACACTGGTCCCCGATACGGATGCGCAAGGATGCCTTCTCGTAAACGGAGATTACGCCATGACATACTTTAAAGTTTCACCTCAGGTTGTTTCGGGAGCCGGCCAGGCCGGTCTTCCGCGGAAGTACTTTCGCCATGGGCCTTCACTGGCCGCGCTGTTGCTGGCCGCGCCGATATTGGTCCTGCTGATAGGCCTTGGCTTGATGCCCCGATCGGCGCTGGCGAATGAACCCACCCAGCCCCCGGCTGCCGCTGCGGTGGTACAGGCCCAGCTGGTCAATATCAATACCGCGGACGCCGCCACTCTGGCAGCAGGGTTGCGGGGAGTGGGCTTGTCCCGGGCGGAGGATATTATCCGCTACCGGGAAACCTACGGCCCTTTCGGTGCCGTGGAAGAGCTGGTTGATGTGAAGGGCATCGGCCAGGCAACGCTGGACAAGAACCGTGCTGTTATAACACTGGAATAGGCTGTGGGCATCCGTATCATGGGGGCTTCGGCCCCTTTTTACGTTATCCGCGCTGCGCGCTGAGGTGGGTATGCAAGCACTGGTTACCGGTGCCACCGGGTACGTCGGCAGGGAGCTCTGCCGACAGCTGACGGCAGCGGGCCGTGTTTTCAACCCCCTCAGCTGTAGTGGGGGTGCACTGCCCTGCGGGCGCATCGCCCAAGCCGTGGATTTACGTCAGGGCCCGGTTCCTTTCACCCTGCTGGAAAACGTGGATGTGGTTTATCACCTCGCAGGTATTGCTCATCAGCAGGCCCCGGCAAAGCTTCACGAAGAGGTCAACCATCTGGCCACCCTGGCTCTGGCCGAGGCGGCAGAACGTGCTGGTGTGCGCCTGTTCATTTACCTCAGCAGTGTCAAGGCAATGGGCCCCGCCGCCGGCAGCGTGCCCCGGCGTGAGGGGGAGGTGGCGGCCCCCTCTGGATCCTATGCTCTCTCCAAGTGGCAGGCGGAATGCGCGTTGCGAGACCGGTTTACCGACACCGCCATGGCAGTGGTGATTCTGCGCCCCGCGTTGGTGTACGGGCCCTGTCCCCGGGGCAATCTGCAGTGGCTGCTGCGGGCGGCTCGCTACGGTTTGCCCGCACCTCCCGAGGGCGGGGCCCGTTCCATGATCGGCGTCGAGGATCTCGCCGCGCTGCTGCTTCTGCTGCCGCAGGTGGTGGAGAGGGGAGTGCATACCTGGATTGTGACCGACGGCGAGGCCTACACCACCCGCCACGTGTACCAGATTCTGCGCGAGGCGCTGGGGCGCAGCGGTAGCAGACAGTTACCCGCCTGGTGCTGGCGATTGCTCGCCACTGGGCTGGATCTGATCCAGCGTCAGCCTGGCGGCAGCAGTTACGGCAAGTTGTTCGGGGCTGAGCGTTACCACAATCACGCCCTGCTGCTGGCGACTGGCTGGCAACCACGCCAGTCCCTGGCAAGTGCGGCCGCGGCCATTGTCGCTTCCCGGGCGCCTGCGGCATGATGCTGGCTCTCCTAATCGCGCCATTGGCCTCGGCGGTACTGTGCGGCGTCTGGCTACGGCTGGCCTCCCGTGGAGCCTGGCTGGACCATCCGGTGCACCGCAGTTCCCATACTCTGGCAACGCCCAGTGGCGGCGGTGTAGGCATTATCATTGCCCTCGTGTTGTCGGTGGCCGTGGCTGCCGCTGGTGGCGTCAGCTGGGCCGGGCCCTACTGGCTGTTGCTGGGCCTCGCCCTGCTGCTGATGTTGGTGGGCATGGTGGACGATCGACACAACCTGCCGGCAATCTTGCGACTCGGAGTCTACGGGCTCTGCTGTGCCGTGCTGGTCTGGGGGCTGAATGCGCGCCTGACCCCGCATCCGGCCATACCTGGCTGGGTGCTGTGGCCCCTGCTGGCGGCTGGCTTGCTGTGGCTGCTCAACCTGTACAATTTCATGGATGGGATCGACGGCCTCGCGGCGCTGCAGTGTTTTCTTGCGGCGGGTAGCGCGGCTCTTCTGGCACTGCTGGCCGGCGCTCCGGTCTTCGCCCTGTTCTGCGCCCTGCTGGCGCTCTGCCAACTCGGATTCCTGATCTGGAACTGGCCGCCCGCGCGATTGTTCATGGGTGATGCGGGCAGCATTCCGATCGGTTTTCTGCTGGGTGGGCTTGCTCTCCACGGGAGCAGTGCGGGCGTCCTGCCCCTGGGTTGCTGGCTGGTCCTGCTGGCGGGGTTTGTCACCGATGCGAGTTGGACCCTGGTAGCGCGCTGGCGCCGGGGGGCGCCCCTGATGGAGGCTCACAGGGAGCACGCCTATCAGCGTCTGAGCCGGCACTGGCAGTCGCATTTACCGGTAGATTTCCTGCTCCTCGCAGTCCATGCGCTTTGGTTATTTCCGCTAACATGGACGATTTGGCGCTGGCCCGAATTCCAGTATTTATTGGTAATTTTGGCATATCTTCCGCTTTTGCTCGGCATGGTCAAGTTGCGGGCTTTGCCGTAGTATTGAGGATCGGGGCTCGCGCCAGAAAAATCGGCCGCAAGCGAGCCTGTCACGAGCACCCGGAGTGGGAGGAAATTTGCTGAATCGGCTTGGCGATGGTGCGCTGCAAGCGATCTCCCGGATGATGGGAACCGTACGTGATGCTCTTGAAAAACTGGTAGAACTTCCCCGCAATATCAAGCAGGCGCTTTTGTTGGCGCTGGATATGGTGTTTGTCACTGCTGCCATGTGGGGCGCTGTGGTGCTGCGTCACGGGAACAGCCAGTTTACCCCCGGCTCAACCGAGGTGCTGTGCGCCGCAGTCACCATCATCGTTAGCGCCATTATTTTCCTGCGCCTGGGCCTTTACCGAGCGGTCATTCGCTTCATGGGTCAGCAGGCGATCTGGGCAGTCATCACCGCGGTGACTTATTCTACTCTGGTCCTGGCGTCTACGGTCTTTCTGCTGCAGGCGGAAGTACCCCGCGCAATGCCCTTCTTTTACTGGGTTATCGCCCTGCTGCTGATCGGTGGTACGCGGCTGACTGTGCGCGCCTACTACCAGGCGAAATTGCGCTCCCTGTCCCGTAACGTAATCATCTACGGTGCCGGTGATTCCGGGCGCCAGCTTTTGACGGCCCTGCACCATGGCGACCAGTATCGCGCCGTGGTGTTTGTAGACGATGACCATCGCCTGCAACACTCCGTTATCAATGGCCTGCAGGTGGCCCGGCCGGAGGAAATCAAGCGCCTTATCGGCGAACACAACATCACCCAGGTGCTGCTGGCCATTCCCTCCGCGTCTTCGGAGCGGCGGCGGGAGATCATCAATTCCCTGGTTGGCTTGCCCGTGCATGTGCGTACCGTGCCCAAGATCAGCGAACTGGTGGCCGGCCGCGCCAGCGTCAACCAGATTCAGGACATTGATCTCGATGACCTGCTCGGCCGCGACCCGGTACCGCCCCATCCAGAGCTGATTGATCGCTGCATCACCGACAAGGTGGTCATGGTGACCGGGGCCGGAGGCTCCATTGGTTCCGAACTCTGCCGTCAAATCCTCACCTCCGGCCCCCGGGAGCTGCTGCTGCTGGATAATTCCGAGTACGCTCTCTACAACGTGGAACGCGAGCTTCGCGATATCAGGCAGGCGATCGGCTCCAAGGTCGAGATTGTCGCCCTCCTCGGGTCAGTGCAGGACCAGCGTCGGCTGGAAACCGTGTACCGTACGTTTGCCGTGCAGACGGTTTACCACGCAGCAGCCTATAAGCACGTGCCGATGGTGGAGTACAACGTCGCCGAGGGCGTAGCCAACAATGTATTTGGCACCTGGTTTGCGGCCGAGGCCGCACGCAAGGCCGGGGTGGAGACCTTTGTCCTGGTGTCCACGGACAAGGCTGTGCGTCCCACCAATATCATGGGCGCCTCCAAGCGCTTTGCTGAACTGGTCCTGCAGGGTCTGGCCCAGCGCGAAACCCGCACCCGTTTTTGCATGGTGCGGTTCGGCAACGTGCTGGGGTCGTCGGGCTCGGTAGTGCCTCTGTTCCGGGAGCAGATCGAGAGCGGAGGCCCGGTGACGGTGACGCACCCGGAGGTCTCGCGCTACTTCATGACCATCCAGGAAGCAGCGCAATTGGTGTTGCAGGCCGGGGCCATGGGCACCGGCGGTGATGTATTCGTACTCGACATGGGTGAGCCGGTGCGCATTGTCGACCTGGCGCGGCGCATGATTCGCCTCAGCGGCTACGAGATGCAGCACGATGTCCACGCCCAGGACCACATACAGATCGAGTTCATCGGCTTGCGGCCCGGCGAAAAGCTGCGCGAGGAGCTGCTGTTGGGCAGCAATGTTACCGGGACCGGTCATCCGATGATTATGCGTGCGGAGGAGGAATGCCTTTCTTACGGGCATATTCACCGCATGTTGATCGAGCTGCAACACGCTTGCGACAGCATGGATTGCGCGGGCATTACCTCGGTACTGAATGCGGTCGTCAGCGGGTTCAACAGTCACGAGGTGCGCTACGACCACGTGTGGCGCAAGCAGGGCATGTCCGGTGGGCCTCTCCTGGCCAAGCCCAAGCCCAAGCCCAAGCCGAAGTCCAAACTCGGCCCGGCCGGGCTGGGGCTCTCCAATGTCCAGGAGCTCTTCCCCGACAAATCCTGAGATTTTAAGCAAGGTTAGAGCATGCAACACTACGACGTCTTCAATGGTGACGCCGACGGAATCTGCGCCCTGGTGCAGCTGCGGCGGGCACAGCCACGCGATGCGGTCCTGGTCACCGGGGTCAAGCGTGACACCTCTCTGCTCAAGCAGGTGGAAGCGGGGGCGGGCGCACAAATCACAGTGCTCGACGTGTCGCTGGACAAGAATCGCAGCGACCTGGAGCGCCTGCTCGCCGCTGGCGCCGAGGTGTTCTACTGCGACCATCATTTTGCCGGTGACATCCCCCAGAATCCGCGGCTGCAGACGCTCATCAACCCCGCAGCTGATGTCTGCACCAGCCTGCTGGTGAACGGCCATCTGCAAGGAGCTTTTCCTGCCTGGGCCGTGGTGGGAACCTTTGGCGACAATCTCCGGGACAGTGCACTGCGTTTGGCGCGGCCGCTGGGTTTGACCTCAGCGCAGCTGGAGCAGTTGGAGCAGCTGGGCATCTACATCAACTATAACGGCTATGGTCCCGCGTTGGAGGATCTGCACTTCTCGCCGGCAGACCTGTATTGTTTGCTGAGCGGCTTTGATGATCCGTTCGCCTTCATGACCGCGGAGCGCGAGCATTTCCAGCATCTGGAATCTGGTTACCGGGAGGATATGGCCGCGGCCGCGGCCCTGGCACCGGAATTCCGGGATAGGGCAGCGGCGGTTTACCTGTTGCCCGATACCGCCTGGGCACGGCGTGTCAGCGGGGTATTCGGCAACGATCTGGCCAACAGTGATCCGGCCCGCGCACACGCGGTGGTTACCGAACGGGCTGACGGCAATTACCTGGTGAGCGTGCGTGCGCCACTGGATAACAAAGTAGGCGCCGACGTCCTGTGCCGGGAATTTCCAACCGGCGGTGGTCGCGCGGCAGCAGCCGGGATCAACGAGCTGCCGGCGGCACAGCTGCCGGAGTTTATTGCGCGTATCGCAGCCTTTTACGCCTGACCGACAGCTTTCCGGAGTGCTGCTATGGACTGGGATGACATGAAAATCCTGCTGGCCCTGGGCCGTCGCGGGTCCGCACGGGGCGCTGCCCAGGAGCTCGGCGTCAGCAATTCGACGATCACCCGGCGCCTTGATGAACTGGAGCGTTCGCTGCGGACCCAGCTCTTTGACCGCACTCCTGACGGCTATCGCATGACCGCCTCGGCTGAGGCCCTGCTGCCGGTGGCGGAGCACATCGAAGAGCTGGTCCTGGCGGCCGAGCGCAGGGTCACCGGCACCGACCAGCATCTGGAAGGCAGCATCCGGCTGACGATGCCGGACCGGGTGGAGTTCCTGATGGCGCGCCTGGCACGATTCGCCGAGGAGTATCCGGGTATTGAGCTGGAACTGGTACCCAGCGGGGTAACCCTGGATCTCAGCCGCAGGGAAGCCGATATTGCCATCCGCGTCCTGCCCGCGGGCAGCAAGCCGCCCGAGTACCTGATCGGTCGCCATCTCTGTCCTTTAAGCTCATCGACCTATGTCCATCGGGACTTGCTGCGCGCCGATGCACCGGAGGATGTCTCACATCTCTCCTGGGTAGGCCGCTACCCGGCTGGCCAGCGGGAGGACTGGCTGCAGCATACCCAGCATCCCGACCTCCCCAAACGGCATGCCATCAGTGACCTGAGCCTCATGCAGATGGCGGCAAAGTGTCGCATGGGCCTCGTGTTCATGCCCTGTTTCCTCGCTTTCGAGCAGCCGGAGCTTGTCAGGGTGCCGGGGGCGTCGGTGGTGCACAGCTCCGACATCTGGGTGCTCACCCACCGCGACCTGCGCCTCAGCGCCCGTTTGCGCGCGCTACGGGAGGTGATTGCCGAAGAGTTTGCCAAGGTGGCAGCGCAGCTGGACACCCGCTGACAGGGCTCGGTTTCAGGCTTATTGCGGGTTCTGCATGCCCCCGGTTACCGCGATGCGCATGGCCTCCTCGACACTGATATTCAGGGGCTGTAGCTGCTCCGGTGCTAGATAGATGGTGTAGCCGCCCAGCTGGTAACTCATCGGCAGGTACACCCCTACGATATTGTCTCCGAGCGCGCCGCGCAGTTTTTCCGGAGGATGGCGAGCCGTTACGAACCCTATCACGCGGACATTTTCCTTCACTTCCACCAGAACTACCGAGTCTGCCTGCTTCTTGTCGGCAATGCTGAATGCCCGCAATACATCCTGGATTGCGCCGTGAACCGATTTTACCAGCGGGATGCTGCTTAAGATCGCATCGCCCAGCCGCAGCAGGTGGCGGATGGCGTAGGCGTTGACCAGCAGGCCGACAAGCATCAGGAGCAGCAGGGCAGAGAGCAGCCCCAGGCCCGCAAAATACCAGTCCGGTGGGAGCACCGCACGCAGAACTGCCCCGGCAATGTTTTCCATGGTTACCAGCAACCAATAGATCAGATAGAGGGTCAGGCCCACAGGCAGCACGGCAACCAGTCCCTGCAGGGTGAGTGAGGCCAGGCGCTTCATTGTTTGTTCCTGTAGTGGCTGCAATGGGTCAGTGTACATCAGCGTGGGTAAGGGTGTTTTCGATATTGCCTGAGCGAACGACAGCGGGCCTGCCCGAAAATGCAACGCGAGAGAGCACAGGCGGACAGTTCCTTTAAAAATCGCCAGGGGTAAGCTTGGTTCCGGTAACCCCTAAAGGAGGGAGCGCAATGAAAACTTTGGCAGCAATGGGAATGGGTCTGGTACTGGTGTCTACATCACTGACGTCTATGGCAGCAAGGGATGACAGCCGTCATCTGGGGCTCTGCAAAGCAGAAATTGAGATGGCGCTGGGCGGCGAAGCCCGCAGCAAGCTGGTGGGCATCAAGCGTCGCAAGGGGCCGGATGAGCTGCGGATACAGGTGGTTCCGAGCGAGGGAGAAAGAATGGTTGTGAACTGCCTGGTGGAGGACGGCACGGTACGTTTCCAGGACCGACACGGTGTCGCCATGCACCTTGGCGGCTTCGAGGGCGCGGACCCGGTAACCCTGAATCACTGAGTCCCATCTGTCATTTTTCCAGGTCCATACTACAGCCGCCCGCAAGGGCGGCTTTTTTCGTTCCGGTACTAGGGCTGCGGTTGCAGCAGCTCCCGAAACTCAGCTGCCGGCATCGGTTTTGCTGCCAGATAGCCCTGGAAGTAGTGGCAGCCACTGCTGCGTAGGAAATCACTCTGGGCCTGTGTTTCCACGCCCTCAGCGACCGTGGTCATGCCCAAAGTGGCTGCGAGCCCCATCATGGCATACACAATCTGGTTGCTCTTGTCTGAACAATCTATGGCGTCGACAAACTGCTTGTCGATCTTGAGCACATCGATCGGCATGGTGATCAGGTAGGCAAAGCTGGAGAACCCAGTGCCAAAATCATCCAGCGCAATCCGCAGCCCCATGGCGTGCAGTTCCTGCAGGGTCCTAACCACCTCCTGCGGGTGCGCCATCAGTGCCGACTCGGTGATCTCCAGCTCAAAATCAGCTGCGCTGAGGTCATATTTCAGCAGCATGTCCTGCATCAGACTGACCAGGTTCTGGTCCTGAAACTGGCGTGCAGCGATATTGAGGGAGACGGGAACCGGCACCAGCCCCTCATCCCGCCAGCTTCGTACCTGGCGCCCGGCTTCGTCAATCACCCAGGCGCCGATGGCATTGATCAGGCCCGAACTCTCCGCGAGCGGAATAAAGCGAGCGGGTGGTACCAGGCGGTTCCCAGGTTGTTGCCAGCGCACCAGCGCCTCCGCACCGGTCACGCGACTATTCTCCATGCTGATCTGGGGTTGGTAGTGCAGCAGCAGTTGGCCCTTTTCAATCCCCAGGCGTAGCTGCGTAATGGTGTCCATGCGTTCAACCGCAGTAATGCCGAGATCTTCGGTAAAAAAGCAGAAGCGGCTGTTGCCCAGGCTCTTGGCCCGGTACATGGCCGTGTCCGCACTGCGCAGAAGTTCTTCCCAGGTATCGCCGTTTTCCGGAAATAGGCTAATGCCGATGCAGCACTCGGGAAAGCATTCGCGACCGTTGGACAGAGTGTACTGGCTGGTGATCGAGGCAATCAGATCGGCAGCTTTCTGCGCCACCGCGTCGGATGAGTCCATGTCCTCCATCAGGCAGACGAACTCGTCGCCGCCAAGGCGCGCCAGAGTGTCCGATTTCCGCATGCCCAGCTGCAGCCGGCGCGCAACCTCAACCAGTACTTCGTCACCGATCACGTGGCCATAACTGTCGTTCAGGGTCTTGAAGTCATCCAGGTCGAGAAACAGGACCGCGAGCTGTTGCTGTTTGCGGCGGGCCCGTTCAATAGCGTGTTCCAGCCGCGAGACAAGAAGCAGTCGATTGGGCAGGTTGGTCAGCGCATCATAGTGTGCGAGGTGTACCAGATCTTCCTCGAAACGCCTTTCCTGGCTGATGTCGCGACAGATCAGCACTCTTTTGTGGCTGTCCGTCGCGGTGCTGTGAACGACGCTGGCGGTGATTCTCAGCGGAGTTTCGCGGCCGTCGGGATGCAGGTAGACGATCTCGCCGTACCAGCGCGGCTGCTTGTCCAGCATGTCCATGACGTCGCGGAAGTTGGTGCTGATGCCGTTGCCAAGCAGTTGATCCAGAGAATGACCGGCCAGTTCTGCTTCCTGCATGCCGCAGATCGTGGCGAATGCTGCATTACAGGACAGCACCAGGTGGTCCTGATCGACGATAAGAACTCCCTCCGAGAGGCCGGAGATTGCAGCGGCATGGAGGTCACGGCGCTCCTGCTCCTGCTTCGCCTCGGTAATATCGACCCAGCAACCGACGACTTGAATGGTATCGGTGTCACCAGCCGGACTGGCAAAGTAGCGGGAGGTGTTGCGGATCCAGCGCAGGTTGCCCTCGCCATCGGTGACCCGCAACAGATTGGATATCTCGCTCTCATCTCCGTTTCGCAGCTTGTCCAGCACCTCCAGAACGGCGGGGATGTCATCCGGGTGGATGTTTTCGCGCCACGAGTCATCGCCGACAATATCCTCCGGCTTCACCTTCAGGATGCGTTGCAAATTGTCGCTGATCCAGGCCAGGCGGTACTCATCTTTGAGTACATCCATGGTGTAGGTGATAGTGGGGCTGGCTGCCAGGATCAATTGCAGGCGGTGTTCCAGTGAGCGCCCATATGCATGTGCTTCATGGAGCCCCGTGATGTCGGTCAAGGTGCCTTCATGGCCGCTGTAAACGCCGTGGTGAAAGCGCGCAAAAGCACTATCCACCAGCCAGCGCATTGCGCCATCCCCACTGTTTTGCACGGGGTATTGTTCAAGGAAGCTGGTTTGCCGGGTCACGGACTCTTGCCAGCTTTCCTGTACACGCTCGCGGTACTGGGGCGACGGCAGGTACTTGAAATAATATTCCCTGCGCTCGACACCGGGGCGCAGGCTGGCCAGTTGGCCCGCGGCATGGTTGGCGTAGCCTAAATTGCCGTCACAATCGGTCTCATAAATTCCTACCTCCAGCTGCGCCATGCGCTGCAGATAGTCCATCTGGGTCTGGTCCAGCTGCGTCTGGATAGCCGCCTGGCGCAGCAGGGCCCGCCGCACCAGTATGCTCAACAGCAGGCTGGTCAGGACAACAAACAACCATCCCTTCCAGGTTTGCATGGCGGAAATATTCGTAGCTGTAGCATCGGAAAATAGCAGCAACAGTGCGCGATCAGACAGCAGTATCCAGAGCGCCCCCACAGCAAAATATATAAGGGTAACCCTGGAGGTTGCCCCGCGAATCTGGGCTGGGCTCACGGCGCGACGGGAAGACGGCCTGGGAGGGCCTGGATACCGATCACATGATATGTTCGCACGTAATTTCCCCTTCCGCGGCGCCAGGGCTGGCGAACGCAATCCAGCCTCTAATGTTATATTCACAGCCTAGTACAGCGGGGGCAAAAAAACCATGGCAGCGAGGTCTCTCCGGTGGCGGAAAGGAAATTTTCCGGGTGATAATTACTGCACGCGGTAGCGGCTGGCCTCGGAGGTCATGCCAAGCGTGTCGTATATGCTCAGCAGGCTGACCCGGGCCTTGTCGACGAAGGCGGGCCTGGCGGCGGGGTCTGCGGCCAATTGCTCGTAGCTGCTGCGCAATAAGGGTTCGGCCGCATTTATGTCGCCCACTGCCTGTAGCGCTGCACCGTGTGCGTGCCGGGCTACGGCGGTTATCCAGTGGGACGCAGACAGAGATTTTAGCAGTGAGGTCTCTCCCATCTGCGCCTGGACCAGTGCCTCCTGGGAGTTTCCGGTCAGCAGCAATGTTTCGGCCAAATCTACACGAGTAATGGCCAGGTCCGGATGGTCCGGCGTCAACACGGCCTGCTGGATCGCCAAAGCCTCGCGCAGTCGCTCCTCTGCGGCAGCAATGTTGCCGTCTTCCATTTCCCAGCGGCCCAGTATCGCTAGCGTGCTGCCAACACTGGGGTGTCCGGTTCCGAGCACTTTGGGCTGGATTTCCAGGGCCGCGGTGGCGAGTGCCTTCGCCTCCTGCAGATCGCCCAAAGACAGGGCCCCTTCAGGGTGCGACTCGCCATACAGACGGCGGTTCATTGCCAGGGCGTCCCGGGTAGAGTGATTCGGCCTCGGTGTGAGGCTGGGCACCTTCCAAAGACCGTGGGAAGTCCGATAAGACCCGTTTCGTTGCTGATTTCAGCTCCTACATGGGTTGAGGCGAAACGCTCTCGGACAAGCTCAGCGAATCCGGTTGAATTCTAAGCTCACCTGTACTATACGACACTGAGTAGGGTTAAAATATCTCGAAAGCTTCATTCACAAAGCTGAAATGGAAGCGTCATCAACGTCAAAGGTGCAGCGTGTGGGTGTCGGGTCCCTTGAAAGCTACACTCTCTGTATTCATAAAGCAGGTTATGCGATATGAAAGCTAGCCCTCATCGCTGGACACTGCTGTCAATTGCCTTTGTTAGCCTCGCTGTACTTGCTGTGATGATGCGTGTTGAGGTTCGTGCCCAAGCGCAACCTGAAAATACAGTGATGGAAGATATGACCGTCGGTGAGAGTGCGGTATCCCAGGCAGTTGGGATTCTCGTGAATCGCGCATTGATTGAGGATGACCCCTACGGTTTCCTGATAGCTGGGAAACTGGCAGCTGAATTCCCCAGATCCCGCTTTACCATGGGCGATGATCGAGCCGCACCCACTTTGTCTGCGGCAGATATGCTGAAGCGCGCCAAGGCTCTGGCAGGAGACCTATCCGATGTGGCCAAGCAAGCGGACACGGCATTATCAGCCTTGGAAGACACCAGTCCCGAGCAATGCTATTACTACCCCGAGTGGTACTGCATCCAGAATCCGGTCGCTTGTTTTTGGGAGCCCCGATGGTATTGCTGAAGCCAAAGTACCGTCAGCGGGGGGCGCTATTTTTCCTGGTCTTTCTTCTTTTTGTCAGCGTAGAAGTCAAGCCCATGTCGCTGTTTGAGGAAGTAGTGCAATACACTGCCAAGGCAGCGACGTTAGAAGCCCCGAGCGATGACGAGGTCGCACAGGGTTTCGTCTATCTCGAAAGAATGATGCAAAAAGCCTCTGTACTTCAAGGGCACCCCGAAGCGGTTGGTATTCTCATGGATCTGGTGCGTGTGCAGATGCCTTCAGACAATAGTGGCTACGTTTTTGAGGTGATCTCGCCGCTGTATAAATCTAGAACCGAGGCTCTACTTAGTGAGGTGATCCGGTGGCGAATAGAGGAAGTGTCCGCGTTCTTCTGGGGCATGGCGTACAACTACAGACAGGCTGCTTGTGGGAATGGGTGAGTTGGAGATGATTCAATAATAATGCAGTTGAATGATTCACCGGGCGGGGCTTTGAGCGTTAACAATCGTCGGGCGTTTGAGCTGAGAGCGAGGCGATCGTCAAAGAGCCCGAAAAAATACTCCTCGGCCATCGAAGGCATACGTGTTCGCCGGGTTTTGCCGGCCGTTGTATCAGTACTCCTGATTGGGATTTCGTATTCCGTACAGGCTCTGGAGCAAGAGCGAGGCGCAATCGGTAGTGTCCATGACAAGGAGACAGGATACTTCTCGCCAGATTTGGGTGTAAGTCAATCCGATCCGAGGATGGGTGTGATCGGGCGTGATCAACGTAGCCCGGTTCCAGATCCGACCAACTACCCATATCGAACCGTTGGACTTCTGGAAATGTCGACTGAAGGAGAACATTCACGATGTACAGGAACTCTGATAGGGGAGAGACATGTATTAACCGCCGCGCACTGCGTCTACGATGAGGAAGTTCGCAGTTTTTCCGAACGCATGATTTTTTATCCGGCTCATAGCGATGAAGACAGGCCTTTTGGCGGTCATGGTGTTGAAGAAGTTTACTATTTCAGCAATATCAGAAGGCAAGGATCTTCGGCGTCCGGTGATATAGCTGTCCTTCGCCTCGCGGGTGCGCCCGGCAA
>JBGTGB010000167.1:0-2752 GCA_041746975.1 Haliea sp. | reverse complement strand
GGCACCCCGGTGTTCAGCCGCCGCTACCTGGAGTGCCTGCGTCGGGAGTTCGGTACCGACTGCCGGGTGCTGATGATCCGCCAGGGCGAAGAGGACGTGGCCGGGGTGCTGAGTTTCTACTTCCGCAAGGAGGTCCTGCCCTACTACGGTGGCAGTGTCGCCCGCGCCCGCAGCATCAAGGGCTGCAACCATTTCCTGTACTGGGACCTCATGCGCCGCAGTGCAGAAGAGGGCATCACCAGTTTCGATTTCGGCCGCAGCAAGCAGGGTACCGGCCCCTTTGAATTCAAGAAGCATTGGGGATTCGAACCCCAACCGCTGCCCTACGAGTATTACCTGGTCAAGGCCGACAGCGTGCCCGACGTGAACCCGACCAATCCCAAATACCGACTGCTGGTGAACACCTGGCAGCGGCTGCCACTGCCCGTGGCCAACCTGTTGGGGCCGCCCCTGGCCCGCAGCTTGGGCTAGGGCGATGACGGCTGGAGTATCCACCGTGCAGGCTGAGCCGCTGACGTCAGTGGACGCCCCCGCGCCGGCAGCCGGCGGCAAGCCGCCCCTGCTGTTCCTCTGCCACCGCATTCCCTACCCGCCGAACAAGGGCGACAAGATCCGCTCCTTCCACCTGCTGCACCACCTGAGCCAGCACTTCGCCATCTACCTGGGCAGTTTCGTCGATGACCCGGAAGACTGGCCCTGGGCGCCGGAAGTGGAGAAGTTCTGCCAGGCTGTGTGCCTGCGTCCGCTCAATGCCCGCCTGGCCAAGGTGCGCAGCCTGCGCGGTTTTTTGTCCGGGCAGGCACTGTCGCTTCCCTACTATGCCGACGCCGCGCTGCGGCAGTGGGTGGCCGAGACCGTGGCGACACACAACATCCGCCACGCCATCGTCTATTCCTCCGCCATGGCCCAGTTCCTGCCGGCCGGGGGGCAGGGCTTCCGGCGTAAGGTGATCGATTTCGTTGATGTGGACTCGGACAAGTGGCAGCAGTACGCGCTGCAGAAGCCCTGGCCCCTGAGCTGGGTGTACCGGCGCGAGGCCCGCTGCCTGCTGGCGTTGGAGCAGGCGCTGGCGGCAGATTTCGATGCCGGCCTTTTCGTATCCTCCGCCGAGGCCGACCTGTTCCACCAGCTGTCCCCGGACACCGCCCACAAGATCGGCTTCTACAACAACGGCGTCAACTGTACCTATTTTGACCCCGAGTTCGACAGCGCAGCTCCGCAGCCCAACCCCTTCCCGGTGGGTAGCTTGCCGCTGGTGTTCACCGGCGCCATGGACTACTGGCCCAATGTGGACGCGGTGGCCTGGTTCGCCCGCGAGGTTTTCCCGACGCTGCTCCGGGCGCACCCGGCCCTGAGCTTTACTATTGTCGGCGGCAATCCCTCCCGGGCGGTACGACAGCTGGCTGCGCAGCCGGGAATTTTTGTCACCGGGCGGGTGGCAGATGTGCGACCCTACCTGAAACACGCGCTGGCGGCAGTGGCTCCCATGCGCATAGCCCGGGGAGTGCAGAACAAGGTGCTGGAGGCCATGGCCATGGCGCGCCCGGTGCTGGTAAGTCGCAAGGGCCTGGAGGGCATTGCCGCCCGCGATTGTGAGGAGGTGCTGTTGGCGGAATCAGCGGCCGACTATCAGCGTTTGCTGGCCGAGGTGCTCTGTGGCGTGCATGCGCCAATGGGAGCGAGAGCGCGCGCATGCGTGCAACGCGGTTTCAGTTGGGCCGCCAACCTGCCGGAAGTTGTTTTCCTGCTGGGTGAGGACAACGCGGCACCACGCTATGTAAAGGTGACAAAAAAGCATGGATAATCCAGAAGCTCAACGCCTACCTGCACCTGCCCTCACATCCGGCAGGGGCCTTGTGGTACTGGTGGTGGCCTACAGTCTGCTGGCTGGCCTGTTGTTTTACGACACCGTGGCCTCCATGGTGGCCATCTGGCTGCGCTCGGACACCTTCGCCCACGGCTTCCTGATCCTGCCCATCAGTTTGTGGCTGGTCTGGCGCCAGCGCGATGACCTGGCCGGTGCGGTGGCCAGCCCCCGGCCCTGGGTGTTGGTGCTCACGGCCGGGGGTGGCCTGGCCTGGCTGCTGGCCTATCTGGTGGATGTCGACGTTGTCCAGCAGCTGGCCTTCGTGGGGATCCTGATCACCGGGATCTGGGCGCTGCTGGGCCATGCCCTGGCCTGGCGGGTGGCGTTTCCCCTCGGCTTCCTCATCCTGGCTGTGCCGATGGGCGAGGGTTTGGTTCCGCCGCTGATGGAGCTCACCGCTGACACCACGGAATATCTGGTGCGGATCACGGGCGTACCAATGTATCGGGAGGGTATATACCTTTTCCTGCCCACCGGGGCCTGGTCCGTGGTGGAAGCCTGCAGCGGTGTGCGGTATCTGATCGCCTCCTACACCCTTGGCCTGGTGTATGCCTACCTTACCTATTCCAGCCTATGGCGGCGCAGCGCCTTCGTGCTGGCTTCGCTTGTGGTCCCCGTCGTAGCCAACAGCCTTCGGGCTTACGGCATCGTCATGATCGGGCATTTCAGCAATATGAAGCTCGCCGCCGGGGTCGATCACCTGATCTACGGCTGGGTGTTTTTCGGGGTGGTGATGCTGCTGCTGTTCTGGGTGGGCAGTTTCTGGCAGCAGCCTGAATCCTGGGCGAGGGCGGACCGCGTGCAGCAGCGCCCAGCTGTGAGCCGGCACGGCAGCACGCCCGCTCCGGTGCTGGTGCTGTTGGTCGCGCTGGCGGTGAGTGCCAT
>JBGTGB010000166.1:0-4173 GCA_041746975.1 Haliea sp. | reverse complement strand
TTCAGAAGCAGATAACAAGCTGGGAGAGACCAAGAAATCCGATGCGGCGCGGCTCGCCCTGCGCTGGCAGCCCAACGACGCCCTGACCGCGGACTACGTGTTCGACTACTCGGACCGCGACAGCAACGGGGCCATCGTCCAGCTGGTCCACATCCGGCCTTTCCAAGCGGGTCTCGGCGGCCCGATCTATGCCCAGGCCATGGCGGAGGCGTCTCCCAGCCGCAACAGCAGCCTGCCCATGCCGTTTTCCGATGGAGCTTCCAACTGGTCAACGATCAAGGGCCATGCGCTCACCGTGGAATGGGCCAGCGATAGCTTCACGCTCAAATCCATCACCGCCCATCGTGACTGGGACTCGGGAACAACTGAAAACGAATACGGCAGCTTCCGCTCGGACGGGGTCAACGTGCTCAATGGCATGGGTGGCGTCATCCCGGCAGGTGACTTCGTACCCCTGTTTATTGCCAGCCGCGACAGCCGTCAGGACCAGTTCACCCAGGAGTTCCAGATGCTGGGTACGGCCATGAACGACCGCCTGCAGTACACTCTGGGCCTGTACTACTTTGAAGAGGAAACCTACGAGGACAATCCTCAGGCTTTCGTCCTGCCCGCCATTTTCGCCTACGGTGGCTTGCCCCAGGCGACGCAATCCTTTCTCTGCCAGGACCCGACGTTTGCCAACCCATTCGCCTGCTTTGGCAAGGACACTTTGCTGGGTACGCCGGTATTTGTTTACGGCTCCGACAACGACTCGGTGGCCGCCTACAGCCAGCTGACCTACGCCGTGACCGAGCAGGTGGATGTCACCGCGGGCCTGCGCTATACCCGCGACAACAAGACCTCGTTCCTGCGCAATTCCAACATTCAGCGCAATGAGGGCATCGAGGAAGTGGTCGGAGATGACTCCTGGTCCAACGTGACCCCGGCTCTAACCGTCCGCTATGCGCCGAGTGACACCCTGAACACCTATTTCACCCTCGCCCGCGGCTTCCGCTCAGGGGGTTTCAACGCCCGTGCCGCAAGTTCCAGCGCCTTCGCCACCCCCTTCGATGAGGAAAACGTTACCTCCTATGAACTCGGGGTTAAGTCGGACCTCTGGGAGCAAAAGCTGCGCCTCAACGCGGCCCTGTTCCACTATGTCTACGAAGACAAACAGGTCACGCAGTTCGAGGCAGGCTCCGGTGGCGCCTCCTCCATCATTGCCAACGCCGGCAAAACCGAGGCCATGGGCGTGGAACTCGAGGCCACCCTGATTCCCGTCACGGGGCTGCTGCTGAAGGCCAGTTACGGCTTTATCGACAACGATATCAAGGAGTTCGATACCACCCCCAGCAATCCGGTGACCGGTGTCGGCGGTGGCACGGAAAACGTCGATATCTCTGACATTGCAGAGACGATTCACACGCCGCGCCACAACGCCAGCCTGATCGCCGAGTACACGTTCGAGCCTTTCACCTTCGGCCAGCTGGTATTGCAGGCCGATAGCTCCTACACCAGTGAGCGTTTCTTCCACCCCATAAACAACCTTTATGACTCTGCCGGCAAGCAGACACTGATCAACGCTCGCGCGAGCCTGACCAATATCGACGTGGGAAATGGGTCACTGCGCGTTTCCGCCTGGGGCAAGAACCTGGCGGACAAGGGTTATCGGGAGTGGGGTATTGATTTCGGAGCCCTGGGCTTCGCCACTGACTCGTTCATTCTGCCGCGCATGTACGGGCTGGATCTGGTTTACGAGTTCTGATCACCCATAATTACGGAGCACACCCATGCAGGGAAGCAACAACCCTATCGACACCGAAGAGCAGCGCCAACATGAACTGCTGGCGCTGAGCTACTATCAACATCCGGAGATTGTTGCCTCCAGGGAGCAGGTGCGCGAGTTCTGGCTCGAGCACGCGGCTCCCAGCGCAACCATGCGCAGCTGCTTCGACTGGGCTTTCGAAGAAGTAATGTTCGGAGCCACGGTGTGGGCACTCAATCAGGACCCTCTGTACCCGAAAGTGATCACCATCAGTCGCTTGCCCCACCGGCTCGCGGGCTACGACATTCCGGGAAGCCGCTGGGGAATCGACAACCCCGATTCGATCTACCGGGTAATACCGATTGCTCACGAATATCGCTACCTGATCCGCGGCCGGGTCGCGCAGCAGCGCCTGGTTGAAAATTACTTTACCCTCTGGGGCCCGGAAATGCAGACCCTTGGCCTGCTGGATGGCAAGGACCTGGTCGTTGACGCCGAAGGGCGCTTCGAGGTCACGGTGGATGCCAGCGCTGCGGACGGGCGCAGCAATCATGTGCAGGCGCCACCCGGCAGCCACGAGTTCTACATTCGCGATGTGATTGCAAACTGGGGCTCTGACCGGGCCAATGAGCTGTCGATAGAACTGCTGGAGCCAACTCCACAGCGTCAACCATTCGGCGAGGCGGAGAACCTCGAGCGCATCAAGACCTACATGCAGCGCTGGGCGGAATCCACCACGCGCTGGAACCGTCAGGCAATGGACGGCCCGGTCAATGCCTTCGAGTTCACCATCGATCGCGACAGCGATGGTGCCCTGCGCAACCAGATCTACATCATGGGTTATTTCCGCCTGCCTGACGCAGGCACCGCAATGGTGCTGGACATCAATCTCGGTGGCGCAGACTACTTCATCGCGCCAATCACCAACATCTGGGGCACCACCAACCAGATCACCGACCGCATCGGCTGCCTGAACCGGCACCAGTCCCGCGCCAACCCGGACGGCACCTACACCTTTGTCCTCAGCTTGCGGGACCCGGGTGTACATAACTGGCTGGACCCCTCTGATCTCGACGAGGGTATCCTGACCCTGCGCTGGGCGGAGTTCGCCGGCGGTACGCCCGGCGCGGACCTCGGCGTGCGCCAGCGTCTGATCGCGCTGAACCAGCTGCAACAGGAGCTGAGCGGACAACACCATTGGCTGACACCTGAGGAGCGACAACAGCAGTTGGAAAAAAGAGCACAGAGTTACGCCTGGCGGCTGGAGGAATAACATGCCTGCGCTAAAGGAATCCGCCTGGCTGATCTCAGGCTGCTCCACCGGTTTTGGCCGGGAAATCGCCCTCGCCGCGCTGGAGAGCGGCGCCCTGGTCGCGGTGACCGCGCGCAATCCAGCCTCGGTGGCGGATATCTGTGAACGCTTCCCTGACCAGGCTGTTGCCCTGCAGCTCGATGTGGGGTCTGCGGCCGACATCGCAGCCTGCGTTGCCGCCACCCTGGAACGGTTTGGACGCATCGATGCGCTGGTCAACAATGCGGGCTATGGCTACGTGGCCGCTATTGAAGAGGGCGAGGAAGACGCGGTGCGCGCCCTGTTTGATATCAACTTTTTCGGTGCCCTCGCGCTCACCCGCGCAGTACTGCCCGCAATGCGCCGCCAAGGCAGCGGCCACATCATCAACAATTCCTCCCAGGCCGGCATCATGGCCAACCCGGGTACCGGCTACTACAGTGCCTCCAAGTATGCCCTGGAGGGCCTGATGGAGGCGCTGCAGAAAGAGGTCGCCCCCTTGGGAATCCGGGTTACCTCGGTGCAACCGGGCGCCTTCCGTACCGACTGGTCCGGACGCTCCATGCAACGCAGTCCGGTGGTCATCGACGATTATGCCCACGTGCATGAACGCCTGGACATGATTGCCGCCATCGATGGCAAGCAGCCGGGCGACCCGGTGCGTGCAGCACGGATTTTCGTTGACCTGTACACTATGGAGGAGCCCCCGGTACAACTGGTGCTGGGTGCAGGAGCCCTGGCGACTTACCGGGACAAGCTGGCGAACGTCAGCGCCGGGTTGAATCAGTTGGAGACGCTGACCAGGGCAGCAGATTATCCTCCCGCTTAGGCCCTGGCATTACCGATAATAAGAGGAGTCACGATGCGCGCCATCAGACAGCACCTGGGTACACTCGTTGCAGCAACCGCGCTCGCCGCTGCGGGCGCCAACGCAGAGACAGCCGCCGGCACTGCAAGCTATTCTCCCTGGCAGGGCCAGGACTACCCCGACCAGGTGTTCTGGGGTGACACCCACCTGCACACCTCGGTCTCACTGGATGCCAACCTGTTTGGCACCCGGGACTTGGGGCCCGAGCATGCCTACCGCTTCGCCCGCGGTGAAACCGTAACCGCCACCAACGGCATGGAGGCCAGGATA
>JBGTGB010000165.1:0-8163 GCA_041746975.1 Haliea sp. | reverse complement strand
CTGCTGGCCCGGGCCGGGTTCGCCCACGACCCCCTCCGCGACAGGCCCCTCACCGACGCCGCAACGCCCCTCCAGTACAGCCGCCTCTGTGGCGCCCTCAGTCGACAGCTGGACGATGAAACCCTCGGCGCCATGCCAGATACGCCGACTCCGCCGGGCACCCTGCGCCTGGTTGCCTTGAGCATGCTTGGTAGCGGCACCCTGGGCGTGGGCATGCAGCGCGCCATAGAGTTCAACGCCAGCTGTCGGGCGCGGCGGCGGCCGCCGTTGCAGAATCGTTTATCTGTGCACGCGGACGGGCGCCAGGCGACCCTGACCTACCTCGGTTCCGGGGTGATTGCCCGGCACCAGGATCGCGTGCTGGCGGGGCTTGCGATCTGGCTGCGCTTTTGCGGTTGGCTGATCGGCCAGGAGATAGATATCACCCACGCCAGTTGCGCTGGTCCGCAGCCTGACAACGGTGAAGCGTTACGCTATTTTTTCCCGGGACCGGTGCAGTTTGGCGCGGGTTTGAATGCGGTGACATTCAGCGCCCGCCATCTGGAAGCCGCGATACTGCGCGATGAACGGCAGCTGGATGAGTTCATGGCGATGGCGCCGTATCTCCTGTTGCATGCTCCGGAGGCCTGCCATAACAGCACCACCCGGCGTATCCGCGGCATTATCGGGGATGACTTTCAGCGCGAGATGCCCAGCTTCGAAGAGTTGACTGGTCTGCTCAATATGTCGGCCCGAACCTTGCGTAGACGGCTGGAGAGCGAGGGCACCTCGTATCAGCGGATCAAGGACAAGGCCCGCAGGGATCGAGCCATCAGCCTGCTGCGGCACCCTGGTCTGTCGGTTTGCGAGGTGGCCGAGGCCCTGGGTTTCAGTGACCCCAGCGCATTTCATCGCTCATTCAAGAAGTGGACAGGGCAGTCACCCGGCGCTTTCCGCTGACTGAGTACCCAGGATACTAGCGCGACCAGGGCAGCGGCCCGGTGCGCCAGTGTCTGGCCCAGGCCTGGTAGACCTTGTTGCTGTAGCGGCGGCTGCCCAGGCTGCCGTTATAGGCCGCCAGAGCCCGGTGCAGGTCACCCTTTTCCCGCTGCAGATAGAATTGCAGAATGCGGCAGCCGTACTCGAAATTGGTCAGGTTCACGGTCAGGTTGTCGTCGGCTCGGCCTATCTCGTTCTTCCAGAACGGCATCACCTGCATCATCCCTTGGGCGCCGACGCGGGAAATGGCGAAGCGGTCAAAATGACTCTCCACTTCGATCACCGCCAGTACCAGTTCCGGGGACAAGGATGCTCTGGCCGCGGCCGCATGAACCTGGCGCAGTAACAGCAGCCGCTCCTCGGAATCCTTCACATAGCGCTCGAGCCGTGCGGACATATCCACCAGCCACACTTCGGCATCATAACGATCGGCGAAGCTGTCAGCGCTGTTGATGGTCTGGTCGAGGAAGGCCCGCAGCTCCGCGCGTTCTTCAGGGTCCTCCGGCTGGCCAACGGCAAACGGAGCCAGACATACCAGCAGCAGCGCTGTTGCCAGAGCCGACCAGCGCACTCGCGAGGTCCTGCCGCAGCTGGCCATCGCTTCAGCTTTGCAGGCGGCCGAGGATATCCGCGACCACGTTCGCCACCGGGATCAGAGTGGCTTCCGCATCGCAGCGACCCTTGTACTCAAGTTTGCCCTCGTCCAGGGCCCTGTCGCCGATAACCAGGCGATGGGGGATGCCCAGCAATTCCATGTCCGCGAACTTGACGCCGGGACGTTCGTTGCGATCGTCAAGGAGGACCTCTACACCGGCCTCACGGAACTGTTGGTACAGGGAAAGCGCGCTCTCGGCCACGGCCGGTGATTTCTGCATGTTCAGCGGCACAATTGCGAGCTGGTACGGCGCCATGGCCTCGGGCCAGATGATTCCGCGCTCGTCGTGGTTCTGCTCGATGGCCGCGGCCACGATGCGGCTGACGCCGATACCGTAGCAGCCCATAGCCACGGTGACGCTCCTGCCATTTCCATCCAGCACAGTAGCGTTCATGGCTTCGCTGTACTTGCGCCCGAGCTGGAAGATATGCCCGACTTCAATGCCGCGCCGGATCAGGAGGATGCCCTGGCCGTCGGGACTGGGGTCGCCCTCCTGGACATTGCGCAGATCCTCCACCCGGTTTATGGGGCAATCCCGCTCCCAGTTCACTCCGGTGAGGTGGACTTCCTCGCGATTCGCGCCGCAAATGAAATCCGCCAGTTGAGCGGCGCTGCGGTCCACAATGACCGGCAGCGGCAGGCCGACGGGTCCAAGGGAGCCGAAGCCCGCGCCGCACACCGCGCGCACGGCTTCTTCGCCGGCCATGGTCAGTGGGTTGGCCACGCCGCTCAATTTCTCGGCTTTGATGCTGTTGAGCTGGTGATCGCCCCGCAGTACCAGAGCAACCAGGGTGCCCGGTTCCTCGCCTTCCACGATCAGGGTTTTCACCGTGCTGGCGGCGGCAATGTCGAGCTGCGTAGCCAGGTCGTCAATGCTGCGCACGCCGGGAGTGGCAATCTCCGCCATGTCCGCGGCCGGCGCCGGGCGCGCTTCTGCAGGCGCCCGGGCCTCGGCCATCTCCACGTTGGCGGCATAGTCGCTGCTGTCGCTGAAGGCGATAGCGTCCTCGCCGGCGTTTGCCAGAACGTGGAATTCATGGGAAGCGCTGCCGCCGATACTGCCGGTGTCGGCGATTACCGGGCGGAACTCCAGTCCCAGGCGGGTGAAAATATTGGTGTAGGTCCGGTGCATCACCTGGTAGGTCTCTTCCAGCGAGGCCTGATCTACGTGGAAGGAGTAGGCGTCTTTCATCAGGAATTCGCGCCCGCGCATAATGCCGAAACGCGGGCGGATTTCATCCCGCACCTTGGTCTGGATCTGGTAAAGGTTAAGGGGCAACTGCTTGTAGCTCTTGACCTCATTGCGCACCAGGTCGGTGACCACCTCTTCATGAGTGGGCCCCAGGCAGAAGTCGCGCTGGTGGCGATCCTGTATCCGCAGCAACTCTGGACCGTACTGTTCCCAACGGCCGGATTCCTGCCACAGCTCCGCCGGTTGCACCACCGGCATGCTGACTTCGATGGCGCCGCTGGCATCCATCTCCTCGCGCACAATGTGCTCAACCTTGCGCAGCACCCGCAGTCCCATGGGCATCCAGGTGTAAAGTCCGGCAGCCAGCTTGCGTATCAGCCCGGCGCGCAGCATCAGCTGGTGGCTGATAACTTCCGCGTCGGCGGGAGTCTCTTTTTGGGTACTGATCAGGTAAGTGCTGGTGCGCATGTGCTCGGGTCCGTCGGGGTAAACGAGAGCGGGTCAGTTTACGTCTGAACACAGCGCCGGTACAGCGTTGCCGGAGAGGTGGCCATTTATCCGCAGCAACGTCGAAATCGTCCGCCAAAAACGGGAAAATGCAGCAAAAAAAGGGTTTTTCTGCTGTCGGACACCGGAAAACCCTTGTATTACAGCGTTTCATGTTTAATATCTGCTCTTGAGCCTGGTGGCGGCAGAGGTGGTGGCGGTCAGTCTGGCTTGGATGCGTGTCCCAACTCATACCAACGAAGGTTGAAAACTATGGCTACGAAAAAAGCAGCAGCGAAGAAGGCACCTGCCAAGAAAAAGGCAACAGCAAAAGTAGCGGCCAAGAAGGCGCCTGCGAAGAAGGCTCCGGCCAAGAAGGCAGCTCCGGCGAAGAAGGCGGCACCCATCATCAAGGACAAACTCACCAAGACCCAGATTGTGGCGTCCATTGCGGAATCCACAACCCTGAGCAAGAAGCAGGTTGGTGACGTTATGAACGAGCTGGAGTCGCTGATGGAGCGCAGCCTCAAGAAGCGTGCGATCGGTGAGTTCACTCTGCCCGGCCTGATGAAGATCACCACAGTGAAGAAGCCTGCCAAAAAAGCGCGCAAGGGCATCAACCCCTTCACCGGCGCTGAGACTACCTTCAAGGCCAAGCCGGCCAGCGTTGCCGTGAAAGTTCGGCCGCTGAAGAAAATGAAGGATTTCGCTGCCGACTAAGTCCCGGTAGCAGGCTCTGCCCGCGGTAGCGGGCAGGGTTCAGATTTATCCCCGCCTCGGCACGGTCAGGTGCAGGGGCACGCATCCCCCTCGCTTTCTCCGCATTCTTTCGTATTGGCCTGAGCCTTGCCATGAGGTAAAATTCGCGCCTCGATTTTTGCTGCCCCTTATCCTTTACTGGCGAGTACACTTCATGCCGATTTACGAGTACCAGTGTCAGTCCTGCAAGCACCTGCATGAAGCCCTGCAGAAAGTCAGTGATGCTCCTCTGGTGGATTGTCCCGCCTGCGGCGCCCCGCAGCTGCGCAAGAAGATCTCCGCGGCCGGTTTCCGCCTCAAGGGCGGTGGCTGGTATGAGACCGACTTCAAGACCGGCGGCAAGAAGAACCTGGTTACCGGCGGCGACGACAAGGGCTCCACGCCTGCGGCTGCACCGGCCCCCGCGGCGGCGGCCGACAGCGGTGGTTCCGCCAAGGGCGCTGCCAAGGGCAGCGAGGCGAAGACCGCCAGCTAGTTTCATGCCACCGACCCAGCCCTCCGGGGCCAAACAGACAACTGACGGAAACGGATTTATGCGCAGTCATTATTGCGGCGCCCTGGGCACAGCCAACATCGACGAAACGATAACCCTGTGTGGCTGGGTGGATCGGCGTCGGGACCACGGTGGCGTAATTTTTCTTGATCTGCGTGACCGGGCGGGGATTGTGCAGGTGGTTTTCGATCCGGACACCGAAGAGCACTTCCAGCGCGCCGACAAGGTACGCAGCGAGTACGTGCTGCAGGTAAAAGGTCGGGTGCGCGCCCGTACCGAGGGCACAGTCAACCCCGCCATGGCCACCGGCCAGATCGAGGTGCTGGGCAAGGAACTGGAGATTCTCAACAGCGCGATCACGCCACCGTTCCAGCTCGACGAATACACCAACGTTGGTGAGGACGTCAGGCTGCAATATCGCTACATGGATCTGCGCCGTCCCGAGATGCAGAACCGGTTGATCCTGCGCGCGAAAATCACCACCGCCGTGCGCAATTTCCTCGACGCCGAGGGTTTCCTCGATATCGAAACACCGATCCTGACCCGGGCGACTCCCGAGGGCGCCCGCGACTACCTGGTGCCGAGCCGCACGCACCCCGGGCATTTCTTTGCCCTGCCGCAGTCGCCCCAGCTGTTCAAACAGCTGTTGATGGTGTCCGGGTTCGACCGCTACTACCAGATTGCCAAGTGCTTTCGCGATGAAGATTTGCGCGCCGATCGTCAGCCGGAGTTCACCCAGATCGACATAGAGACCTCCTTTCTCGAGGAGGAAGAGATCATGGCGATCACCGAGCGCATGATACGGCAGCTATTCAGCACGGTGCTGGAGGAGGAACTGGGCGACTTCCCGCGCATGTCCTGGGCTGACGCGATGGAGCGCTACGGCTCGGACAAGCCGGACCTGCGCACAGACCTGGAGCTGATCAGCATCGACGACCTGATGCAGCAGGTGGAGTTCAAGGTGTTCCGGGGCCCGGCGGATGATCCCGGTGGCCGCGTTGCCGCGCTGAAGGTGCCGGGCGGCGCCGGCATCAGCCGCAAGGAAATCGATGACTACACCCGTTTCGTGGGTATCTACGGTGCGCGCGGGCTGGCGTGGATCAAGGTCAACGACCTGGCCGCCGGTGTCGAGGGGCTGCAGTCGCCCATTCTCAAGTTCATGCCGGAAGCGGTGGTAGCCGAGCTGGTGCAGCGCCTGGAAGCGCAGAATGGCGACATCATCTTCTTCGGCGCCGACCGCAGGGCGGTGGTGAACGAATCCCTGGGCGCCCTGCGCCTCAAGGTGGCCCAGGACCAGGGTCTGGTGCGCGGCGGCTGGGCGCCGCTGTGGGTGGTCGATTTCCCCATGTTCGAGGACAACGGCAACGGCGGCCTGACGCCGCTGCACCACCCCTTTACCGCGCCTTCCTGTTCCCCGGAAGCGCTGGTCGCGGATCCCGCGGCGGCCCTGTCCCGGGCCTACGACATGGTGCTCAACGGCACTGAGCTCGGCGGTGGCAGCGTCCGTATTCACCAGCGCGATATGCAGCAGGCGGTATTCCGCATTTTGGGGATCAGCGATGAGGAAGCCGAGGAAAAGTTTGGCTTCCTGCTGCAGGCCCTGCAGTATGGCGCGCCGCCTCACGGCGGCCTCGCCTTTGGTCTCGACCGGCTGGTGATGCTGATGACAGGGTCCCAGTCCATTCGCGACGTCATCGCCTTCCCGAAAACCCAGACTGCCCACTGTGTGCTCACGGATGCGCCGGGGGAGGTCAACGACGCGCAGCTGAAGGAGCTGAACATCCGCCTGCGCCAGGCCAAACGGGAGTTGGACCCGCCCGCATAATACTGTAAATTTATACAGATCAGGGATTCCAGGCAGCGCTCGGAGCACAGTATGGCGGTCATCCTCGGGATCGACCCCGGTTCCCGCAAAACGGGTTTTGGCATCATCAATTACGTGTCCGGTCGCAGTGAATACCTGACCAGCGGCGTTATCCGCCTGCCGGCAGGAGACCTGCCCGAGCGCCTTCGGGTCATTTATGCGAGTGTGACCGAACTGGTGCTGCTGCACTGCCCCGACCAGCTCGCCATCGAGCAGGTGTTTATGGCAAGGAGTGCAGGCT
The DNA here is from genome assembly GCA_041746975.1 of Haliea sp. Lineage (GTDB taxonomy): Bacteria > Pseudomonadota > Gammaproteobacteria > Pseudomonadales > Halieaceae > Haliea. Next base: position 1,495 of record JBGTGB010000165.1, on the reverse strand, counting down.
CCGCACTCAAGCTCGGGCACGCCCGGGGCGCCGCCATCGTTGCCTGTGTGGCGCAGGATATGGCGGTGGCTGAGTATTCCGCGCGCCAGATCAAGCAGGCGGTGGTGGGGACGGGCGCCGCGGACAAGAGCCAGGTCCAGCATATGGTCAAGGTATTGCTGAAGCTGCCGGCGGAGCCGCAGGAAGACGCCGCGGATGCCCTGGCCGCCGCCCTGTGTCATGCCCACACTCAACACAGTATGATAAACATCGCTGGCGCCACCTCTGTGCGCCGGCGGCGGATGCGCTAGCGCGACGGTGGCAGGACAATGATAGGCAGGATACGCGGCACCCTGGTGTACAAACAGCCTCCGGACATCCTCGTCGATGTGGCCGGGGTGGGGTATGAGATCCAGGTCCCCATGAGTACCCTGTTCCAACTGCCCGAGCTGGGCGCGGATGTTACCCTCCTGACCCATTTTGTCGTCCGCGAGGATGCCCAGCTGCTCTATGGTTTCATCGATGAGCGCGACCGCGCCCTGTTCCGGCAACTGGTGAAAGTAAGCGGGGTAGGCCCCAAACTGGCGCTCACCATTCTTTCAGGCATGGACGCCACCGAGTTTGCCCGCTGCGTGCAGCGGGATGACCTCTCGGCGCTGGTGGCCCTGCCCGGAGTCGGCAAGAAAACTGCCGAGCGCCTGCTGGTAGAAATGCGCGACAAGCTCAAGAACTGGCTGGGCCAATGGGCTCAGGCCGGCACTTCACTCCCGGCGCCTGGCTACGTGTCTGCGAATGACAAGGTGGGGGACGCCGAGGGGGCACTGGTAGCCCTGGGTTACAAACCCGCCGAGGCCGCGCGCATGATAGCGGCGGTCAACGACGACAGTGCTGCCGATAGCGAGGACCTGATTCGCCGTGCCCTGAAAGCCGTAGTGAGCCGCCAATGATAGAAACCGACCGTCTTGTTGCGCCCGGGCCCCGGGGCGATCGCGAAGAGCTGCTGGATCGCGCCATCCGCCCCAAGACCCTGGAGGAGTACATCGGCCAGCCGGTGGTGCGCGACCAGATGGCCATATTCCTGCAGGCCGCACGCGGCCGCCGCGAGCCCCTGGACCACACCTTGATCTTCGGCCCCCCAGGCCTCGGCAAGACCACGCTCGCCAGTATCATCGCCAACGAAATGGGCGTGTCCCTGAAGACCACTTCCGGCCCTGTGCTGGAAAAGGCAGGGGACATCGCTGCCCTCATGACGAACCTGGAACCTGGGGATGTTCTCTTTATAGATGAGATCCACCGCCTGAGCCCTGTGGTCGAGGAAATCCTCTATCCGGCGATGGAGGACTACCAGCTGGATATCATGATTGGCGAGGGGCCGGCGGCCCGCTCCATCAAGCTGGATCTGCCGCCCTTTACCCTGGTCGGAGCCACTACCCGCGCCGGCCTGCTGACTTCGCCCCTGCGCGATCGCTTCGGCATCGTGCAGCGGCTGGAGTTCTATCAGGTCGCGGGGGGGGGG
>JBGTGB010000164.1:0-59977 GCA_041746975.1 Haliea sp. | reverse complement strand
GCTACGCACTCAAGGCCGGGCTGACCGGCAAGCTGTCACCTCATACGCTGCGGCACGCTTTCGCCACACACCTGCTCAACCATGGAGCGGATCTGCGCGTGGTGCAGATGTTGCTGGGGCACAGCGACCTGACCACCACGCAAATCTACACTCATGTGGCGAAACAGCGCATGCAGGAGTTGCATGCGAAGCATCACCCCCGTGGCTGAGGAACTTGTGTGTGCCGGCGTGCTCCAAACAGGCGCGGCGAATAGAATCCTGTCGGCTCACGCCGCAGCAACCAGAGGATATTTCATGTTCAACCGATTTTTCATTGCCGCGGCGATAGTTGCCTTCTCCGCATTCACCCTGGTTGCTCGCGCGTCGGCGGCGGTGCCGGCAAACGTGGAGGAGACGCTGCGGAAAATGCTGGAGAGTCCTGCGAACGGACTCAAGGTCGCCAGCATCGAAGCCAGTGAAATTGTTGGCATGTATGCCGTCCAGTTCCAGGAAGGCCCGTTGGTCTACGCCAATGCCAGCGGCCAGTTTTTCATAGTTGGCGACCTCTTTACCGTCGGCCCGGCAGGGTATGTGAATCTGGCGGAGAAACGTCGCGATGGTATGCGCGCCGAGGAAATGGCGGCGGTAGATGCCGGCGACATGATCATTTTCCCCGCTGAGGGCGAGACCCGGTCGCACATTTCCATTTTCACCGATATTACCTGCTTCTACTGCCAGAAGCTGCACAGGGAAGTACCGGAGCTGAACAAGCGTGGGGTGGAAGTGCGCTATCTTGCGTATCCCCGCGCCGGCATGGAGTCCGAGGGTTACCGCAAGCTGGCGACCGCCTGGTGCGCGGATAATCCGCCGCTCATCCTGACCCGGCTCAAGAACGGCGAGGCGATGCCGGACAACGTCTGCACGGACACGCCCATTGCGGGCCAGTACCAGCTGGGGCAGGCGCTTGGGGTCCGCGGTACGCCGGCGATTATCACGGAAAGCGGGCAGATGATCCCGGGCTATCAGTCGGTAGATGAGCTGATGGTCTCCCTCGGTCTGCAGTAGCCACAGCTGTGATCGCAGCGCCCTCCGGCAGCCGTGCCCGGAGGATGCGTTGACAGTTCAGGGTGTACTCAGTACTGTTTGCCACCTTTTTTAGATTGCGGCCCGTTGGCGGCCGCCCCAGCGAGTCCCTGAGCCGTGGAAGACCAGTTTCAGCGCATCCAGCGCCTGCCGCCTTATGTTTTCAATATTATCGGTGACCTCAAGCAGAAGGCGCGCGCGGCTGGGCAGGATGTGATCGATTTCGGGATGGGGAACCCTGATCAACCGACACCCGGCCACATTGTCGAGAAAATGATCGAGACCGCCCGTCGCGGCGACACTCACCGCTACTCCCAGTCCAAGGGGATTCCGCGCCTGCGCAAGGCGATCTGCGACTGGTACCAGCGGCGCTATAACGTCACCCTTGACCCGTCCAGCGAAGCCATTGTCACCCTGGGCTCGAAGGAAGGGCTGGCACACCTGGCGCTGGCGACCACCGGCCCCGGCGACGCCATCCTGGTGCCCAACCCCGCCTATCCCATCCATCCCTATGGCTTCGTGATCTCCGGGGCCGATATTCGCCACGTACCCATGGGCGGCGATGAGGAGGAGTTCTTCCAGGAGTTGGAGAACGCCATTCGCAACAGCTGGCCGCGGCCGAAAATGCTGGTGCTGAGCTTTCCCTCCAATCCGACGGGACAGGTTGTCGAACTGGATTTCTTCGAGCGGGTAATTGCGGTTGCCCGCGAGCACCAGATCTGGGTAGTGCAGGATCTCGCCTACGCTGACTTGTGCTTCGACGGTTACGTTGCGCCATCAATCCTGCAGGTGGAGGGTGCGCGCGAGGTTGCAGTTGAGTTCTTCAGCATGTCGAAAAGCTACAATATGCCGGGCTGGCGGGTCGGTTTCTGCTGCGGTAATAAACAGCTGGTCAGCGCCCTTGCGCGGATGAAGTCCTACCTCGACTACGGCATGTTTACGCCGATTCAGGTTGCGGCCATTGCCGCCCTGGAAGGCGACCAGACCTGCGTCAGCGAAATCAACGCCATGTACAAGTCGCGCCGGGACGTCCTCTGCGGTGGGCTCAATGCCCTGGGCTGGCCGGTCACGCCACCACGTGCCACCATGTTTGTCTGGGCCCGGATTCCGCCTGCCTATGAGGCGCTGGGTTCTATAGAATTCAGCAAGAAGCTGCTGCAGGAGGCGCAGGTGGCGGTGTCCCCGGGCGTCGGTTTTGGCGAGTACGGGGAGGGCTTCGTCCGCTTCGGCCTGATTGAGAACGAACATCGCACCCGCCAGGCGCTGCGCAATATCAAGCGCATGTTCCGCAGTGACGGTCACGTCTAAGGCCATGGCAATCACCGAGACAGAAACAGGAAATACCCACGTGAAACCGGTCAGAATAGGGATTTGCGGCCTCGGCACAGTCGGCAGCGGCACCTTCAATCTGCTGCGGGAGAATGCTGAGGCGATCGCGGCGCGGGCCCAGGCCCCGCTGAAAATTGTCCACGTCGGCAGCCGCCGCGATAATCCGGCCTGCGACTTGAGCGGGGTGCGGGTGAGCCGGGATATTTTCGCCCTCGCCGCGGACCCGGACGTGGATGTGCTGGTGGAACTGATCGGCGGTACCTCCGTTGCCAGGGAGCTGGTGGAAACCGCGATCCGCGCCGGCAAGCACGTGGTTACCGCGAACAAGGCGCTGATCGCCGAGCACGGCAACGAATTGTTTGCGCTGGCGGCGGAACACAACGTGGCAGTGCGCTACGAGGCGGCCGTCGCCGGGGGTATTCCCATCATCAAGGCTCTGCGCGAGGGGCTGGCCGGTAACCGCATCGAGTGGCTGGCCGGTATCATCAACGGTACCGGCAACTTCATTCTCAGCGAGATGCGCGAGCATCGCCGGGAATTTTCCGATGTGCTGGCGGAAGCGCAGGCTCTGGGATACGCCGAGGCGGATCCCACCTTTGATGTGGAGGGCATCGATGCCGCCCACAAACTGGTCATTCTGGCGTCCATAGCGTTCGGGATTCCGCTGCAGTTCAATTCAGTGTATACCGAGGGTATCTCACGGCTCACCCCCCAGGATCTCGATTACGCCGAAGAACTGGGCTACCGGGTGAAGCACCTCGGTATTGCCAAGCAGGGCGCGCAGGGTGTTGAGTTGCGGGTTCACCCCACCCTGATTCCGGAAGACCGCTTGCTGGCCAACGTCAACGGCGTCAAGAACGCGGTCCTGGTCGAAGGCAGTGCCGTAGGCCCGACCCTCTATTACGGTGCCGGTGCCGGCGGCAAACCGACGGCATCCGCGGTGGTAGCGGATCTGGTGGACTTGGCCCGGGACCTGAGCGCAGGCCAGGTGAGTCGGGTGCCCTCACTGTCGTTCTGCAATGATTCCTTGCGCGACCTGCCGATTGTGCCCATGGCCCGGGTGGAAACACCCTGGTACCTGCGCATGGAGGCTGAGGACCGGCCCGGGGTACTGTCAAAGATCGCGACGATCTTCAGCGATCAGGGCATCAGCATAGAGGCCCTGATCCAGAAAGCACCCGCACCGGGACAGGCGACGGTGCCGCTGATCGTACTCACCAACCGGGCGGCCCAGGGCAAGGTGGATGAGGCGGTAGCCAAGATTGAGGCACTGGATACGATTGCGGGCAAGGTGGTCCGGATCCGGGTTGAAATTCTGGACGGTTGACGGGGCAGGCATGAAATATATCAGCACCCGGGGGCAGGCCCCGGTTTTGAACTTTGAACAGGTACTGCTGACCGGGCTCGCGTCTGACGGCGGCCTGTATGTGCCCGAGACCCTGCCACAGTTCAGCCGCGAGGAGATCGCGGCCATGGCCGGCATGGACTACCCGCAGCTGGCGCAGCGCATCATTGAGCCCTTTGTCAGCGACAGTATTCCCGCCGCGGACCTGCAGCAGATTATCGCCGACACCTACGCCGTGTTCCGCCACAATGCGGTCGCGCCGCTGGTGCAGATTGGTCACAACCAGTGGGTACTTGAGCTGTTCCACGGGCCCACCCTGGCATTCAAGGACTTTGCCCTGCAGCTGCTGGGACGCCTGCTGGATTACGTGCTGGAACGGCGGCAGCAGAAAGTGGTAATCATGGGCGCGACCTCGGGCGATACCGGCTCCGCCGCCATTGAGGGCTGCAAGCGCTGCAAGAATATCGACATTTTTATTCTCCACCCCCACGAGCGGGTGTCAGAAGTACAGCGCCGGCAGATGACCACGGTGGTGGGCGACAACATCCATAACCTGGCGATACAGGGTAACTTCGATGACTGCCAGGCGATGGTCAAGGCCACCTTTGGCAACCGCGGAGTCCTGCCAGCGGACCGCGGACTGGTGGCGGTGAACTCCATCAACTGGGCCCGGATCATGGCCCAGATTGTCTACTACTTCTATGCCGCGCTTGCCCTGGGTGGCCCGGCGCGGCCGGTGGCCTTTTCCGTCCCGACCGGCAATTTTGGCGATATTTTCGCTGGCTACCTGGCCCACAGGATGGGGCTGCCGGTGGCGCAGCTGATTATCGCCACCAATCGCAACGATGTGCTGCACCGGGTCATGACCACGGCCACCTATGGCCGCCAGTCACTGGAGCACACCCTGTCGCCGAGCATGGATATCACCGTTTCCAGCAACTTCGAACGCCTGCTGTTCGACCTCTACGATCGCGATGGCGCTGCCGTGAGCGAGCTGATGCAGGACTTCGATCGGGGCGATATCCACTTCTCCGAGGACGCCATGGCCCGTGCCCGCGCGCTGTTCAGCAGCTACCGGGTACCCGATGAGGAAACCTGTGCCCAGATCGCTTCAACCTGGCAGGATTGCGAATATCTTTTGGACCCCCACAGCGCGATCGGGGTGAAAGCAGCCCTGGCCTCCGGGATTGGCGACGGCATCCCCGTGGTCACCCTGGCGACCGCCCATCCCGCCAAGTTCCCCCAGGCCATTCAGCGCGCCGTTATCGCCACCGAGCCGGCGTTGCCCCTGCACCTGGCAGACCTCTTTGACCGCCGGGAGCGCTTCGAGGTGCTGCCGAAGGATCTGGCAGCGGTGCAGGCGTTCATGGCGAACAATCTGGGCGCCTGAGCGTACGTGCTGACTCGCAGAGTCGCACGCCGCGTGGCCGGGCCGGCCCCCGGCCTGGTGGAGTCGGGGCTGCATCCGTTACTGGCGCGGATCTATAGCGGCCGCGGCGTTACCGATCCTGCCGAACTGAAGCTGTCTCTACAGGAATTGTTGCCACCCGCGACGCTGCAGGGAGCCGCGGAGGCGGCGGTGCTATTGGCTGAGGCCATCTCCGCAAACAAGCGCATCCTGATCGTCGGCGATTTTGATGCCGATGGCGCAACCAGCACCGCACTCGGGATCTCCGCCCTGCGTGCACTCGGCGCCAGCCATGTGGATTACCTGGTGCCCAACCGATTCGAGTACGGCTATGGCCTGACCCCGGAAATAGTTGCGCTGGCTGCAGAGCGACAGCCGGATGTGATCATCACTGTCGATAACGGCATTTCCAGTATCGAGGGAGTGGCGGCGGCCCGCGCCCTGGGCATCGCGACCCTGGTCACGGACCATCACCTCGCCGGTCGCGAACTGCCCGCGGCGGATGTCATCGTCAACCCGAACCAGCCCGGCTGCGACTTTCCCAGCAAGGCCATGGCCGGTGTCGGGGTAATTTTTTACGTGATGCTGGCGCTGCGGGCGGAGCTGCGTCGTCGGGACTGGTTTGCCAGTCGTAGCCAGCCAGAACCGAGCCTGGCTGACTGCCTCGACCTGGTGGCCCTGGGCACAGTGGCTGATGTCGTGCCACTGGATCGCAACAACCGGATCATGATTGCGGCGGGGCTGCAGCGTATCCGTAACGGTCGCGCTCGGCCGGGAATCGCCGCCTTGCTGGAAGTCGCCGGCCGCGAAGCATCCAGCGTGGTTGCATCCGATCTCGGTTTCGCCGTAGGACCGCGCCTCAATGCCGCCGGCCGGCTGGACGATATGTCGGTGGGTATCGAGTGCCTGCTGGCGCCTTCTGCAGCCATCGCCCGCGACTACGCCGCACGCCTGCAGCAGCTCAACCAGGATCGGCGGCAGATAGAGCGGGGCATGCAGCAGGAGGCTCTGTCACTGCTGGACAAGCTGCCGCTGGAAGCTGAGGACGGGACCCCACCGGCCGCCATTGCCCTCTACGAACCGGGGTGGCACCAGGGCGTCATCGGCATCCTGGCCTCCCGGGTAAAGGACCGGCTGCATCGCCCCACTATCGTGTTTGCCGACGCCGAACCCGGTGGCGATGAACTCAAGGGCTCAGCCCGCTCGATCAACGGCATTCACATCCGCGATGTGCTGGATGCGGTGGCCACCCGCAACCCCGGGCTGGTCGACCGTTTCGGCGGCCACGCCATGGCCGCGGGCCTGAGCCTGCGAAAGGCAAATTATCCGGCCTTTGCCGCCGCTTTTGTGGCCGAAGTCGCGTTGCACGGTCGCGACCTGGATCTGGAGGCAGTGCTGGAATCCGACGGCGAACTGGCCACCTGCGACTTCGACCTGGCGCTCGCCGAAGCGCTGCGCTTTGGCGGCCCCTGGGGCCAGCATTTCCCGGAGCCGCTGTTCGACGGACGTTTTCGGGTGCTGCAGCAGCGCATCGTCGGTGAGCGGCACCTGAAGCTGGTGCTGGAGCTGCCGGGTGGCGATATGGTCGACGCCATTGCGTTCAATGTCGACCTCAGCGTATGGCCGGACTCTGCGCAGGAGTGGGTTGAGGCGGCCTATCCGCTGGATGTGAATGAGTTTCGGGGGCAGCGGTCGCTGCAGCTTGTGATTGAGCAGTTGCAGGCGGCGGGGTGAGGCGGCTGTCTTTGTCCGCTTCGTGCCAGTGGCAGCCTTGCGGCCGCTGCGTTGCTCCGGCACGGGAAGATCCTTTTTCTCCACTACGGGCGCATGCGGCGCGCGTACCTTCGGTTATCTTGCGCTGCCGTCTGACCGCGCACATTGTTATTCGGTATGGCACCCTCCATGGCTAAGGCAGCATTTGAGCCTGCCTGTTCCCACTTTCAGTGCTGCAGGCTGGTAGCCACTAAGCCAGTGCGGTGGTCGCGCCGACGCCCTTCGACCCCGAAAAAGGACATTCCCGCCCCGGAGCAACGCAGGTGGTGGCCCAAGCCGCAGGTACGTTGTGACCGGAGACTGAGGGCAGTGCTCGCGAGCTTACGCTGCAATTCCTCGCTTGAGTATCCCGGAGACGAAGTCATTCGCGATGGCCCATGCACCCTGCGTTGATTCGGGAGGCGGGGGCTTCGATACGGACTTGCAGGGCGTCGGTGCGCCCACCGTCCCAGCTTAGTGGCTACCAACCTCCGGCACTGTAAGCAGGAACAGCCCAGCTCAACCAGCACCGTCGCCATGGCACATGCCCGCCCAGCTGACAAAGTGCGCGGCCAGACGGCAGCGCAAAAACACAGTAGGAACGTGCGCCGCATGCGCCCGGAATGAAGTATCGGAGTCCGCGCCTCCCGAAACGACGCAGCGGCCGAAAGGCCGCCACGCGAACGAAGCGTTGGGGACGCCCAGTCCGGGACGCGTAGTCGGGGACGCTTAGTCCGGGAGCAGCCCCGAAGCAGTCGTTAGACCTGCAACCCCCGCCTGCGGTACACTGCGCGCCATTTTCCGCAGGACACCAGGCACATGCTCGAGATCAATCCGCTGCTTCAAACCCTCAAGGATATCGAGGCGCGCACTGGCGTGCTCAGGGGGTATCTTTGACTTCGCCAACCGCAAGGAAAGGTTGACGGAAGTAGAACTGGAGCTGGCTGAACCCAGCGTCTGGGACGATCCCGAGCGCGCCCAGGCGCTGGGTCGCGAACGCTCGTCGCTGGAGCAGATCGTCTCGACGATTGAAAAACTGGAAGGGGCCACCGGCGATGCCGCTGATCTGTTGGAACTGGCAGCGACGGAGGACGACGAGGGTACGGTCGCCGAGGTAAAGGCGGACATAGACAAGCTGGTCAAGCTGCTCGAGCAGATGGAATTCCGCCGCATGTTCAGCGGCGAGATGGACCCGGCCAATGCCTTTCTGGACATTCAGTCCGGCTCTGGCGGCACCGAGGCCCAGGACTGGGCGGAGATCTTGCTGCGCATGTACCTGCGCTGGGGTGAGGCCAGCGGTTTCAAGACCACCCTTATCGAAGTGTCTGAAGGCGAGGTGGCTGGCATCAAGAGCGCCACCATCCAGTTCGAGGGCGAGTACGCTTTTGGCTGGCTGCGCACGGAAACCGGTGTCCACCGTCTGGTGCGCAAGTCCCCCTTTGATTCCGGCAACCGCCGTCACACTTCGTTCGCCTCGGTGTTCGTGGCGCCGGAGATCGACGACGACATTGAGATCGACATCAACCCGGCGGATCTGCGGGTGGATACCTATCGCTCCAGCGGCGCCGGCGGCCAGCACGTAAACAAGACTGATTCGGCGGTACGGCTCACGCACAACCCCAGCGGGGTGGTGGTGTCCTGCCAGACTGAGCGCTCCCAGCACCAGAACCGCGACCGGGCGATGAAGATGTTGCGGGCCAAGCTGTATGAGCTGGAGGAGCAGCGGCGCAATCAGGCGAAGCAGGCGACCGAGGATGGCAAGGCGGATATTGGTTGGGGCAGCCAGATCCGCTCCTATGTATTGGACCAGTCACGGATCAAGGATCTGCGTACCGGCGTCGAAACCAGCAACACTCAGGCGGTGCTGGACGGCGATATCGACCAGTTTATTGAAGCCTCGCTGAAGAAGGGGCTGTAGGACCAAGCATGAGTGAGCAGGATCAGGCCCCCCACGGCCCCGAGGAAGAAAACAAGCTGATCGCCGAGCGCCGTGGCAAGTTGACGCAGCTGCGGACACAGCGCAACCCCTTCCCCAACGATTTCCGCCGTACCGGCCTCGCCGCCGACCTGCAGCGGGAGTACGGCGGCAGCAGCAAGGAACAGCTCGAGCAGGAGAACCGCCACTACGCGGTGGCCGGGCGCCTGATCCGCAATCGCGGCGCGTTCCTGTTGCTGCAGGACGGCTCCGACCAGATCCAGCTCTACGTCAACCGCCAGCTCCTGGACGAGGCCACCCTGGCCGAGATCAAGAGCTGGGACCTGGGTGATATCGTCTCGGCCTCCGGTCCCATTCACAAATCCGGCAAGGGCGATCTCTATATCAACATGGAGCAGGCCCAGCTGCTGACCAAGGCCCTGCGGCCGCTGCCGGACAAGTACCACGGGCTGGCGGACCAGGAACTGCGCTACCGCCAGCGCTATGTGGATCTCATCGTCAACCCGGAGTCCCGCGCGGTGTTCAAGCTGCGCTCGAAGATAGTCCGGTTCATCCGTGACTATATGGACGGGCGCGGTTTCATGGAGGTGGAAACCCCCATGATGCAGGTGATTCCCGGCGGTGCGGCGGCGAAGCCGTTTGTGACCCATCACAATGCCCTGGATCTGGACATGTACCTGCGCATCGCGCCGGAGCTATATCTGAAGCGGCTGGTAGTGGGCGGTTTCGAGCAGGTCTACGAAGTCAACCGCAATTTCCGCAATGAGGGCCTGTCGACCCGGCATAACCCCGAGTTCACCATGCTGGAATTCTACTGGGCCTACGCCGACTATCGCGACGCCATGGACCTGACCGAGGACATGCTGCGGCAATTGACCGCCACGGTACTTGGCAGCACTACCGTTGAATACCAGGGCTCGAGCTACGATTTTTCGCAGCCGTTCACCCGGATCTCGGTGTTCGACTCCATCCTCCATTACAACGCGGATATCGCTGCGTCGGAGCTGGCCGACGAACAGGGTGCGCGCGCCATCGCGACCGGGCTTGGCATTCCGCTGAAGGACAGCTGGGGCCTGGGCAAGGTGCAGATCGAGATCTTCGAGAAGACGGTGGAACATCGGCTGGACCAGCCCACGTTCATCACCGCCTACCCCACTGAGGTGTCGCCGCTGGCGCGACGCAGCGACCACGATGCTTTCGTTACCGACCGCTTCGAGTTTTTTGTCGGCGGCCGGGAAATCGCCAATGGCTTCTCCGAGCTCAACGATGCTGAGGACCAGGCCCAGCGCTTCCGCGACCAGGTGGCGGAAAAGGAGGCGGGCGACGAGGAGGCAATGCATTACGACCACGACTACGTGCGTGCGCTGGAGTATGGCATGCCGCCCACGGCCGGCGAGGGGATTGGCATTGACCGCCTGGTCATGCTGTTGACCGACTCCCCCTCGATTCGCGACGTCCTGCTGTTTCCACACATGCGCCCCGAATAGGGCGCCGCTTCGCCCTCACTGCGGTCAATGTTACACTTTGCCGATGAGAATAGGCGTGAGGATATATCTGTGAGGGGATTCCCGACCCTGCTGCTGGCAGCTGCTCTCGCGGTGGCGCTGACGGCCTGCGTGACTGCTCCGCAGCTCTCCGTAGCTCCGGTCGCCGAACCGCCTGTCGAGGCGGCTCCGGCGGCGCCCGCACCGGAACTCACCCTCAATCTGCCGACTCGCGAACAGTGTCAGTGCCAGCCGTCGCCGGAGCGCGACCTGACCTTTCTCGAGCGCGGCTATCAGGCCTTGAGTCAGGGCGATGCGGTGACCGCACTGCAGCATTTCCAGCGCTACAAGCGGCTGGAGACCGTGGCCGCGGCCCAGTGGGAGGCGGATGTCGCCCTTGCCTATCTGGCCATGCTCCCGGACAGCCCGCTCTATGACCACGATGCCGCCGAGCAGAGCTATCAGTCCCTGGTACGGCGCCTGCTGCCGGAGATGCAGGTGCATGCCACCGCGCTGTTGATGCGGGATTCCCTTGCTGCATTTGCGCTGCTTAACCGGCATATTGCCGACCTGGAGAGCAGCAACGCTACGCTCAAGGAAGACCTGGAAAAGCGCGAGGAAGCCATCAGGCGGCTGCGGGAGTTGACTCTGGGGCAGTCGCGGGGAGCTCAACCGTAAATTCTGCGCCCTGTCCCCGTGCGCTGCTGACATTGACTCTTCCGCCCATCAGCTCACAGTACTCGCGACAGATCGCAAGGCCCAGGCCGGTGCCGCCGTAGTTGGCGCTGGTCGTGTTGTCAGCCTGGATGAACGCTTCAAATATCCGCACCTGCTCCTTCTCGTTCATGCCAATGCCGGTATCCCTGACACTGAACCTGAGCCAGGCGTCGGGACCGCTGCCAGTCGCGCTGGCAGTCAGGTAAATGTCCCCGCCGTTAGTGAATTTGCAGGCGTTGCTCAGCAGATTGAGGAAGACCTGGCGAAACCGTGTTGCGTCCGAATACAGGGTGGGCAGTGCTGACCAGTCACTGGGGAGATGCAGCCGGTTATCGCGCTGCTGCAGCAGCGGTGCCATGGAGTCAGCGACCTGGCTGAGGATGTCCGCGGCGGCGAAATGCTCGTGGTGCAGGGCCATTTTCCCGGTCTCGATTTTTGACAGGTCGAGAATGTCGTTAATCAGCGCCAGCAATTGCCTGCCAGAGCGCACGATCTTCTCCAGGTCGCGTTGAAACTGGTCGCGGTCCACCTCGCCTGTGTCATCCAGCTCGTCATGTAGCATCTCGCTGTAGCCGATGATGGCGTTCAGGGGTGTGCGCAGTTCATGACTGACATTGGCCAGGAAGCGACTCTTGGCGGCGTTGGCATCGTCCGCGTCATCCTTGGCCTGGCGGACTTCCTCGATCGCGTTGCGCAATTTGTCCGACATGTCGTTGAACGCCATCGCCAGCTCCCCGAGTTCCCCACGGTCTTCGATGCCGACTATGCGATAGTCCAGGTCGCCGCTGCCGATGCGCTGGGTACCGCGCTTGAGCCGTTTCAGCGAGCGATTGGTGTAGCGCAGGAGGAAAAAGCCCAGCAGGACCGTCAAAAAGATAGAGGTGATAAAGCCGATGACGGTGATGCGATCGGTCAGGGCGATGGTGCGGTCAATGAGGCTGGCTCGCTGGACTGCGATGAACGCCTGGCGCTGCTCCAGCTGGCGCAGATGCTCCAGGGTCTCGACGAAGGGCAGGGGGTCGTCCATGTCGTCGCGGAACTCGGGGTCGTTGTACCTGCGATAGAACTCCAGCCAGCTCGCCAGCAGGTAGTCGCTGGCCTGCTGCAGGCGCTGGTACTGTGGTCGTGTTACCTCGCTGCTGAGGCCGCCTAGCTCCACGAGCTTGTCGTTGATGCTGGCGAGGTCTACCTCGGCGCGCTCCAACTCCGCGGCCTCAAGCTTGTCGCCCGTGGTCTCGCGCAGGGTGGCCAGCACCAGAATCTGCTGGCGCTGGTTTTCCAGCGATTGGGCGGCGTCGGTGGAAAGCTGGGTCGCGGCCACGGAACTGCGATAGGCGAGCATGCTTTCCTGGCGCGCATAGCTGCCCCAGAAGTGGGTGCCGACGTTAATGGCAAACAGCACCAGGATGGTACACAGGGACAGGGTCAGGCGGCGGCGCAGGCTCACGAGGCGGTCAGTCTCCGGATTTTGGCCAGCAGTTCGGGGAAATCGATGGGCTTGGTAGCGTAATCGTCGCAGCCAGCGGCAAGAGCACTGCGGCGGTCGGTCTCCATCGCGTGGGCGGTAAGGGCAATGATGGGGATATCCCGTAACTGCTCGTCCTGGCGTGCCGTGCGGCAGGCGGTCCAGCCGTCCATAACCGGCAGGTTCATGTCCATCAGCACCAGCGCGGGCCCGGCACTTGCCATCAGCGCCAGTGCCTGTTCGCCATCGGCGGCGGTGATCACGGCGAAGCCGGCGCGAGTCAGGCGCCGGGTCAGCATTTCGCAGTTAAGCTCGTTGTCTTCCACCAGCAGTATTGGCGCGCCCTCATTCATCGTCGGCCTCCCGGATCCGCTGCACCATCACCGATTGCTCAATGCCGCGGATAGCGAGCTCGCGGCGGCCGCTGAGGGCGTAGGTCCCCTGCAAGTTGCTGGCTGTGCTGTCGGAAATCAGGATTTCTCCCCCCTCGCAGTGGTCCTCGATGCGTGAGGTAACGTTCATGGGATGGCCGACAAAGCCGTACTTGCTGCGCCTTTCGGAGCCGATGTTGCCGGCGATCACCGCGCCGGTATTGAGGGCGATACCGGTGGCCAGTTCGGGCAGCCCGGCGGCCCGGTTGTCAGCATTGATGCCGGCCATGGCCGCCTGCATGGCCAGGGCGCAGCGCACCGCCCTGTCGGGGTCGTCATCCCGGCGCTGGGGCGCGCCGAAGACCGTCAGGATGGCGTCGCCGATGAACTCGTCGATGGTGCCATTGTGCGCCATGATGATATCGGTCATCGCGCCCAGATAGCGGTTGAGCATGGCGACCACCTCCTGTGGAGCCAGCTGCTCGCTCAAGGTGGTGAAGCCGCGGATGTCGGACATCATGATGGTCACTTCCCGGAGATCGCCGCCCAATTCCAGACCCTCGGGCCGCTCCAGGATCTCCGTGACGATTTCATCCGACAGATAGCGGCCGAAGGTGGCGCGGATGAATTTCTCGTTGCGCTCCAGCTGTTGTCGGTACTGTTCCTCGCGGTCATGCCAGCGCTTGCGCTCTATGCCGGCCTTTATCCTGGCCTGTAGCAGGACCGGGTTAAAGGGCTTGAACAGGTAATCATCGGCCCCGGCCTCAATGCAGGCGATAATCCCGTCCATGTCCTGGCTTCCGGAAATTACGATAACCGGGGTAGCCCGCCACTCGGGGTGCTCCTTGATGCGCCGCAACACTTCGCGACCGTCCATGTCCGGCATCATCAGGTCCAGCAGCACCACATCCACGTCGGTTTCGGCAAGGGTTCGCAGCGCTTCCGCTCCGCTCGCTGCGGTGACCACCAGATGTCCGGAGCGGGACAGATAGCGCGCGACCAGTTCCCGGTTCTCCTGCAGATCATCCACCGCGAGAATGAAGCCGGGTTCGGTAGCTATGCTGTGCCGATAGGGTGCAGGCGCCGGGGTGGCGGCACCATTGTGCGCGGTGTGCACCGCACGCAGCAGTCGCGCCAGGCTGTCGCCGAGGCCTGTGGTATCTGCGCCGATATCCTCCTGCAGCATCTCGGCATAGCCGCGAATGGCGGCCAGGCTGTTCATCTGGTCGTGGTGACTGTCGGCTCCTGCGGCGGCTAGCTGACCTTCCAGGCTGGCAGCGGCCTGGAACAGCCTGCGCAGGTCATCGTGTACGCCGCTGTCCAGGGCGACGCCTTCCGCGTCCGCCAGTGTCTTCAGCTCGGTGACGGCGCCCAGAAGCACGTCGCTCCAGGGGGCAGGGCTGTGGCTGCTGTCGGTGCTCACAAGTGCGTGGATCCCGGGGTCGCGGATTGGCTTGCAGTATAGCGATGCTGACTTTACTGTGGAAATGCGCTTTTCGTTCGTTATAGATAGAGGGGACGCCGGCGGAGCTGAGGCGGGCTGATTGTCGCGGCCGTTCGCACGTGCGTTTAGGTCTGAAGTTGAGGTACTATGGGGTCGAGAGCTTCAGGGGCCAGGCTTTTCATGGGGCAGGTATAACAGGCATGTTGCAACAAGTAGAAATCTTCCAGGGTCTCTCCCGGGATGAGTTGGACGCGCTCGCCAGCAGCAGCACCAGCCGCTCCTTCCCGAAAAATACGGTGGTCATCCACGAGAACGATCCAGCCGATTCCCTTTTCATCATCGAAAGCGGCAAGGTCAAGGTGTACTGCAGCGACAAGAACGGCAAGGAGTTCATCATGAACACCCAGGGCGCTGGCGACTACTTCGGCGAACTGGCACTGCTCGACGACTCCCTGCGCTCCGCCTCGGTGCGAACCGTAGAAAAGTGCTGCTTTTGCATCATCTACAAGGAAGACTTCAGCCGGGTGCTGGATGAGCATCCCAGCATCTCGCGCAAGCTGATCAGCAACCTCGCCCAGCGGGTGCGCAAGCTCACCGCAGACGTCAAGAGCCTGGCCCTGCAGGATGTCTACGGCCGGGTGGCCAACGTGTTGATGGATCTGTCGGAAGAGCGCGGCGATGGCACTCTGTTCATTCCGGAAAAGCTGACGCAACAGGACATTGCGGATCGTGTCGGCGCTTCCCGGGAGATGGTGGCCAGAATTCTCAAGGATCTCACCATCGGCGAGTACATCCGCTTCGAGGGCCGCCACATCATCATCAATACGCGGCTACCGGCCAAGTACTGACTGACAGCGCTATTTGACTTCCAGCCGCAAGCGGCCGCTGGCCAGCCGGGCGTCCAGCAGGTCACCCGGAGCTACCTGCCCGGAATTCCGAATCACCTGCCCGGTATCATCGGTGAGGATACTGTAACCGCGGTTGAGGGTTGCCAGTGGGCTCACGGAATCCAGCATCTGTGCCAGGTGTCCGAGGCGCGTGGCCGAATTCTGCAGCTTGCTGCGCATGCTCCGCTGAATTATCTGCTCCAGCCTGGCCACCCTCTCCCGCAGTATGCTGACCCGGGTTGTGGGTGATTGCGCCTGCAGACGAATGGTCAGGAGAAGTAGTTGCCCGCGGTGATCCCGCAGCAGGGCGAGCTGGGCGCGTTGCAGGCGCTGCTCCAGATCATCCAGGCGCTGGGCCTGCTCCCGCAGCCGGTGTCCGGGGTGGCGCAGGCGCTCTCGCACCCGCAGCAATTCTCGGTTTACCTGCCGCACCTTGATCTGCATGCGGCTGGTCAGGTTCTGCTCCAACTGCGTCAGCCTGTCGATCCATTCGCGCTGGTCCGGGCTCAACAGCTCCGCCGCCGCCGAGGGGGTCGCGGCGCGTTGGTCAGCGACCATGTCGGCGATGCTGATGTCTACCTCGTGTCCGACGGCGCTCACCACGGGCAGGGCACTGGCGACGATGGCGCGGGCCACGATTTCCTCATTGAATGCCCACATATCTTCCAGGGAGCCGCCGCCGCGGGTGACCAGCAGGGCATTCAGCTGCACCAGGCCTTCGCTTTGCCAGCGGTTGGCACGCTCAATTGCTGCGCGGATCTCCACGGCTGCAGTTTCACCCTGGACCGGCACCGGCAGCAGCAACACCGCCATCGTGGGGCAGCGCCGCCGCAGTACGGTCAACACATCGTGGATCGCCGCGCCCGTGGCGGAGGTAATCACTCCCAGGCGGGCTATCTGCGCGGGCAGGGGGCGCTTGCGCGCCGCTTCGAACAGCCCCTCGGCCTGCAGCTTGTCTCGAAGCCGCTCAAAGGCCGCCTGCAGGGCACCGGCGCCCGCGTGTTCCAGGTATTCGACAATCAGCTGGAACTCGCCACGGCCCTCGTACAGGGACACCCGGCAGCGCAGGCGGATGGCCATGCCGTTGGCTGGCGCCAGGCGCATGTTCTGGTTGCGATTGCGGAACATGGCGCAGCGGACCTGGGCGGTGCTGTCCTTGAGGGTAAAGTACCAGTGCCCGGAGGAAGGGGCGGCGAAGTTGCTGATTTCGCCTTCCACCCAGAGATAGTCGAAGTGACCTTCCAGCAGGCGGCGGGCTTCCCGGTTAAGCTGGCCCACGGTCAGGGTCGGTGGGGTGTCGGAAACTCGCTGTTGCAGCACGGACTCTGGTTTACCTGTGATGGGCAGAAGATTTATAATTGCACGTTTAGCTTTGACCCGCCAGCCGGAGACACCCATGTTGCGAATCGCCCAGGAAGCCCTGACCTTTGATGACGTGCTGCTGCTGCCCGGGTATTCGGAGGTTATTCCCAGCGATGTCTCCCTGCGCACCCGGCTGACCCGCGCCATCGAGCTCAATATCCCGCTGATGTCCTCCGCCATGGATACCGTCACCGAGGCCCGCCTGGCCATAGCCATGGCCCAGGAAGGGGGAATCGGCATCATCCACAAGAGCATGACCATCGCTGAGCAGGCCGAGGAAGTGCGTCGGGTGAAGAAGTTCGAAAGCGGCGTGGTCAAGGATCCGATCACCATCCAGCAGAACGCCACCCTGGCAGAGCTGCGCGAACTGACTGGCGCCCACGGCATCTCCGGCGTGCCTGTGCTGGACGGCGAGGATCTGGTGGGTATAGTCACCCGCCGCGACACCCGCTTCGAGTCCAATCCTGCCAAGCTGGTCTCCGAAATCATGACCCCGCGCGATAAGCTGGTTACGGTCAAGGAAGGCGCCAGCTCGGAAGAGGTACAGCGGCTGCTGCACCAGTACCGCATCGAGAAGATCCTGGTGGTCAGCGACAAGTTTGACCTTCGCGGCATGATCACGGTGAAGGACTTTGACAAGGCGGAAAGCTTTCCCCTGGCCTGCAAGGACTCCTATGGGCAGCTGCGGGTCGGCGCCTCGGTGGGCACCAGTCCGGATACCGACGATCGGGTCGCCGCGCTGGTGCGCGCCGGGGTGGATGTGCTGGTAGTGGATACCGCCCACGGCCACTCCCGCAATGTGATTGAGCGGGTGCGCATGATCAAGCGCGACTTCCCTTCAATTCAGGTCATTGGCGGCAATATCGCCACGGGCGCCGCCGCGCTGGCGCTGGTCGAAGCGGGGGCGGATGCGGTCAAGGTGGGCATCGGTCCGGGCTCCATCTGTACCACGCGGGTCGTGACCGGCACCGGTGTGCCGCAGATTTCCGCCGTCTCCAACGTGGTTGAGGCCCTGGAGGGTCGCGACATCCCGGTGATTTCTGACGGCGGCATCCGCTTCTCCGGCGATATCGCCAAGGCTCTGGTAGCCGGTGCCCACTCCGTCATGATGGGCAGCATGTTCGCCGGCACGGAAGAGGCACCGGGCGAAGTCGAGTTGTTTCAGGGGCGCACCTACAAGGCCTACCGCGGCATGGGCTCGCTGGGCGCCATGTCCCGCGCCCAGGGCTCCGCCGATCGCTATTTTCAGGATGCGGGCAAGGGCGCCGAGAAGCTGGTCCCCGAGGGCATCGAGGGGCGGGTGCCCTACAAGGGCCCGGTGTCTGCCATCATCCAGCAGCTCATGGGCGGGGTCCGCTCAGCCATGGGGTACACGGGCAGTGCCAATATTGAGGAGATGCGCACCAAGCCCGAGTTCGTCCGAGTTACCTCCGCCGGCATGTCGGAAAGCCATGTTCACGATGTCTCCATTACCAAGGAAGCGCCCAACTATCCCGTGCGCTAGGGCCGACTCCACATGACAGCAGACATCCACGCCAGTCGGATCCTCATTCTGGATTTCGGCTCCCAGTACACCCAGCTGATCGCCCGCAGGGTTCGGGAAGTGGGGGTCTACAGCGAGATCCGTGCCTTTGACATGAGCGAAGCAGAGATACGCGACTTCGCTCCCAGCGGCATTATCCTCTCCGGCGGTCCCGAATCAGTGCCCGCACCGGGCTCACCGCGGGCACCGGAGTGCGTGTTCGAGCTGGGGGTGCCGGTGCTTGGCATCTGCTATGGCATGCAGACCATGGCGGCGCAATTCGGCGGTCAGGTCTCGGCCTCGCCGACCAGCGAATTCGGCTACGCCCAGATCCGCCTGGTCGCCCCCACCGGGCTGTTTCACGACATCCGCGATCATTTCGACAGTGCCGGCAACAGCCTGCTGGATGTGTGGATGAGCCACGGCGACAAGGTGGTGGAATTGCCGGCGGGCTTCGAACTGGTGGCGGCTACCGAAAGCTGTCCCATTGCCGCCATGGCCCACCGCGACAAGCCCTTCTACGGTATCCAGTTCCATCCCGAAGTTACCCACACTCTGCAGGGCAAGCGGATTTTCGAGCACTTTGTGCTGGAGCTGTGCGATTGTGACGCGCTGTGGACGCCCGCGAATATCGTCGATGACGCCATTGCCCGGGTCCGTGACACGGTCGGCAAGGACAAGGTGCTGCTGGGGCTTTCCGGCGGCGTCGACTCTTCTGTGGTAGCGGCCCTGCTGCACCGAGCCATCGGCGACCAGCTCACCTGCGTATTTGTCGACAACGGCCTGCTGCGTTTAAAAGAGGGCGACCAGGTGATGGAGATGTTTGCCCGCAACATGGGGGTGAAGGTCATCCGCGTGGATGCGCAGGACCTTTTTCTGGGCAAGCTGGCTGGTGTTGCGGACCCTGAGGCCAAGCGCAAGGTCATCGGCAACACCTTTATCGAAGTGTTCGATGTCCAGGCGGGCAAGCTGGAGGATGTGAATTGGCTGGCCCAGGGCACCATTTACCCGGACGTGATCGAATCCGCCGGCGCCAAAACCGGCAAGGCCCATGTGATCAAGTCACATCACAACGTCGGCGGCCTGCCCGAACACATGAAAATGTCCCTGGTAGAGCCCCTGCGCGAGCTGTTCAAGGACGAGGTGCGGCGCATCGGCCTGGAGCTGGGCCTGCCCTACGACATGGTCTACCGCCACCCTTTCCCGGGGCCGGGCCTCGGGGTGCGCATCCTCGGTGAGGTCAAGCACGAATACGCCGAGCTGCTGCGTCGCGCCGACGCCATCTTCATCGAGGAGCTGCACCGGGCCGACTGGTATCACAAGACCAGCCAGGCCTTCGCCGTGTTCCTGCCGGTCAAATCCGTCGGCGTGGTGGGGGACGGCCGCCGCTACGAGTGGGTGATCGCCCTGCGCGCGGTGGAGACCGTGGACTTCATGACGGCACGCTGGGCGCACCTGCCCTACGAGCTGCTGGAGACCGTGTCCAACCGGATCATCAACGAGATCTCCGGGGTATCGCGGGTAACCTATGACGTGAGCAGCAAGCCGCCGGCGACGATTGAGTGGGAGTGACCGGCGGTTGATCGGAGAGGTTCAAACTTCCATTTCATGCTGACTTTGATTTGACCGCTGACCTGGGCGCCATCTCCTGCGGGTGCGGGGTCGGTGTCTGAACCCGCGATCGGCAGCGTGGTGCTGGCGCTGCCAGACGCATCCCGTCCCAATAGCGATAGCTACCACGCGGCCCGGGGTGGCCGATGTCGTCGATGTAAATCTTGCGTGCCTTGAGATCGTAGAGCAGTCTACTGCCCAGGCATTGCATTGTGAGATCGTGCTCCTTGCCGCGGTAATCGGCGGTATCGGCTTGCTTAAAGGGAACCATGCCGGCGACATCAGCCGTCGCGCCTTCCGAAGTGGTGTCGATGCGGATATGGATTTCTCCCGGGCAGTCCTCATAGCCGAAATAGTCCAGGTATCGTTCCTCTTCGGGTGCTCCCTCCTCGTCATCGAGGTGGGCAGTGGGCGCGGCGCCCGCCGCTGGCGGATAACTCAGCACTGCCGATTGCTGCGCTTACGCCTGCGCAAGTTTCATCAGGCAATTCATGTCGCCCTTGCAAGCGATCTGGCCTTTGTTCATGTCCTCGGCCAGTCTCTTCTGTTGTTCCATGTACTCTTCCGCCGTGGCTGCCGCCTTCGGCACAGGCTTGCCTGCGCGGGCCTGAGCCTCGCGCACCTTCTGTTGCACGCGGGCGGCCTCGGCCATCTGTTGCTGCGCGAACTGCGGGTCCTTGGTATTGACGCTGGAAGGCTCTCCTGCTGTCTTTACATGGGTTATAAGGTGGTACTGCTCGAAAATCTTCGCGTTCGAGTAGTCCTGCCCATTCTTCCAGTTCCTGACACCTTCGACAGTGACATCGATGGTCGGTCGGGCCAACTGTTCCGCTGCCGATGCCGACCCGCTCACCAGTACCAGCGCACCGAGAGCGACGCGCAGCGCAATAGTTTTTTTCATCTGTTTTGCCAGTGCTAAAATGGCGCCCAAAAAAAACTCCGCGGAAACGCTTTTCGGTTATAACCAGCGGAAGCCACAAAAACGCTCAGGCATAAGCCTCCCGCTCACGCCAGCCAAGCCTGCAGCTGCGGCCCAACCATGACAGAAAAG
The DNA here is from genome assembly GCA_041746975.1 of Haliea sp. Taxonomy (GTDB): domain Bacteria; phylum Pseudomonadota; class Gammaproteobacteria; order Pseudomonadales; family Halieaceae; genus Haliea. The sequence goes on along the minus strand of JBGTGB010000164.1, from coordinate 39,231 downwards.
AGAATTCCGAGCATTCAGGTGTGGAGGAGCGGTCATGATAGCTCTACTGCGGGCGCTGGCAAGGGGCTGCCCCTGGCCACTCTCAAGCATCGCAAAATCAGGACCGAAGTGGTACATCGAATTCGTCCAGCTTGCTGCACGTCATCCAGTGGGGGCAATTTATCGATATCGCGGTGGGGTAGCTTTCGAACTGGGCAGGTCCCCATTGGCAAATCGCCCTACAACGCCGGCATCAGTTACACCTCGCGCAAGCTGTTGCGCGGGTTTGCGTTAATGGCGTAGAGCACCGCGTCGGCGACATCCTGCGGATCGAGCTTGTCGGGCTTGGGTTCATCGAAAAATGGCGTGTTGACCATGCCCGGTGCGATGACCGTGCAGCGCCCCTGCCATTCTTTCATCTCCTCGGCGAGATTCTGGGCAAAGCCATGCACAAACCACTTGCTGGCACCGTAGACTGAGCCCTTTATTGTATTGCGACCGGCGGCGGAACCAGTGACCAGGAAGTGGCCCGTGGTTTTTCGCAAGTGAGGTAACGTGGCGCGCGCCGTGTGCAGCACGCCGAGGATATTGACGTCGACCATGCGGCGCCATTCATCCGGGTCACCCGCCTCAGTGCCCGCCGTGTTGAGCCCCATCCCGGCATTGGCAAAGACGGCATGGAGCTGGCCGAACTTCTGCAGCCCCGTCTCGACGACCCCGGACAGCCGATCGTAGTCACTGACATCGCAAGCAATGCCGAGCGCCCGACCGATGCCGCTGGAGGCGCCGGTAATCATGAGTACTTTCTCCATGTCTTTCTCCGCTATCGATCAAGCCTTCACTATACCCGGAAGGTAGGGCAACAGAACAACGCCGAAGAATGCATCACGGACAGCATCGTAGCCCACAAATGCAATCCACTGGGTTCCCTAGCGTACAGTCTGGCGGGGCGCAGGGAGCTAGCCTTCCTGTTCGACGCTGAGAGAGCGCTGAAGTCTGCTTGCACATGGCAGCCTGATACGAAACCCGGATTCTGATTATTGATGAGGAAGATTTTATGACTACAGTAAGGGAGTCAGAAGAGGTCGTTTCCGACCTGAACGACCTGATTGAGCTCGATTATGACGCCATCGCAGCGTACCAGGCTGCCATTGAGCGATTGGAGAGCGCTGCGTACAAAACGAAACTCACCGAGTTCCTGGGTGATCACAAGAGGCATGTTGAGGAACTTGGCACTGAAGTTCGCAAGGAAGGAGGCAATCCACCTACTGACGGCGACGCCATGAAGATAATGACCAAGGGCAAGGTGGTAATTGCCGACCTCTTCGGCGATGAAGCCATTCTGAAGGCGATGCGAGCCAATGAAGAGGTCACCAACAAGAAATACGAAGCAGCGGTGGAGGAGGGCTATGCCGAGCATATTCAGACGATACTGCGGAAAGGCCTCGCCGATGAGCGCCGGCACAAGGGCTGGCTAATCGCGACGCTTGAGAAGCTCTGATAGAGAATCCAGTCAGCAGCATCTGGACACGGCTGGAAGTCTATGATTCAAGTACAGGTTTACCGGTACATTCCGGAGCTGGATGACCAGCCCCTGATTGACATCTATGAGGTCGAGGGCAGTTTCCGGCAGCGCATGGTACTGGATTGGCGACAGAGCGCAAGGTTTGCCCCAAGGGACTCAACCCCATGAACGCGATCAGCGATATCCGACGCCGGTTGGTGAAGGCTGGCACATGACGGACCATCCAACATGAAGATCAAAACCTATTCTGAACTCATTGAGTGGACCAGAACGGTGCACGCGAACCTCGCCCAGTGCCTCACTCATTGCGCCTCGCGTCATCCTGATGAACGAGCCTCTCTGCTGCTCGACTATCTTGCCTCTCACGAAATCGAAATGGAGGAAATGGTTGCGACCTTTGCTCGGCAGGCTGACCGCAATGCCAGTCAAACCTATCTTTATGATTACCTGGCGCATAATCCGATAACGACACATTTGGTCTGCGATGGCCACTACGCGAATCTGGATGCCGCAGCGATCAGTGCCGAGGTCTTCGACTTTCACGAGCAGATCATCAGCCTTTACCGAACACTTGCAGGCAAGGCAGAAATTCGTGAAGCTGCTGAGCTAATGCGATCGCTTCTGGATATGGAAGAACAGGAAACCAAGCGTTTGGTCCGGCAGGTACAGCGCATGGATGAGCTGTAGACGGGAACACCACCTCGCCTAGAATCATCTGCCACCCCGCGTTCTCAATCGTCTACAATGCGGCTTTTTAGCCTTTCAGAGTGGCCGCGTGATCATGCCTAAACCATTGCGTGCAGGAATACGGCTGGCTTCTTTGCTTATGGCTATGGATATAGCGGCCGGAGCTGTGACCATGCCCATTACGTTTGCAGATGTCGAGGCGCTTCCAGCGGTCACGCCAGCAGCGGAGTATCGTTATGGCGACGCACCCAGCCAGTTTGCGCATCTCTGGCTACCTGCGCCTGCCAAGCCTGAGCAGAAGTTCCCGGTAGTCGTTCTTGTCCACGGTGGTTGCTGGCTCCAGCAGTATGGCGTTGCCCACATTGCCCCCGCGGCAGCCGCACTGGCGGTGCATGGTTTCGCAGTATGGGCGCCGGAATACCGACGGGTTGGTGAGCAGGGCGGTGGCTGGCCCGGCACCGCGGACGACATCTATGCCGCCATTTCCTCTCTGCGTATGGCGCGAGGTGTCGATCTGCAGCGTGTGCTGCTCGCTGGTCACTCGGCCGGCGGGCAGCTGGCATTGTGGGCTGCCTCGCGGGCAACGGCGCTGGCGGGCGAGGGAATCATGCTTCAAGGCGTCGCGGGATTGGCTGCGATCACTGATCTCGACGCCTATGCCCGCGGTAGCAACAGCTGCGAGGCGGTGACTCCGGAATTCATGGGTGGCGGACCCGCGCAGGTGCCCGAGCGCTATGCGGCTGCATCGCCAGCGAGGCTGGGTTTGCAGCTGCCGACGATACTTCTGCACGGCAGTGATGACCCGCTGGTATCCTTATCGCACGCGCGGACACTCAAGGGCGCCCAGGTTGTTACTATTGAAGGTGCCGGGCATTTTGATCTGATCCATCCCGGTACCCCGGCTTTTGATGCCGTGGTTGCGAGTCTCGTCAGACTACTGGAGGCGGCGCTATGAAATTTTTCGACAGTGCCGCTCTCGATGCCGCCGACTCTTTGGCTGGCCTGCGAGACCTGTTTTCTCTACCCGAAGGGAAAATCTATCTGGATGGCAATTCTCTGGGGGCGCTGCCGACAGCGGCGCTGGCACGAGTGGAGCAGGTTGTTCGCCAAGAGTGGGGTCATGACCTGATTAGCAGTTGGAACAGCAACGACTGGATAAACCTGCCACAGATTGTGGGCGAAAAGATAGCCCGGCTGGTCGGTGCATCCCCGGGCCAGGTAATCAGTTGCGATAACATCTCCATTAATCTCTTCAAACTCATAATCACTGCCCTGCAGCTGCAGCCGGGGCGCAGGGTGATTCTTACGCAGGAAGATAATTTCCCTACGGACCTGTACATCACGGAAGGCGTCAGCGGATTATTGGGTGAGCAGCGCTGTACAACGCGCACGATGCCAGCAGATCAGTTGCTGGAGGCCATGGATACTGATGTAGCATTACTGCTGCTGACTCAGGTTAACTTCCGGGATGGGCGCCTGCACGACATGGAAGCGATTACCCGGGCCGCGCACGCAAAGGGTATTCTGGTTTTGTGGGACCTGGCTCATAGCGCCGGGGTCGTACCCCTGGAGCTGGATTGCTGGCAGGTGGATATGGCTGTGGGCTGCGGCTACAAGTTTCTAAACGGTGGGCCGGGTGCGCCGGGCTTTCTATATCTTGCGGCAAAACATCAGAATCAGGTCAATCAGCCACTGTCGGGGTGGCTGGGTCACGCAGAGCCGTTTGCGTTTGAAGCTGGGTATCGCCCGGCCGATGGAGTAGGGCGCTACCTCGGCGGAACCCCGTGCATTTTGGGAATGTCAGCACTTGATGCGGCACTCGATGTATTTAACGGTATTGATATCAATCAGGTGCGCACAAAATCGTCTGCGATGACGGCTTTGTTCATTGATGGGGTGCGCAGCAGTTCGATTTGTGCCGACTGCCGGGTACTTACGCCTTTGGCGGCGGCCGAGCGGGGCAGCCAGGTTTCCATCGCGCACCCGCAGGCCTACGGAGTGGCGCAAGCGCTTATCGAAGCGGGCGTGGTGCTCGACTTTCGTGCACCGGACATTGTCCGCTTTGGCTTTTCGCCGCTGTACAACAGTTACCAGGATGTGACGGGCGCTCTGCAGCAGTTGCTGCGAATTCTTTCTCAGGGTGAACATTTGCATGTTCGCTTCGCGACTCGAGCTCGAGTGACCTGAGCCCAAGGCAACTGCCGACGGGCTATTTCTGCTGAAACCCCTTCTTTTTCAGTGTGCTTGCGAACAGACCGTCCGGTGCCCATTCCCTGAATATGCAATCACGCATTTGCGTTGGCTGATCGCATAAGTGTGGTTTGGCGCAATTCGAAGTTAAATCCGAACGATACAAGCAAGGAATCTCTTATGATCAAAGTCAGCACGGCAGCAATCGCCTTTTGTCTTCTCGGCGCAATGCCCATCGCGGCATCCGCCCAATCTTCAGGCTCTCACTCCGCAGGTATCAGCGCAAGCGAGGGAGATCGTGAATTCTCTGTTTCCGGAACTGGGAATAGTGACCGCAATCTGGATAGCGGCAGTTTCGGGGTGACCGGAGATCTCGGCTGGTATGTAGGCGATCGCTCTGTTGCAGGTATCCGCCAGAGCGTGAATTACGCCAGCATAGAAGGAGAAAGTCTCAGGGATGATTTCTGGAATGGCGCTAGCCGTGCTTACCTTAACTATCACTTTCTTGACGACCGCTCGCGGCCGTTTGTCGGTGCCAGCCTCGGCGGCATATACGGTGACGGGGTAAAAAACAGCAGCTTCGCCGGTCTGGAAGCGGGCCTCAAATACTATGTAATCCCGCAGACTTATATCCTCGGCCGTGTGGACTACCAGTTTCTGTTCAGCAGCACCAGTGATGCGTCAGATGCCTTTCAGGACAGCGGAATCTGGGCTTATACAGTGGGTCTTGGCTACAACTTCTGAATCCTTGCAAGTGCGTGCGACCGCACAGACGCTGTTTGGCCGCAGGTGCATGCTGGAAATGAATCGCTTACTCGGTGAACAAACCGAAGGAATATTGATTATGTTGTTTACAATTGCCGTTATCCTTATCGTGCTTTGGGCGCTAGGTCTCGTCTCTGGAACTACCGTCGGTGGCTTCGTTCACGTTTTGCTGGTGCTTGCAGTCATTATGGTGGTGTTCCAGCTTATTGGCGGGCGCCGGAACCCGCGCAATCCCAATCTATAGTTGAGTTCTTCGGGCATGGAGGTAAAGCTTCGGTAAATACCCGCTGTATGGCCAGGGCTGACTTGGCCAGCAAGGATTTGCCAGGGAGGGTGTTATAACTATCAAGGTGTTCGGATTCTCGGCGCGAGCACGCATAACGTCGAGCCATCACCGGGATACCGAACTTTTGCGCGCGGAGTTGTTCAGCATAGAGCAGCTGAAGCGTCACGCGGTCACCCTCGGGAAGCAACATCGAATAGACCCGCGTGCGGGAGCGGATAGGTTACTGCCCCGGCTGGCAGATAACGCGCGGGTTCTGCTTTCCGCTTACAACGTTGTCACCGCGGCAGCGACGCCAGGGCATCGGACCGTGCCCACCGAAGCGTGGTTGCTAGACAACTTCTATCTTATCGAGCAACAGATTGGACTGGCCCGAAGGCATCTTCCCCGGGGTTATAGCCGGCAGTTGCCGCGTCTGGCGGACGGGCATTCAGCGGGTTTTCCCCGTATCTACGACCTCGCGCTGGAATTGATCTCCCATATGGACGGGCGTGTTGACAGCGACAATGTCACCCAATTCGTGGCCGCCTACCAGACTTTGGAACCGTTGAAACTGGGCGAACTCTGGGCCGTTCCCATCATGCTGCAGCTGGCGCTGCTGGAAAACCTGCGGCGCGTGGGTGTGCGCATCGCCCAGCGGCGGGAAGAGTTCGATACGGCGGTGACCTGGGCGGACCGCATGCTTGCCGCAGCCGAAACTGACCCCAAGCGGTTGATACAATTGTTGGCCGAGTTTGCCCATGCGGATATACCGCTCACTGCGCCGTTTGTAGAGGAGTTTTATGACCGGCTGCAGGCCCAGGGTCCTGCCATGGCTTTCGTGCAGACCTGGGTGGAACAGAAGCTGCTCGAGCAAGGTGTCACCGCAACGGCTCTGTCGGAGGCGGCTGGCCGTATGGCAGCGGCCAACCAGATCTCCATCGCCAACAGTATCGGCAGCCTGCGCTTCATCGGCGCCATGGACTGGAAGCTGTACGTTGAGTCGCTCAGCGTAGTCGAAAAGACCTTGCGTGAGGATCCGGCAGAAATGCACGATCGCCAGGATTTCGCTACTCGCGACAGATACCGGCATATCATTGAGGACCTGGCGCGGGGCGCTGGTCAGGGTGAACCGGCGGTGGCGCGGGAAGCTATCGGCCTTGCGCAGGCGGCTGCCGCGCGCAGCGGTCGACAGGATCGCACTGCCCATGTCGGCTACTATTTGGTTGATCGTGGACGTCAGCGTTTGGAGCGTGTGCTTGCCTGCCGCCCGTCGTTGGCGACTCGCTTGCAGCGGGGGAGCCAGCAGGTCCGATTGCCCCTCTATCTTGGCTCCATCCTGTTGCTGACCTTGCTAACGATGGCGGGCGCGCTTGCCCTGCTCGACGGACAGGCAGCTCCTGACTGGTGGTACTGGGGCCTGGCGATCATCGGCACGATAGCTGCGTCAGCGCTGGCAATCGCACTGGTAAACCTTGCAGTGACACTTTTCGTGCCACCGCGGCCATTGCCGCGACTGGATTTTTCACAGGGTATTCCCTTTGCTCACCGCAGCATGGTGATCGTCCCTACCTTGCTTGGCAGTCGGCAGGAAGTCGATCAATTGCTCGAGGCGCTGGAGATACGCTACCTTGGCAATCGCGATCCCAATCTGTACTTTGCGTTGCTCACTGATTTCCGCGACGCATCGGAGCAAACGCTGCCAGAAGATGTGGCGCTGCTCGCGCATGCGCGTACGGCTATAGGGGCGCTCAACGCAAGCTACAGCGACGACCGCCCCTGTATCTTCTATCTCTTTCACCGGCCGCGCCTGTGGAATCCATATGAAAGGGTGTGGATGGGCTACGAACGCAAGCGCGGCAAGCTCGAGCAATTCAATGCCCTGCTACGGGGCGAGGCCCACGATGCCTTCTCGGATATCGTCGGCGATCAGTCCATTCTCAGTTCCATCCAATACGTTATCACCCTGGATACCGATACACAGTTGCCGCGCGACGCGGCGCGCACCCTGGTCGGCAACATGGCGCACCCGCTCAATCGGCCGGTCTTCGATGCTGCGAAGGGTCGCGTCGTCGAGGGCTACGCGATCCTGCAACCGCGCGCCTCCATCAGTCTTACCAGTGCGGGCCAGTCCCGCTTTACCAGACTGTTTGCCGGTGACTCAGGCATCGACCCCTACACCTGTGAGGTGTCGGATGTTTACCAGGACCTGTTTGCGGAAGGCTCGTTCATCGGCAAGGGTATCTACGATGTCGACGCGTTTCGTCGCGCACTCGACGGACGCTTTCCTGAAAATCTCATCCTCAGTCATGACTTGCTGGAAAGCGGCTACGCGCGCTCGGCACTGGTGACTGACGTCCACCTCATCGAGGAGCATCCGGCAAGCATCACCATTGAGGCCAGCCGGCGCCACCGCTGGATACGCGGCGACTGGCAGCTTGCGGGCTGGTTACTGCCGTCGGTGCCGGGGCCGCCGGGGGCAAACGGTGCCGAGTCAGGGCGACAGGTGAATCCGCTATCAGCGCTCTCCCTATGGAAGATTTTCGACAATCTGCGGCGCAGCCTTGTAGCGCCGGCGCTGCTGGCCCTGCTCGTGGGAGGTTGGCTTGGCGATCGGGATCATTTCTGGGTTTGGACCCTGCTGGTTGTTTCGGTAGTGTTTCTGCCCACATTGCTGTCAGCCCTGATTGAGTTGATTCGCAAGCCTTCCGAACGCGATTGGCTGCCGCACCTTGGCCTGACCGGGAGATCAGCGTGCGGTCCGCTTGCTCTCGCCTCGCTGACCCTGGCCGGCTTGCCCTATGACACACGGACCGGCCTGGGGGCGATCCTGCGCTCCGGCGCCCGCATGCTGTTTACGAGGCGCGGATTATTGCTATGGCAGCTGCCCAGCTACGCCCGCCGTAACGCATGCCGGTCGCTCCCTGACTTCCTGCGGGAGATGTGGATCTCGCCGGTGCTGGCGATGGGAGTGGGCGTTGCGCTAATCCTGGCGGGCAGCCGACCACTGGCGTGGCTTGTTGCCACCCCTTTCCTGATGCTGTGGCTGGTGTTCCCTGTCATCGCCTGGTGGATCAGCCGGGCTCTGACTACTCCCAGGCCAGACCTGAGCATTGAGGAGCAGGATTTCCTGCGGACAGCTGCCCGCCGCACCTGGCGCTACTTCGCCGATTTCGTCGGTCCGAATGACAACTGGCTGCCCCCCGATAACTTTCAGACCTATCCGTCAGCGGCCATTGCCTCGCGCACCTCGCCCACCAATATTGGCATGTCGCTGCTGGCCGATCTGGCTGCGGTTGATTTCGGTTATCTTACGGTGGGCGAATGCTTGCGACGCGTCCACAGCACAGTCGCTGCTGTGGAAGGGCTGGAGCGATATCGCGGCCACCTGTTCAATTGGTATGACACCCGTACCCTGCAACCTCTACCCCCGCGATATGTCTCGTCGGTGGACAGCGGCAATCTGGCCGGGTGCCTGCTCACCCTGCAGGCGGGGCTGGCCGAGCTGAAACGCCAGCCGGTGCTGTCAACCAGTGCGTTGCCCGGCCTGCAAGACACGCTGCAGGTGATGGCCGGAGAGCTGCCAGCCCTGGTGGCCCCCAATCTGGCACAAGGCATTCACCTGCTGCAGGACACTCTGCGCGACCTGACGCAGAGAGAACCACCGCAGACGCTCGCTGCTGTTTTCAGCGCGCTGGACCTGATTCAGGGCCAGTCTCAAGCGTTGCTCGACAGCCTGCCGGTGGATGTCGAGATCAATAGCGAATTGATTTACTGGGTGCGCGCCTTCGACAAGCAATTGCGAACACTGCGCGAGGAACTTGGATCTCTCGTGCCTGCAGCGTGGCAGGGCGACGCGCTCCCCAGCCGGGCGGAACTCGCCGAAGAAATTGACTCGAGCGCGCAGACGCAGCTGGATCTCATTGACGAGCTGATTGTTCGCTGCCGCGTTCTAGCGGAGATGGATTTCGGATTTCTCTACGATCTTGGCAGAGGCCTTCTGACCATCGGTTATGACGTCAGTGAACGGCGCCGGGATCCTGCCTGCTATGACCTTCTGGCCTCCGAAGCGCGGCTGGCCAGTTTCCTGCTTATCGCGCAGGGCCAGGTGCCCCAAAAGCACTGGTTTGCTCTGGGTCGCCTGCTGACCAGTCATGGCGGCGAGGCAAGCCTGATTTCGTGGAGCGGCTCGATGTTCGAATACCTGATGCCGCAACTGGTGATGCCGAGCTTTGCAAACACCCTGCTGGAGGAAACCTGCAAGGCGGCCGTGTCGCGTCAGATCGAGTACGGCCGGCAGCGCGGCGTGCCCTGGGGCATTTCCGAATCCTGCTACAACGCCACCGATATCAATCAGGTATATCAGTATCGAGCCTTCGGCGTGCCCGGCCTCGGCTTCAAGCGCGGACTGGGGGATGATCTGGTCATTGCGCCCTACGCCAGCGCTCTGGCGCTTACGGTGATGCCGCGCGCAGCTTGCCACAATCTCCAGACGCTGGCAGACGAGGGATTCCTGGGCGCCTATGGCTTCTACGAAGCTATTGACTATACGCCCACGCGGGTGCCGCGGGGCAAGCAGCACGCTATCGTGCGGACCTTTATGGTGCACCATCAAGGGATGAGCCTGTTGGCGTTTGCGCACGTTTTGTTTGACCAGCCGATGCAGCGCCGCTTTATGTCCGACCCGCTCGTGCGGGCGACGGAGCTGCTGCTACAGGAGCGGGTCCCGAAGAAGGGTGACACCCTGTACCCGCATGCCGCCGAAGTCAGTGCCGCCGCCCATCCCCCCAGTGCGGAAGTCGGCGCGATCATGCGCGTGTTTAACGACCCCAATACGCGACTTCCCGAAGTTCACCTGCTGTCGAACGGCAGCTACCACGTGATGGCAACCCATACCGGTGGGGGTTACAGCCACTGGCGCGATCTGGCCGTTACCCGCTGGCGCGAAGACGCCACCTCGGATTGCTGGGGCACCTATATTTACCTGCGAGACCGCGACAGCGGGCGCTATTGGTCGACTGGCTACCAGCCGACCCTGCGCGCGGCCGATTACTACGAAGCGATCTTCGTCCAGGCCCGCGCCGAATATCGCCGCCGCGACCACGCGATCGAAGCGCACACAGAAATCAGCGTTTCCCCGGAAGACGACGTTGAGATCCGCCGTGTCACGCTCACCAACCAGTCATCGCGTACCCGCCACATCGAGGTAACCAGCTACGCGGAAGTGGTGCTGGCGCCGGCGAACGCTGACCTGGCGCATCGCTCGTTCAGTAATCTCTTCGTGCAGACCGAGATTCTGCCGCAGCAGCAGGCAATTCTCTGCACCCGGCGCCCGCGCACGCCGGGCGAGCAGGTACCCTGGATGTTTCACCTGCTAGCCGCACCAGGCGCAGTGGCTGACGAGGCAACTTATGAGACCGACCGTGCCCGCTTTATCGGCCGCGGCCGTACCGCAGCCAACCCGCTCATGCTCGACGGTTCGGATCGCCTGGAGAACCTGTCAAACTCGCAGGGTTCGGTGCTCGACCCCATTGTGGCGATTCGTCGCACCCTGACCCTGTCTCCCGATGAGACTGCGACTGTGCAGATCATTTCCGGCGTTGCGGACACGCGTGAAGCCGCGCTGGCTCTGCTTGAGAAATACTGCGACCGCCACTTCGTTGAGCGTGCGTTCGAGATGGCCTGGTTCCACAGCCAGGAGGTCTTGCGCCATCTGAACGCGACTGAGGCGGATGCCCAGATCTTCGGCCGCCTCGCCAACTCTGTTATTTACGCCAATCCAATGCGCCGCGCGGTGCCCGGCATTATCGCCCGCAACCAGTTGGGGCAGTCGGGATTGTGGCGCTTCGGTATCTCCGGCGATCTACCTGTCGTCCTGCTCCACATTGGCGACCTGAATCGCATTGATCTGGTCAAGCAGGTCCTGCAGGCGCATGCCTATTGGCGCATGAAAGGCCTCACCGCCGATCTGGTAATCGTCAACGAAGATTTCTCCGGTTACCGGGCGGAACTGCAGGACCTGATCATGGGACTCATCAATACGGGCCCGGAAGTGCAGGTGATTGACAGACCGGGCGGGATCTTTGTGCGACGCGCCGAGGAGCTTTCTGAAGACGAGCGTGTGTTGCTGGAGACCGTCGCCCGCATTGTGGTCAGCGATACCGCCGAAACTCTGATCGAACAGCGGGATCGGCGCGTATCCCTGGAACGAGCGTCAGATCTGCTGGTCCCCACGTCGCAGCCGGGTGTGGAGTCGATCTATCCGCTGGGTTCGCGCGAAAGAATATTCTGCAATGGTCTGGGGGGCTTTACGCCCGATGGTCAGGAATACGTTATCACCCTTGAGCCGGGACAGACCACCCCAGCGCCCTGGGCCAACGTCATTGCCAGCCCGCACATCGGGACCGTGGTCAGCGAGAGCGGCAGCGCCTACACCTGGGTGGAAAATGCACACGAATTTCGCCTCACTCCCTGGCACAACGATCCGTTGACCGACACCAGCGGTGAAGCATTCTATATACGCGACGAAAACAGCGGCAGATTCTGGTCGCCATCTCCGCTGCCTGCGAGGGGTCGCTCCGGCTACGTGTGCCGGCACGGATTTGGCTACAGCGTGTTCGAGCACCTGGAGGCTGATATTTCCTCGGAGCTGTTTACTTATGTCGCCATGGATGCGCCGGTAAAGTTTGTAGTGGTCAAGCTCTGCAATCATTCACAGCGTACGCGCAGCCTGTCGCTCACCGGCTACTGGGAGCTGGTGCTCGGTGAGTGGCGGCACGCTAACCTGATGCACATCGTCACCGAGATTGACTCTCATACTGGCGCGCTGTTCGCCTACAATGCCTACGGTCGCGAATGCGACAACCGGGTGGTGTTTGCGCAGGTCAGCGAACGCGAGCGGTCGTTGAGCGGCAACCGCACCGAATTCATCGGCCGCAATGGCTCGCTCGGCAGTCCGGCAGCAATGCGCAGGAAGCGTCTGTCGGGCAGGACCGGTGCGGGCCTCGATCCCTGCGCCGCGATCCAGACCCGGATCGAACTCGACGCTGGCCAGGAGCGCGAAATCGTGTTTGTTTTCGGGGCTGCCGCCAACCCTGACGACGCGCGGCGTTGCGTCCAGCAGTTCGGTGGTCGGGCAGGCGCACGGCGGGCGCTGGAGATGGTATGGGAACACTGGAACCGGACCTTGGGCGCCGTGACGGTGGACACGCCGGACCCCGCGCTCAACGTGTTGGCCAATGGCTGGCTGGTTTATCAGACCCTGTCCTGCCGGCTGTGGGGCCGCAGCGGCTACTACCAGTCCGGCGGCGCCTACGGCTTCCGCGATCAGTTGCAGGACACCATGGCGCTGGTCCACGCGACACCTTGGCTCGCCCGCGAACAACTGCTCCGGCATGCCGGCCGCCAGTTCATCAAGGGCGATGTGCAGCACTGGTGGCACCCACCCAAGGGGCAAGGAGTGCGCACACATTTTTCCGACGACTATCTGTGGCTGCCCTATGCAACCTGCCGCTATGTGCGGGCGACCGGCGATACCGGGGTGCTCGATGAGCCCATTCACTTCCTCGAAGGGCGTGAGCTGGGTGCGGAGGAGGAGGCCTATTACGACCAGCCGCAACGCTCGCCTGAAGTGGCCAGTCTTTACGAACACTGCCTGCGTGCACTCAAGCACGGCTTGCGTTTCGGTGTCCACCAATTGCCGCTTATGGGCTGCGGCGACTGGAATGACGGCATGAATCTGGTGGGCAAGGAGGGCCGGGGCGAGAGCGTGTGGCTTGCCTGGTTCCTGGTCGAGAATCTCGAGCTGTTTGCCAGCCTGGCGCGCGAGCGCAGCGATCATGATTTCTCCGAGCTTTGCAGCGCCCAGGCGGCCCAGCTGCGCGGGAATATCGAGGCCCAGGCCTGGGACGGCGGCTGGTATAAGCGTGCCTGGTTTGATGACGGTACTCCCCTGGGTTCGGCCGGTAACGACGAGTGCCAGATCGATTCGATCAGTCAGAGCTGGGCGGTCATCTCGAAAGGCGGAGACCCGTTACGTGCTCGTCAGGCGATGGCGGCTGTTGACCAGCGCCTGGTGCGGCGCGAAAAGCAAATTATTCAGTTGTTGGACCCGCCTTTTGACACATCAGACCTGGAGCCTGGCTACATAAAAGGCTACATCCCCGGCGTGCGTGAGAATGGCGGCCAGTATACTCATGCGGCGATCTGGGCCACGATGGCATTTGCCATGATGGGTGACAGCGAGCGCGCCTGGGAACTCTACGCCATGCTAAACCCGGTCAATCACGGCAGTACGCCCGAGGCAATCGAGGGCTACAAGGTCGAGCCCTACGTCATGTGCGCGGATATTTATGGGGTCGCGCCGCATATTGGTCGCGGCGGCTGGACATGGTATACCGGGGCGTCTGGCTGGATGTACCGGCTGACTCTCGAAACATTGCTGGGTTTGCAGCTGGAAGCGGATCACCTGCGCATTGCGCCCTGTGTACCGGCGGAATGGGGAGCCTACACGATCCACTACCGCTTTCGAGACACCGTCTACCATATTACCGTCCGCCGTGTCGGCGAATCATCAGGGCAGGTAACCCGGGTAATGGTGGACGGCAAAGACTGCCCCGATGCACGCATTCCGCTGACCGACGACCGCCAGGAGCACGTGGTCGAGGTGGACCTTGGCTAGACCCGGGTGGCCAGCACATCATAGTGCCCGCCCTCTCTGGATTGGATGAAGTGGTGGAAGCCATGATTTTCCAGCAGGTGTCTAAGGCGATCGGGATTGCTCCAGCGGACATCTACTTCATAAAAAATTGCTCGCGCGGTATCGAGATATCCCGCCTTCGCCAGATCGGGTTTGATCTCTTTAAGTGCCCGGGAGCCTATCGTGTTGATAGTTTCTGTGCGCCGAAAAAAAGTCGGGGGCGTAGACCGCAGATTCGCGGCACCGCTATGACCCACCTTTATCGCTATGGTCTGCTCTCCATCCCGGTCCGAAACAGCAAGCCGTAATGCGTTTATCTTCTCGGCATGGGGATTTTCCTGAATATTCTGCTCGAGAAAAGCGAACGTCCTGCGGACTGGCTCGAAGGCCAAAGCCTGCACACAGTATCCTGACTGGGCGGCGATGAGCGATTACAAGCCCTGGTTGGCACCGATGTCGACAAACGCGAAATGCTCGGTTTGCGCCGCGAGGTAGTCGGAAAGCAGGGGCGAGTAGGTCCCCCGGACGCAGAAGTTGAAGGTGGCATCCATCCAGTTTTTCTTGAGCCAGATGCCATGTTTGGACTGAATAAATCTGTTTGCGGTCGCCAATTCGTATCCTTGCTGTTGAAAAGCGCCAGCATAAGACAGTTCTGTGAATTTAATATTAAGGTTGAGTCAGTAAGGTTGGCGCATCCTTGACCCGGGAACTCCGTCGATGGCCCAGGTCAATACACTGACTGAAACACACGGCCTGGATTTCGTGATAGGGGTGGGTGATATCGCTCACAAGGGCACGGACGTGCAATACGATAATGTCACGCCAATTCTGCAGGGTCTGACGCTGCCGTTCTATCCGATCATGGGAAACGAGGAGCACGGGAGCACCGTTGACCGTTTCCTCGACTACGCCAACCGCTGGAATCGCGGAAAGTGGAGCTTGACACACCCAGCTATGTCCTGGAGACGCAGCCCTTTGCGCTGGCTCTCGCATCTCCGGACTATGGTCGCGATTTCAACGATGACGGGATCGCCTGGATTTTGGTGCAAGTTCAGCGGCTGCAGCCGAAGCCGGTACTGCTGGTGGTTCACGGTGCACAGGCTGGCTTTTACCAGGAGGGGGGTGATAAAGGCATTAGTCACCCCGGCTTCGCCGAAGTGGTGGCGCAATCGAATCTGGCCGCCGTCATCTCCGGTGATCTGCATATGGACATGGACCGGGTGGTCCACTCCAAGGAGGTCGAAGGCATCCATTATCTGCACATTCCGGCACTGGAGCGAACCAAGATACCGGACGAGAACCAACACACGCCAATGGTCCGGGTGTTCACCGTAAGCTCCGATGATACTGTGTCAGTGGAGACGTTCCAGGTCGGTCAGGAGCAGGCATTGGAACGGCATCATTACACCTTCAGCCTGCCGCGGTGATCGCACGGGAGGCGGGCGTGGCGCGGTTTGGCTTCCACGCGCCTGCTGATGACCGGATTACAGGTCCTTTTGCTGCCTGCCGTCTTCGATTTTTTCGTCTACCTTAGCCGCTTCCGTACGATCCGTGGCGGGTTCCTGCTGCTCTGCTTCTGCGTCACGCTCCAGGCTAAGTTCGATGAAGACGGGGAAATGGTCTGAGCCCCAGGCAGGCCCGGTCTCCATGTGAACGAGTTTGAAATGATCGGAGTGGAAGACATGATCCAGCGGCCACCGCAGGAGCGGGATATTGGCATTGAAAGTGTTGTACATCCCGCGCCCGATGCGCGGATCGAGCAGGCCGCTGGCTTTCTGAAACAGGCGGGTCGTATAAGACCAGGCCACATCATTGAAATCACCAGCGATAATTGTAGGCTCGTTGCGCTTCTCCGCCTCGCGACCGACGATGAGCAATTCCGCATCCCGCTCCGTCGTCTCGGTAGCGTACTTCGGAACCGGTGGGTCGGGATGGACAAAATGCAGGAACACTCGGTCCTTTGAGGGCAACAGCACCTGCATCTGCATTGAGGGTATGCTGTCCTTGAGGATGAACTTGATCTCTGGGTCGATCATCTTCAGGCGACTGAAGACCTGCATGCCGTCGGTGGTTTCGAGGGGGTTCTTGAGCGTATACGGGTAGTCGTTCTCTAGTGTTCGGAGTGCTTCTTCCCACCATGCGTCTGCCTCTACTGCCAGTACCAGGTCAGGATCGTACTCACTTACTATATCCAGAAAGGCCGCTGACTCGCGGTTCTCCATCAGCACGTTTGCGATCAGCAGGCTGAGCTTATTGTCTTTCGCGGGCGACTCAGCCGCCATGACCTGCTTGGGCATCAGCACCGTGTAGGGGAATATCTTCACCACCTGATAGCCCAGGGCCAGCAGCAACAGGCCGATGATAACCGCCTCGTGGAGGCGGTGCTTTTTCCAGTAGTAAAGGTAGAGTGCAAGGACGACGATGCCTGCTATGGCGATCTGTCCTCTGGGAAAATCAAGAACACGTATCCACCATTGGTCCACACGTAGCAGAGGTAGAGCCGTAGCAGTAACTAGCAGCAGGGCCAAGAGCCCCAATACAGCATTCACTGAATCAGGTGCGAATACCCTGCTGCGGGAGCCAGAGTATCAATCCCGGTCGGTGGCGTCTTCGATAGAGTCGCCCGCGTCTTCGATAGAGTCGTCGATATTCTCACCAGCCTCCTCCATGGGGCCTTGCTGGTCGCAGCCAGGCAGGGTGATCATCAGGGTACTCACGATGAGGGCAGTGGCAATGGCTTCGCTGATTTTCATGGTTCTTTTACTCCCGGTAAGGTGGAGGTTAAGCATGCATTCATGTAGACCAGGAATCTGTGCGGCGGCGTACATAAAGGTCCCAATTGCTTTGTGCTCAGACCTCTACGTTGTTCAATGTATGTCTAAGGCTGGCCTTTATCTCACTCCAGCAAGCGACGAAGAACGCTGTCAATGGAACCGCAAGAACCATCCCGATAATGCCATTGAGCACGGTGCCCCAGAAGAACAGGGAAATGACCACCAGAGCGGGGTGCAGACCCGAGCGGTCGGCCATGATCTTGGGTATCAGCAACCATGCCTCCACCGGTTTGCAGATAGGCCATTGGCAGGACAACCAGCATTCCGATCAGAGTACCCAGGAAAGGGACGATATTGAGCATGCCCAGCACGAGCCAGAAAAGTACGCCGAACTGTAAGCCGACCAGAGTGAATCCGGTGGCATAGAGGGCACCCATGCACGCGGCGATGATCAACTGGCCTTGAAAGAAGGTGGTGACGTACTCCAGGAATACTTCCAGAAAATACAGCACTTTCCTTTGGGTGCCTCGCTGAAAGATGGACAACAACTCGGATACCTGGCCACGCAGCAAGCTGCCGGAGAGCAGGGTGAAGAACAGGAACAGTGGCACGAAGCTGACAGCCGCCAATACCCCCAGATAGGACATGATGGTTCCTCCAGTCTGTTTCAGGGGTGATTGCGTCAGCTCTGTGTCAGCGCTTTCCAGGGAGCTGGAGATCATGGAACTCACTTCAGGAAAGTAGAAAGAAAAGTGATCCTCCCATCTTGCCAGTATTTCGGGCAGAACTGTCATCAGCTGCACGAGCTGAGTGATCAGGGTGGGGACGAGCAGAACCAGCATAGCGCCAATAGCGACTAAAAAAAACAGCAGCAGAAGGACAATGGCCAGCCAACGAGGCAGGCGCAGCCGCTTCTCGAGGAAATCCACCACCGGGTGAAGCACCAAGGCCAGCACCCCGGAAAGCGCGAGCGACAGAAGGAGGTTATAAAAGGTGCCCAGGACCCATGCGATTGACTACAGTACGATTGCGATCCGCGCGGTCAGGGCAACCAGGCAAGACACGACCGCCGTGTACCGGAACAAGCGAAGCTCAACGACGTTGATCTGTCGTTTATCCATGAGCAACGCCGGCCGGTTACCACCGCTGTCTTCGGATCACTTGGCGTAGTAGGACTCGACGGTAGAGTTCCAGGTGGGGTCAGCCATGTTCGGCCACTGGTCCTTGTCGAAGCCGGGCGCGTTCTTCAGACGTTCTGCAGCAACGTCGAGCAAAAAGCGCTTGTTCTCTGGGTCATGTACCAGGGCCTTCCAGGGGACGGCGAACAGTCGATCGCCCATACCCAGAAAACCACCGGAAGCCAGAACGACATAGCGAATTTTGCCGTCGCTCAGGTCAATCATGATGTCCTGAATCTTGCCGAGATCCTCATCCTGCATGTTCCGCACGTCATCACCTGTAATGGTCGCAGCACTTAACAACCCGGGTGCGGGTTTGCTGTCATAGCCAGAGCTGCGCCCAGTTTTCGCTTGTGTCATCGAAGAGTTCATCTTGATTCCTTTTTGCTTGATTCGTTTGCCTTCTTGGCGTCATCTTTGACGTCCCCGTACTTGGCTTCAGCCTTGCCGCCAAGCTTCTCCGCTTTTCCTTTGTACTCGGTGCTCTTGTCGTCGGTTGCCTTGCCGAAGGTTTCCTTGATCTTTCCCTTCGCTTCGTTTGCCTGACCTTTGACCTGATTCTTGTTCATGAGTGTATCTCCAGAAGATTATTCCGATTGGATTCTGCCTCGACCCAGGAAACTGGCTCGCTGCAGGGTTACGCAACCAAGATAGTTGAAGCTGCAGAATTGGTCGGTGCGTTGCCTAACTTACCTCGTCTGTATGCACCTTGAATTGCTCCAGGGTATTGGGGCCAAATGCCGTGCTGATCGCGACATCAGCTGCGTCCCGACCGCGTGCGATAAGAATACGTCCTTTGCGGCGTGTGTTATTTCGCGGGTCAAAGATGTACCAGCCTCCGTCCAGATACGCTTCTATCCATGCTGCGAAATCCATTTCCTCATAGGGCGGGGGAATGTCTATGTCGCTGAGATAACCCGTGCAGTAACGCGCAGGAATGTTCATGCTGCGACATAGGCTGATGGCAAGGTGGGCGAAATCCCGACATACCCCGCGCTTTTCCTGAAAAGCGTCCCAGGCTGTTTTAGTAGACCGTGCATGGTGGTAACCGAACTCGATGTGATTGTGTGCGTAATCGCAGATCGCCTGAACCCGGGACCAGCCTGTTACCTCATTACTGAAGAGTTCCCAGGCGATGTCGGCCAGGGGCTCCGTTTCACAGAACCTGCTGCCAAGAAGATACTGCAACGTATCATCCGGGAGATGTTCAACCGGAGTCTGCCTGGCATCCAGATTCACTTCATCGGCCAGGCCGTTGTCTTCGATGACAGCATCGGTTGACAGGCGCAGGATGCCCTGCGGTGCGACGATCCTCGCGCAATGGTTCCCGTAGCCATCAAAGTAGGTGGCGATCGGGATAACCGGGTCCGCTACCATGTCGTCGGGAACAAGGAGATCCGCGGTGCGAGTTGGATGCACCTTTAGCGTGAGTATCATCGGGGTCGGTTTAGGACAGTCGAAAACCAGTTCGTAGCCAATATTGATCTTCATGGAGGGGCCCCTACACTGTGCTGATGCGTTGTGGACTGGGCTCTCATGGGTAGTAACCGGCAAGTACGGAATCCAGAGAGTTGATGACAGCCTGTCGCAGGCCATGCCAGTGCTTTGCCGGCGCCATGAGATTCTTCTGGTTGAGCTCCAGTTCGATACCGACATAAACGTCTGCTGAAAAATTTTTCCTGAGGGTCGAAGTTAAACCATCGTTGCGGCCTTGATAGGGGAAGTTGCGACGCACCTTGAGATCAGGTGCTGTTTCCCTGAGCGCGGATTTCCAGTTTGCACCAAGTTCCACTTCGCCCTTCCGCAGAGGGTCATAGAGCAATCCTATGTCTGCATTGCGTACAACGCCATCCAGGCTGTTGGTGAAGCTATGGCAAGAGATGTGTGTCACTCTTCCAGCCTGAGAAATTCCTTGGGTCATGAGTCGCCAGGCTTCATCAACGTAAGGGTGGTAGTAGCGCTCCAATATCTCCAGTCGGGTTGCAGCAGGGAGCTTGCGAATCGCCTCCATGTGTAAGTGGCGATGCCTGCTCGAGCGGTTTAAATCCACCAGCAGACGGCTTACCGTGGCCGTGAGCAGCGGTGCACTGAAGCGTCTAGCCAGGGCCTTGGCCATTACCATCGCCCCTGGGTCGAAACCGCGATGGCTCTCCAGCAAGGCGAGAGAGTCGCGGAACAAATGCTGGTAGGACGCTGGCACCCGGTTGCCACCGTGCTCACAGGTAATCACCAAGGACGTCGTAGCCGATCTCTGACGGCTCTCTGTTTTACTGTACGCTTGCCGCAATTTTGACAACGCTACCACTCCAGGTCTTGCAATCGGCTGAAGACATCACGGGTACCCGCACTCCATTCTTCGCTCAGTGTAGTGAAGTACTCATCACCCGGATCAAGTCGCCGACGCCTGGTTACCGCGAGACTGTCGCGCTCATAGCAGATCAGGTCGATCGGCATGCCAACAGACAGATTACTGCGCATGGTGGAGTCGAAGGAGACGAGCACACTTTTGGTGGCATCATTGAGTGAAGT
Organism: Haliea sp.; assembly: GCA_041746975.1. Lineage (GTDB taxonomy): Bacteria > Pseudomonadota > Gammaproteobacteria > Pseudomonadales > Halieaceae > Haliea. Next base: position 18,644 of record JBGTGB010000164.1, on the reverse strand, counting down.
TGAGCGCCTTATCGTCCAGTCAATGATCGGCTTTCCGTATTTGGTTTCACCGGTCTGGAAATACGGAGTCTCCTCTCCAGCTTCGATAAAATTGCCCTCGGCATAGAGCCGGAAAAGACGTGGCGGCTCCCCCCTGATCTGGCCGCCGAGGATGAAGGAGGCGTAAAAACCGATATCATCCTTGGTGAGGTGCGGGCTGTCGCGATTGTCTACCAGTCGCATTGCATCTGAGACCAGCATCGCGGCGTCAAACATAGATTCGGCATTCCACAGACTTGGGCAGTCGAGTCGAGCTGCATTCTGCCTGAGAATACTGATGACCGCTTGTGTGCCTCCGAGATTGCCTGAGCTTAGCAGCACGATCACCCGGTCTCCGGCGCGTTCAAAAAGACTCAGTTTGCAAAAACTGGCAAAGTTGTCCACGCCGGCATGCGTGCGCGAGTCTGACGCGAAGATCATTCCCTTTTCCAGCATTACCCCGACGCAGTAGGTCATCTTGCTCTCCGAGACGAACTGGCGGGCTGCTGATTGATTCCCCACCTGGATGGTGCTGCCGGGACATGGGATTCCAGATTCATAAGGTTCTTCTCCAGCATGTTTCGAAGGCGCTGGGAGACTCGCGGCGGTTAGGTGATTGCATGGAACCAGTATGATTTCAGGAGGGGCGTTCATCTGTACGTTACGCCACAAATACCAGCCTGAGTGGGTGGTACGCTGGGATTTCTGGCGACGAGCAGCTTTTCCTGGGTCCCACAATGCAGAGTTTGTTCGGTGTCTGAGACGGTATGGTTCCTGGTGGTGGGCGGCATGATGCTGGCGCGGGGATTGACAGCCACCGTGTTGCAGAATTCGTTGGTCACTCCCGCGATGCTCTACCTGGCGCTAGGGATACTGCTCGGTCCCACGGTGCTGAATTTCTTCCACTTCAACCCGCTGCAGGAATCAGCTCTGCTCGAAGTACTCACGGAAATAGTGATTCTGATTTCCTTGTTTGCCGCCGGTGTCTTACTGGGAGCGATCCTCGCACCGACTGATCCGGTACTGGCCACCGATGTTCAGACCCGCCACCCAGGTGACCGTGAACCGATGCGGTTCACGCTGACCTGTGAAGCGGGCATGAACGACGGCAGCGCGTTTCCTTTCATGATGCTGGGGCTCGGTCTGCTCGGTTTGCACGATCTTGGAGAGTTCTCGATGCGTTGGGTGCTGGTCGATGTCGTCTGGGCCACTGCTGCGGGGGTCTCGATCGGACTGCTTGCGGGACGAATGCTGGCCAGATTGGCACACAGGCTCCGGTCCTTACAAGGTCACGATCTTATGGACAATTTCCTTGGTCTCGGCCTGATAGGGGTGGTCTACGGTCTGAGCCTGCTCGTCGACGCCTGGGGTTTCCTCGCCGTATTCTTTGCTGCAGTCAGTTTGCGCCAGACAGAATTCAGATTGGCCGGCCTGCGGGAAGACCGGTGCCGGGCCGAATCCACGGAGGGCGAGACGGAAGCGGATGTTAATACCCATCCTCATGATGCTTTGCCCTCCGTAAGCGACGGCTCTCTGATATTCAAGGAGCAGCTGGAGCGTCTCTCGGAGATGATGCTGATCCTGCTTATCGGAGGCACGTTGTTTCTCGATTCATGGAGCCTGTCCGCGGTTGGGCTGGCGCTGTTTTTGTTTCTGGTCGTCCGCCCGCTCAGCGTTTTCGTGGGTCTCCTGGGTACGCAGACATCATGGTCGGTGCGCGCTATGGTGGGGTGGTTCGGTGTCCGCGGTATAGGTTCCCTGTACTATCTCATGTATGCCATCCAGCATGGCCTGAGTGAAGAAATTTCGCTTGAACTTGTGAGCCTTACGCTGATCGCGGTGACGCTATCCATTGTCGTTCACGGGGTCAGTGTCAAGCCGTTAATGGCCCGCTTCATGCTTCATCGCGAGGCTTAGCCGAAAACGGCCGCTTTGGCGTAGGTATCCTGGTAACACATCCAGCTAGAGCCGGACTTTTTCGCCTGATACATGGCCTTGTCTGCCGCCTCAAGCAGCACGATGGCAGAGATTGCGTCATGGGGATAGAACGAGATCCCGATGCTGATCGCAATCTGGATAACGCTTTTTTCGAATGAGAAGCGATCCGCTATCGCATCAATAATTGTCTGGGCCACTAACTCGGCATCCTTGCGCTGATTGACCCCGGAGAGGATCATGGTAAATTCGTCGCCGCCGAGCCTGGCAACCGTGTCTTCGTCTCGGACGCAAGCAGTAAGACGCTCGGCCACCTCGGCAAGTAGTCGGTCTCCTGTTTCATGTCCATAGGAGTCGTTGACTTCCTTGAAGCCATCCAGGTCCATAAACAGTACAGAAAGCGGGAGGTTGCTGCGTTTGGCCTGTTTAATCTGTTGCTCCAGGCGATCAAGAAAAAGTCGCCGATTCGGCAGCCCTGTCAGCATGTCGTGGTGAGCGTTGTGCCATATTTGCTCTTCAGCAAGCGCCTGGTGGGTGATGTCCCGAAAGATGCAGACAGTCGCTTCAGTGTTCTGCTGCGGGCCGACGACGGGTGCAATCACGTACTCGAATCGATCTCCCTCGCCAGATGGAAACGTATGGGTAAACCTGCCGCGGTAGCTTGACTGGGTTCCCACCGCGTCCTTGATGTGGCGTTGGAAATCCGACGCTAACGAAAACCCGAGGTCAACGGCGGACTTGCCAACAATAGTCTCGGTTCTTATACCGAAGAGCGTAGCGGTGGCCATGTTGGCGAACAGGAATCGACCATGCAAATCCATCACATACATGGGGTCAGGTGATGCTGCGAGAATGGCGCCAAACAGCCGTGTCTCCATCTCCTTCACGTCTGCATATTGTTCCAGGGATTCAGCGACAGCCTGGTCAATTGCTTCGTGAAACCGGGTGAGTTCCTCAAGCTGCTGTGCGCCAATTGTTGGACAGGCTTTGGTCCAGTGGGAAACCACGCTCGCACGCAGGGCTCGAAACTCGGATACCGTCTCGACGACGCTGAAGCCGCTGGCCTGCCGGTCGCCGCCGTGGATCTCGGCCCAGGAATCCCCCGCATGCTCGGGCTCACGTCCTTTCGATTTTTCAGTTCGCTCCGCTTCAGTCTGGTGGGAGTCGAGATCGTCGGCAATCGCCAAAAGCATTTCCCGAGCGTGGTCGCGCAACCCACTTTTGTTCATATCTCCAGCATTGAGAATGGTTTTCGCAAATGCCTCCCAATCCATAAGAATTGTTTGAGTCTCCGCTCGTATATAGTCAGCCAGACCTATATTCATCGACCTCCACCTCGCGGTTAAGCGTATCTACTTTTGGGTGGGCCGGGGCCCGGTAAAGGTGTGCACAGAGGTTATCTCAAGGTCACCAGCCAGATGTGCTTGGCTAGCGACTTCGTTAATAGTGCGCGAGCACTATCTATACTTGAGTGGCGTTCAGATCTGCTCATCGCTCCAGACAGGAACTTTCGCAGTTACCGCACCGGCCCACTAGGGGCCGCGCTTTGCGAATAACCTGGAGCGAACGCGGGCTTCAGCGCAGTCCGAGGAAACCCAGAATAAAAACGATAATGACGACTGCACCTACAATCCAGATAATACTGTTCATGATTCGCTTCCTTCTTGTGTTACGGCTGTGAAAGCCCTTTGTACCATCGCGTGCACACTGTGTTGGTGCGTTAGCGAACATTTGTTAATAAAACAGCTCGGCCTTACTGCAGACTGGTATTCAGGCCTCCAGGCCAATATTCCTTCGAGACTTGCGGTACCGCACAGACGGGCCAGGCCTGCCCACTTCAATCTCGTTGGCAACCGTCCACTTCATCCAGAGGAATTCCCCATGGCGATCACCGCGACCGACCCCATCAAAATACTTTTTGCGATTCTCCTGCCACCGCTCGGCGTATTTCTCGAGGTCGGCCTGAAGGGGCATTTTTGGCTGAACATCCTGTTGACGCTGCTAGGCTTCATTCCAGGAATAATTCATGCCCTGTACGTCATTTTCAAGCACTAGCGCGATCCTTGGCCTCGCCGAGGATGTCATCCTCGATGTCCGTCGGCGGTACCAGTGCACCTAGCGCCGCGCCGATGGCGATGCCAAGACTTCCGGCCAGCAAAGGTTGGTCCCGATAGAATTTCGCCAGGCTTTCCCTGGCGCTTTGCGCCGACTCCTTTACATTCGCGCCCGCATCGTGCACGCGCTCGCCCGCTGCGGCAATCTTGTCTCGTGATTTTTCGGCGGTATTACCCAGGGCGTCCTTGAAACTATGTCGGCCATGGTTGGTACTCGTCTCGTGTGAGCCCAGGGAGGGGTTAGAGGCGTGGCCGCCAGAGGACATCATCATCCAGGAGATGCCGACGCCGGTGAGTATCAGCGGTAGCGGATTGTTCTTGACCTGGGAGCCAAGGTTGCGCCCAAACTCGCCGCCGTGTTCACGGGCCATTCCAAGTGCCTGATCCATAAGCTCTCCGGGCGACAGCCTGTTGGAAAGCTCCTTTGCGGTTTTGCCGAGGCGCGCGCGCGCCTGATCAACTTCGCGCTCCAATTGCTCCGGGCTTTTGGCACCGTTGTGTCGATCATCATCGCGGGAAGTGGTATCGCTGCCAGTTGGGGTAGTATTGTTCATCGGATGGCCCTCTCTAGTGTGTCAATGTCTTTTTTCGCTGAATCCAAGGTACGATCCGGCACCATGGAGCTTGCAGTCATGCTGTTTTTTGCTGAATGCACCATCATGTAGCCGACCAGCAGCGCTACCGCGCCTACGATCAGCGCTGCGAGCCAAGGCTCCACCAGGTTGCTGAGCCCGTACACCGCGCTCAGGAGCAGTACGACGAGCCCTGCCATCGCTATGCAAGCGCCTGTAGCAACTGCAGCGACGGCGGTTCTGGCTTCCGACACGGATTCTCCGACCTCCGCTTTCGCTAGCTGGATCTCTTTCCCGAGCAGCGAGGACAGGTCAGTGGCAAGGTCGCGGATCAGATCTGGGATCGAGTCGCTACCCTGTTGGCGGCCCAGATCGCGGCCCCCATCGCGCGCCGGTGCAACCGGCGTGGTTCCGTTTTCCCTGCTCATGACAGCTCCCTCCCGTCAGCGAGACCCGGGGAAGTCGCTCTCATGTGCGTTGTCCCCATGCCGTGCCCATTTTCCTGCATCGGAGCCCCGGTGGAGATGCTGTCGTGTTGATCGCGCTCCGCATCTGCTTTGAAGAACCGCGACAGGCCAAAGCCCACCGCGATGCTGCCCAACATGAACAAAGCCGGATTGTTTCGCGCCAGCCGCTTGGCATCGTTTGCCAATTCATCGACGCTGCGACCTTCGAGGTGCCCGGCCGCGTCGGCGAGATTGCCACTCAGCTCCCGCGCATAACGGGCCAGGCCTTCACGGTCGTGATCGTCAAGACTTGCTGCGGCTGCATCGACGGCGTCCGACAGAGCATCCGCTCCGTCCACAATGTACTTCTGTCCCGATTGTGCTTTCTCTCGTGCACTCGCTTCCATTTCGCGCTTCGCGTTCCGGGCTTCCTCCTCGATGGTATGTTTGACCTTGCCGTTACTGTCAGCATCGGGCTTATTGCCCATGCTGCGGTCGTTGAAATTTCGATTTGATGGTGTCACTGCGCACTCCTCGGTATTCGTTCGAATACCCGCTATTGATGGACTTCCGCTATTGCGGGCCTTCGAGGTACAACCGCCACCCGCGCGGCTGTTTCGGATAATTCTCTCTGGCACGCACATTACTTTCTACATACTCTCGACGCGAGTTTTTCACGGTTTCTGTATCGATTCTGTGCGTTGCCAAACGCAATAGTGCTGCTTGCCAAACTGCCAGATTGGAATCCTGACGCATCCCCTGTTACGACTTTCTTTTCTGCTTCGTTTGCTTGCGCACAGAGAGCTCTGTTCTGCTGTGTAAGATCGAGACTAGCCCTCAGTAGGCGTATTGCACACCAGCCGCGTTCAGTACCTCGTTGCGGATATTGTTCACGACATTTGTTCCCCATTCCCCACACACATGGAGACACACAATGACAAAGAAAAAGACGCCTAAGCAAGCATTGCCCGGACGAGCGGCGGAGGTCCTTAAAACCAACGATGTGGTCATGCAGCAGGCCAGTGCAAGCGATGGCTTCGTCGCCGAGATGCCCTACAATAGCACCAAGGCGATGGAGTACGGTCACGATAATGGCGTTGCGCCACCCGCCGGCGTGACCATGCAGCCGGACTCTGCTGCGTTGATCGCTAGCACCACAACCGAGCAATCAGGTACTGCGAAAACGGGTGGTGCAGCGGCGAGTGGGACAAATCCGACCGTCGCATCGCTGGATCGGGTCAGAGTCGACGCTGCTGAGCAACCATTGACCACTAACCAGGGTGTTCGCGTTGGCGACAACCAGAATACCTTGAAGGCGGGATTACGCGGTCCTTCACTGCTGGAGGACTTCATTCTTAGAGAGAAGATCACGCATTTCGATCATGAGCGTATCCCGGAGCGCGTGGTTCACGCACGTGGGTCAGCCGCCCACGGTTACTTCGAAGCCTACGATGATTTCAGTAAATACACCCGTGCCGCGCTGTTCTCCGAGAAGGGCCGAATAACGCCTGTCTTTGCCCGCTTTTCCACAGTGGCGGGAGAACGCGGCTCTAAAGACACCGCCCGCGACGCGCGCGGCTTCGCGGTCAAATTCTACACCGATGAAGGTATTTGGGACCTGGTTGGCAACAACATTCCTGTATTCTTCATTCAGGACGCGATGAAATTTCCAGATCTGGTTCATGCCGTGAAGCCTGAGCCTCATCACGGGATGCCTCAGGCGGCGTCAGCCCATGACACGTTCTGGGACTTTGTCTCACTGATGCCAGAGTCCACTCATATGCTGATGTGGGTAATGTCGGATCGCGGCATACCACGCAGTTACCGCATGATGCAGGGATTCGGCGTACATACGTTTCGGCTGGTCAATCAGAAGAATGAATCTGTGTTCTGCAAATTCCACTGGAAGCCGCTGCAAGGCACACATTCGCTCCTATGGGACGAAGCCGTAAAGATTTCCGGGGCCGATCCGGATTTCCATCGGCGTGATCTCTGGGAGGCCATTGAGTCTGGCGAGTTTCCGGAGTGGGAGCTGGGCGTGCAGATATTCACTGAAGAACAAGCCGAAGATTTCAGCTTTGACGTGCTTGATTCGACCAAGATCATCCCAGAAGAGTTGGTGCCATTGTCGCCTGTCGGACGCATGGTGTTGAACCGTAACCCGGACAACTTCTTCGCGGAGACGGAGCAGGTGGCATTCTGTACGGCGCATATTGTACCAGGCATCGACTTCAGCAATGACCCGTTGCTAGCCGGTCGAATCCATTCGTATGTGGATACTCAGATCTCTCGATTGGGTGGACCGAATTTTCACGAGATTCCCATTAATTCTCCCATAGTCCGGGTCCAGAACAACCAGCGTGATGGTATGCATCGCCAGGCTCTTAACCGGGGCCGCGTTGCCTATGAGCCCAATTCCCTTGCTGGGGGTTGTCCGTTTCAGGCCGGAACCAACGGGTTCGTGTCCTTCCCGGAGACCGTTGCCGGCGACAAGGTCCGCGGTAAGCCGGAGAAGTTTGCCGAGCATTACGTACAGGCTACGCTTTTCTACCTTAGCCAGACAGCTGTCGAGCAAGCTCATATCGCCGACGCATTTCGCTTCGAGCTGAGCAAGGTCGGGGTGCCTGCCATTCGTAAGCGTATGCTGTCCTCGCTGGTGAACGTGTCGAAGGAACTTGCCGCAGATGTCGCACGTGGTCTGGGGATGGAGGTTCCCGAGGCGATGCCAAAAGCTACTTCGGAGAAAATAACGCCTGAGGTCACCGAGTCTCCGGCGTTGTCACTGATGGCTCTGCCGGGCGAATGTGGTATCCGGACACGGCAGATTGCGGTGTTGGTGGAAGAGGGGGCTCACTATGCGTCGCTCGCCTCTCTGCATGGGATGCTCACCGATGCAGGGGCAGTTGTGCACTTTGTAGGGCCGCGTGTAGGAATGTTCGCCGGCGATTCGGGAGAGAAGATAGAAGCGGACAGGTCGATGGAAAATTCTCCGGGATTTCTGTTCGACGCACTGGTAGTGCCTGACGGAAAAAAGGCTGTCGACGCACTCGCGGGCAACATGAAGACGGCGGAGTTCATTAAGGACATCTTTATGCACTGCAAGGCCATACTCGCGTTGGGCGCTGGTCGGGAGTTGCTGGAGATGGCGGGACTCAAGCCCTTCATGGAAGCAGACGCGGGTATCCTACTGGAAGGCGTGGATAAAGTGGGCGAAGTCGGTTCTGCATTCATTGCAGCGGTGGCTGCTCATCGCAACTTCTCGCGGGACTTTGATCCCCTCCGCACTGCCTAGAGAAGCGCCTGCCACTCTTCCCCTGAGTCAAGCAGATGCTCTTTAGCGGGATGGGACAGTGTCTTGAGGACCTTGATCGTGGGTGTTCTGGCCTTCGCCCTTAAGATCTCGCTGCTGTTTGTCGTGACCTGGTCCACTGTGCGCGCGTCACAGAGGATGAGGTGCGTCTGGCCGTGCGCGCGGCAGGAATGCTGCGGTTACACGCTGCAACGACAGCGACCGCCACCTGTGTGCGAAGGTGCACCGACCGACAAAATAGCGCTGCTTACTATTCGCTGTAAAGCTCGCCTCCCGGCGCGCTCCCTATTTGTGTTCAGGAGGATTCAGTGAAAAAGACGCCTTATGTAAAGAAGCAGCTGCACGAGTTGTTGTACCAGGCACTCGAAACGGAACGCGGCGGTATCAAGATCTATCAAACCGCTCTCACCTGTGTGCGCAACAAGGATCTGAAGCATGAATGGCAGGAGTACCTTGAGCAGACGCTTACTCACGAGCAGGTATTGATGCAAGTATTCAAGGACTTGGGGCTGGATCCTGACACCGTAACTCCAGGCCGTGAAGTTGTGGCTCATATAGGGAGCTCCCTGGTCGCGGCAATGGAGATGGCAAAGGCCAATGGCAGTCCCGAAGCTGCTGAACTTGTAGCGGGCGAGTGTGTGGTTCTCGCCGAAACCAAGGACCACCAGAACTGGGAGCTCATCGGGCACGTGGCCGAGCACGGCAAAGGCGAGGAAACAGCCGCACTCAAGGCGGCGTTCGAACAGGTTGAGCAGGAAGAGGATCACCACCTGTACCATACCAAGGGCTTTACCCGCGAGCTTTGGATCGACTCACTTGGGTTACCGGCGGTGCTTCCTCCGCCCGAGGAAGTGAAAAAGGTAGAGTCAGCGATTGGAGCGGCTCGAGCAGAGAACAAGCGCGACGAAATGCTGGCGTCGAAGCACTAGTGACGCGATTAACCCTATAGAGCCAACCACAATCGGACATGGAGAGAGTTATGACAGAATTTACAGGCGAAGCAGCGTTGGCGGGAGCTCGCCATTTGCCAAACGCAGGAGACGATACTGCGGCACGGAACAGCGCGGTTTCCTGGGGCGCAATCCTCGCTGGCGCCGTAGGTGCAGCGGTGCTGTCACTGCTGTTGTTTATCCTCGGAACTGGGCTTGGACTTTCCGCAGTGTCTCCATGGACACTGGAGGGCATCAGTGCCACAACCTTCGGGTTTGGCGCTGTCGCGTGGCTGACCTTTACCCAGCTCGCCGCATCCGGACTGGGCGGCTACCTGGCCGGAAGACTGCGCACGAAGTGGACGGCATTGCACAACGATGAAGTGTTTTTTCGCGACACTGCGCACGGGTTTCTCACCTGGGCGGTCGCATCGTTACTCACTGTCTTGCTAATGACCTCGGTCATCGGCTCGATCGTGGGCGCTGGGATCAGTGCCGCGGGGAAGGCAGCTGGCGGCGCTGCCACCGTGGTCGGAGACGTTGCCGGGACGGCGACAGGATCGGCTGCGACACTGGCTTCGGGCAACACTGGCTCCGACGGAGCAGACTCGACTATCGAGTATTTCGTCGATTCATTGTTCCGCGGTGAAGCTAAGTCCGCTGCTACCGGAGCGGCAGATCAGACTCGCGAAGTCGCGCGTGAGGTAGCCGAGATTCCTGCCGGCGAAGTCACGCGGATATTTGCCCGAGCCCTGCGCACCGGAACCTTGCCGCAAGAGGACGAACGCTATATCGGTCGCCTGATCTCGGAGCGGACCGATCTGAGCAGGCAGGAGGCGGAGCGCCGTGTGGCGGAAAGTTTTGAGAGAGCCAGGACCACACTGGAAGAAGCAGAAACCAAGGCACGTGAAGTTGCCGATGAGGCGCGTGAAGCGTCAGCCTACGCGGCGCTCTGGGTAGTTGTAGCGCTGCTGCTTGGCGCATTTACGGCAAGTCTCATGGCGGTTTTCGGTGGACGTCAGCGCGATACATAAATCACACACTGTTGCTTGAAAAGGAGCTTGCCATGCGTTCGCTGTTACTGTTGTTTCTCGGGATTCCGATTCCCATCATCATCCTGATCGCGCTGATCTTCTAGATCGCGCGATTTCCTTTTTCCGGTAAAAAAAACGGCAGAGGCTTGCGCCCCTGCCGTATCTATTTACTGCAGATTTAGATCAGAGAACTGCAGTTCAGTCGTCCTTGTCTTCGAACTCCGGTGCAGATTGGAGATCTTCACGAGTAACGTCAACCCGCAGAACCAGGTCATCGCCAGTACCTGTCTTGGTGACGTTATCCCAGCCAATGGCTACGTCTTTCTCGCCCATTCCGAGGAAGCCGCCGACGCCGACTATGATAGCCACGACCTGGCCGTTCTGGTCAATAACCAGATCTTCTACCGGGCCTACATCGTTATCACGGGCGGTGCTGACTTTCGCATCCATCAGGTCGCTGGAACGCATGCCCATGGCCGGAACTGAGCCGATATGACCACGGTTCTGCTTTTTGGCTCCTGCCTGGTAGTCGCTGCGATCAGACGCTTTGTCCGCGCCGAGCTGGCGTGCGCGCTCAGAGGTTTGCTCACCGTGTGTACCCTTCTGAGTGGAGCTATGATCACCTTGGGTGCCCCGGTCCATGGAGGAGCCGGCCGCGCGATCACTCTGATGGGTTTGCTGGTCTCGATCAATTGCCGAACCGGTAGTTTGTTGAGCCAACACGGAGCCGGCGCCAAATGTCAGGACTGGAGTGACCAGTGCGCAAAAGGCAAATGAATGTAACTTGTTCATATGAATCTCCTTTGGATCATGCGTGTTAGTCGGACGTAATGCCCTGCCTAACTTGCTTCATCACGGCGTATTTGTTCCCGCAACATTGCCGGAACAGGAACTGAATTACCATGAGTTATGGCACTCAGGATGAGCTGACAAGGTACCCTGAGAGAGTCAGGGAGTCGGTTCGCTGTCGCACGAAAGCTCAAGGTGAAACACAGCTGTTTAAACTGCCCTCCGATACCAGCGGCCTGCGACTCCCGCACTGGCGATCAGGTAGGGGATGGCTCCGGCCACCCACATGATCAAACCAGCCAGTTGCTGGTCTTCCAGGCCTCTTCCATCGCCGTACAGCGGCGCTCTGGCAAAGGTGAGAATCGCACCGAGAAATCCTGTGTGCATCAGCGTCAGCAATAGTGCCAGCAGTCCCCAGGGAGCGCTCCGGTGCGTGCTGTTCAATACTGCCCACCAGAACAGCCCGGCAGTGACAATGAAGCAGGCGTGCTCGATGAGATGCCACCAGGGGTTGTCCAGCGCCAGCAGGTAAAACACGGGTATGTGCCAGAACCAAATGACCGCGCCGTGAACCCATGCCGCGAGCACCGGATGCAGGGCCAAGCGGAGCATGGGTTGCCAGATCAGGGTGAGAAGTTTTCCGCCACCGGCGACAATCTGCGCCAGGGGACGAGCCAATACCCACAGGGGAGTGATTACCACCATGAACAACATATGTTGGGTCATGTGCGCGGCAGCGCTGGTCTCGGCCAGTTCGTCAAGTGGTCCAAGAATCGCCATGAGACAGAGAACAATGCCTGCATGAAAGCTTAGGCCGCGATACCACTGCGGGGGCTTGCGCCGTGAGCCCACGATATAGAGCAGCCAGAATAGCGCCAGCAGCAAGCTGCCCATCAGCGCTGCAATTTGCTCCTGGCCCCCAGAGGCAAGGGGATTGTGAGCAAGAGCAACCTCGCTGTAGCTGAGCAAGAGCGCCAGGAGGACGACACTCACAGGCAGGGAGGCAGGAAAAAAAGCGGCAGGCCGATCATTAGCGTGGAAGTAGCGGTAAGAAGATAGACGCTGGCCGCAACGTTGCTGGTAAACGGTCGATCAGCGGTGTTGCCGCGATTGACGGATGCGTGCCGCCAACAACGGCGCCCCAGGACGGCAAGAAGCAGTCCAACAAGCACTGTTGGCGCCAGGAGAGCGGCGTTTATCCAGGTCATCGCCCCCTGGCTCGCCGCCGGCGGGATCAGGCTGCAAGACACTGACATGCCCGCGTACAAGGCCGCAAACCATCCCGCCCAGATAGTCGGGCCCAGCACCAGGTGCACCGGGTGGCATGGACGCAACACTACGGACCCCCAACCGTGATTGCGCCAAAAGTCATGGGCAGAAGAATAAACGCGGCGAAGGCCAGCCAAAAAACACCCAGCGTATAGGTCCAGAAAGGTTGTAGTACCATCGGCTCATAGGGAAGCCGGACACCGACATAGCCGATCCGTACCCGCACCGCCTGCATAGCGGTCAACAACGTCGCCAGCCCGCCATGGAACAACAGATAGATCAACATCACCATCAGTACTGCATCATGCGCCAGGGATTGGGGGGACAGTGGAGCATTCAGCAGTACACTCAGCAGCAGCCCAAAGTGGCCTGCGCCAATAGCTGCTGCCAGCCACAGCCGCCGCTGCAGGTGAACGTCATTGCCAGCCCTCAGGCGTGTTGCTGCGTTGCGAAAGACCAGCACCGCGACGCTGAGCACCAGGCCGCTGGCGAGCAATGGCCACAGGGCAAGGGGGGTGTCTTCCGGCACCGACCACTGTGGCGCGACTGTCCACAAATAAAACCATCCGAACAGCAGTGAGGCATAAAGAGTGCCATTGGCCATCAATGTTACCACCATGCCCCACAAGCCCGGTCCGTCACAGGTGCGGGAATGTAGAGGTGGGTCCACGGGCTCATTTTCATCCAGCGGATCGGCGCGGGGATGCGCGCCGTTATGCCAGCTCCAGCGCAGCAGCACGAATACGGCGCCGATGGTCGCGAGCAGCGCCAGCGGATAGATGCGCAGCAGGAGGCTGATACACAGCAGGGCAATCATCAATGCCCCCCGCAGTGGTAACCAGGAATTCGAGGGTAGGTGGAGTATCACCCGCACTTGCCCGCTTACAGCATCAGACCCATAGGTTTCCCGGCGGATATGATCGATCTCCGCAAGCCCATGCTCCCCCGCCGCGATGGATTGGGGTAGCCCTGGGTCTTCCCACAGGGGATGGCGGCTGTGGATATCCGGCAGGCTGACAAAGTTGTAGGAGCTGGCCGGCATTGTAGTAGCCCATTCCAGGGTGTCAGCCCCCCAGGGATTCGCTGTTGCGCGGCGCCCGTAACGAAAGTGGAAGACAAAATCCAGCAGCAGCATGGCCACACCCAGGGCCATCACAAAGCTACCCACGGAGGACAATAGATTGAGCCAGTCCCAGCCCAGTCCCGCTTCATAGGTGTAGATACGGCGGGGCATGCCGAGTAAACCCGTGAGGTGCATGAGCAGAAAGGTCAGGTTGAAACCGCCAAAAATCAGCCAGAATACCCAGCGCCCCATTGTCAGCGAGGGCATGCGCCCGGAAAAGTGGGGCAGCCAGTAATAAAATCCGGCGATCAGTGGAAACAGCATGCCGCCCACCAGCACATAATGCATGTGGGCAACGACAAAGTGGGTGTCATGGACCTGCCAGTTGAAGGGCACCAGCGCCAGCATAACGCCGGTAAGGCCGCCGCAGACAAAGATCACCAGAAAGCCGAAGATCCATAACATCGGCAGGCTGTATCGCACTCGCCCCCCCCACAGTGTGGCGAGCCAGACAAATACCTGGATGGCGGTAGGAATCGCCACCATCATGCTGGCCACGGAAAAAAACGCCTGGGCAAGGGCGGGAATGCCCACCGTGAACATGTGGTGCACCCAGAGCCCGAAGCTGATGAAGCCGGTGAGTATGATGGCGGAAACGACCCAGTTGTACCCCACCAGGGGCCGCCCGGCAAAGACCGGGATCAGCGTCGACACAATCCCGGCCGCGGGCAGAAATATGATGTAGACCTCGGGATGGCCGAACATCCAGAACAGATGCTGCCACAGCAGGGGATCTCCGCCGCCCTCCACTGCGAAAAACACCCAGCCTGCGGCGCGTTCCAGCTCCAGTAGAATGCTCGCTAGAACCAGCGGCGGAAAACCGAAGACGATCATCAAGGCCATGGCGAGGATGTACCAGCAGAAGATCGGCATCTTTCCCAGCGACATGCCGTTGCTGCGGGTACGCAGAATCGATACCACGAGCTCCACACCCGCTGAAATGGCGGAGATCTCTACGAAGGTAATACCCAGCAGCCAGAAATCAGGCCCACGTCCGGGTGAGAAATTGGCGTCGCTTAGAGGCGTGTACATAAACCAGCCTGCATCCGGAGCGATTCCCAGTGCCAGGCTGGAGAGAATTATCACGCCGCCAAACAGGTAACAGTAATAGCCGAGTGCGCTGATGCGGGGAAACACCAGGTCGCGGGCGCCGATCATTTTCGGCACCAGGTACATGGCCAGACCCTCCAGCACCGGGATGGCAAACAGGAACATCATCACCGTGCCGTGCATGGTGAATACCTGGTTGTACATCCCGGCGCTGAGAATCGTCTGTCCTGGCAGCGCCAGCTGGGTGCGCACCAGCATGGCAAGAAGGCCACCGATCAGGAAAAACACCATCCCGGTGACCATGAAGCGAATGCCGACAGATGTATGGTTGACTGCGGCCAGCGTGCCCCAGCCAGGCAGGTTGCCCCACACTTTTTCCAGACGCTGGTGCAGCTGTTCACTTTCCGAGTTGATGTGGTCAGTCACGGGTAGTCGCCTTTTGCAACCAGGCTTCGAATTCCCCGGCATCATGCGCGGTAACGGTAAACTTCATGTGGGCGTGATTCAGACCACAAAACTCGGCGCACATGCCTCGATAGGTGTCGGCTGAATCCGCCCGCAGGCGCAATACGTTGGTGCGCCCGGGGATCATGTCGAGTTTGCCCCCCAGCCTTGGCACCCAGAAAGAGTGCACCACGTCGGCGCTGGTGAGGTGTAGGTCCACAGGTACGCCAACCGGGATATGCAGCTCGTCCCTCAGCTGGATGTCGCTGTCCGGGTAATGCACCTGCCACCACCATTGATGGCCCGTGACATCGATGCGCAGTGCTTCACCCTCGTCCGTTGGCAGGGGCAACAGCTTGTGACCGATGGGTATGCCAACAGCCAGCAGCACGACAATTGCCGCGCCGGGCAGGAGCAATCCACCGCCGATGATCCAGCGTTGCCGTTGGCGCCGAAGCTGCTGTTCGTCGTCGGAGTGCTGCGTGCCAAACATGGCACCGAGCCACGCCCCCATCACTGCCAGCTGCACCAGCACGGCAAAGGCGAGCATTCCCCACCATAGTCCCGCAACGCTGGCCGCGGAAGGTCCAGCGGGATCCAGTGTCGAGAATGGGCCGGAGCAGCCGGACAAGAGTAGAGTGGTGCCAAGCGCCGCGATGCCTGATACTCTGCAGCACAGGTTCCTGCGCGAGCCCATGATCAGGTCAACCGGCAATGCCCGAGGTGGCGGATGGTGCAACAACCGATTCTCAGCAAGATGGCGATTCGTGGTCATCCCCTCCACCCGATGTTGATTCATTTTCCAGTGGCAGCCCTCATGGCTCTGGTGGCAACAGACCTGGCTTTTATTTTTAGCTCTGATTATTTCTGGGCGCGGGCTGGCTTGTGGCTCGCCGGCGTCGGCGCTCTGGGGGGTTGGATATCGGGGCTCGCGGGGCTGGTGGATCTTGCAACCGTGGCCCGGATACGCCGCCTGATCACCGCGTGGTGTCATGCGATCCTGGCAGTAATGCTGCTGTCTCTGGCAACTCTGAACTGGTTGCTGCGGGTCGATGCGGCGGATACCCGCATTTTACCCTGGGGTGTCTATGTATCCCTGCTGACCGCATTGCTAATTTCCATAACCGGTATTTTTGGGGGAAGACTGGTTTATGAATACGCTGTCGGTGTGGACACCGAAGAACCCGCACCCTGACCGTCCGAGGCATGGGGCGCTGCGCCCGACCTTGCGAAAAGCCAGACTCACTGCAGCGCTGCTATGGATGGCTTGGCCAGCACGGTCCAGAATATCGCGACTATCAAAATACTCTGTGCGATTCCCAACACTGCACACGATAATCCCAGCGACTTGCTGCTCGCCGCTTTCAGGATCAGAAGTCCTGTCAGGACGTGAGAGATTACCAGGCCGACCACCAGCGTCAGTTTGGCAATCAACCAGCCGTCCAGAGTTCGATCGAAAACAAATACAAGGGTGCCGGCAATGATGGCGACCAGTGCCGCGGGGGTGGCGATGTGCGTGAACACAAGTCGCTCGACCGTGTCTATCGGTTTAGGCTTTTGTTCACTTTCAAGTTGCCTGACAGCGGAGCCAGCTATTAAAGCAGGAAGATAAAGCAGGGCCGCACACCACAGCAGGAGGGCGGAAATATGCAGTACGAGGACCCAAAGTATCAAGGAATACCCCTTCGAATTCTGGCGCAAGCAGTTGCGCGGCCGCCTTTGCTGACGCGTCGATGCAATAGTCAGTTTATAGGTACCGACACGACTTGCAACTGGTACTGCTTGTTCCTGAGCTTGCGTGATCAGAGGACGCCGAAGTAAACCTTCAGTTCCTCATAGCCTCCGATGCGTTCGTCATCGATAAAGGTTTGCGGCGTGGTATCGACGTTGTGTTTCTGTTGGAAGGCATCGGTTTCCTCCCGGGTTTCCAGGTGGCGGTCGGCCACCTCGCAGCCTGGGCACGGAGCGGCGGATAACGGTAGCGCTTCCCGCAGGCTCCGTATAGGAGCTGGCCAACATAGTGTTTTTCCTCCGTCCGCTATCGCTGTGGTTGTATCGTCAGGGAGCGTACGGACGGGGCGGTGATAATTATGTTAGGGTGCCGCGACATGTTCGCAGACGGAGGATTATTCATGAGTCATGTCTACAAAATTATCGACGTTGTCGGATCGTCGCCAACCTCAATCGAGGACGCGATCCAGCAGGCCATCACACGCACGTCGGACACTGTCAACAATGTCGAGTGGTTTCAGGTCGACCAGGTGCGTGGCCATGTCGAAAACGGCAAGCTGGGTCACTATCAGGTGGCGATCAAGCTCGGCTTTCGACTGGACGAGAAGTAGCGGTCGCGAACTTTGTAACGCGACGGGCAGCCGGACTGTAGCAGGGCTAATTCAATTCAAGGCCGGGAAATTCCCGGCTGAACCGCTGCTCGGCGTCTCTCACCAGCTTCTGGCCTTCGCTTACCTCACCGCGGCCGCGCTTAATCTGCTCCCGGGCCCGTTCCACATCCCGTTCTGCAGCTCGCAACCGGCGTTCACCTTCTTCTACGTTGCGGTTACCCGTGGCAAGCAGGGCGCCTCCCCGTTCCCACTGCTGGGCTAGAGAGTCTTTAAGGTCGGCACTTTGCTGTACATCAGCTGCATGACCGCGCATGCGGTCGGCCACAGTAGGTTCGGCCGGTTTGCTTGCGCATCCTGTGAGGAGCACAGCTCCAAGAACCAAAGACAAGCACTGACTCACTTTGAGTGATTGCATAGAAACTCCCTGTATATGTATCGCATCGGACACATATGATAACGCGTCTGCCCCGCGATGGAAAACTCGCTCGCCGCGGGCAGCTTCAGGGAGGGGAGCTTCTTCCTTAACTACCCGAGGATTTGCCGGACAGCAGCAGACCAACTCCGCCTGCAACAGAAGCCGCGCCAAGAATCAGGTACCAAGTAGTGGAGTCGGTAAAGCGGCCGGTAACCGCCTCAGTCACCTGGTCACCCAGACTCTGGGATGATTGGTAGGCGAAGAACAGCAGGATCGCGCCCACAACAAGCAGTACAAGAGCCATAACTCGGTTATTCGGCATGTCTTTCTCTATTTGAAGGGGACGGTGTGAGTATCCCACTAATTGAGCAATCGGAATAGCAGAACTCTGCGGTAGTATTCCGTCCATGACTGATCCGCTCTAGAGTCCGGTGTCCATCGCCCGCGCTATGCAGGCCGCTCCATTGTTCTCCACAAACCCCTTGAATGCCTCAGCCGCCGGCGACAGGTGCCTGCCTTGGCGAAACAGGATGTGCCAATGCCGCAGCACCGGGGTATCGGCGACATCCAGTACGGCGAGACGCCCGGTCGCCAATTCCAGCGCTATCGTATGCACGGAAATAAAGCCCAGTCCCATACCGGCGATCACCGCCTGTTTGATGGTCTCGTTGCTGCCCGCCTCCATACCGGTCTGGACGCTGATGCCCGCATCGGTGAGGAAGGACTCCATGGTGGCGCGGGTGCCGGAGCCGGGTTCGCGCAGGAGGAAGATGCGTTCGCGCAGTTCCCGGGGCGTGACGGGGCGGCCGGCCAGAGGGTCGCTCGGCGGCGCGATAATGACCTGCGGGTGCTCG